>SLNH01000197.1 GCA_007133195.1 Nannocystineae bacterium | reverse complement strand
GTCCCGGAGACCAACGAGATCGACTTCATCGAAAACCCGCTTAGCAACCTTGGCCCCGACTCGGGGATCGACACCCAAGGCATCGATGTCGGCGCCCGCTACACCTACCAGACCCCGGTGGGCGCGTTCAGCCACAACCTGGATGCCAATTACCTGCTCCAATTCGACACGCAGCAGGTCTTTGAGCCCGAGGGCGGTGAGCCGATCGAGCAAGCGACGCAGAGCGTCGGCGTCTTCGAGCAGTTCGGCGGCGGCGCCCAGGGGATGCGTCCCCGGTATCGCTTCAACTTGAACACGATGTGGGGCCACGAGGAGTTCGGCGCCGGCACGAACATCCGCTACACCCACAGCGTGAACGAGTGCGCCGGTGATAACTGCCAGGCTCTGTTCGACGACGACGCGGACAACCCCCCGCATCGTCGCGTAAGCCCGAACGTGACGGCCGATCTGTTCGGCTCCTACCGGTTCGACGGCCAGGATCTCGGGGTCGGTCAGTCCGAGTTCACGGTCGGCGTAAATAACGTCCTCAACCGTCCCCCCGAGGTCGTCTACAACGGCTTCACCTCGAACTCGCACCCCGCGGCTTACGACTTCATGGGCCGTTACTTCTACGTTCGCTTCACCCAGTCCCTGTAAGGGCTGCGGAGACAGGGAGATCAATCATGAGGTTGACTAGTCTAACGATCGGAGCGCTCGCGGGTGCCGTGGCGCTAGCGGGGGGGTGCTCGAATGAGTTCGACGATCCGCTCCAGCGCACCGAGCGGCTGCGGCTCGCCCCCGAAAACCGGACCGTCGCACCGGATGATGCGTTCACCATGTCGGCCCGACACGTGGATACTGAGGGCGACAGCGAGAACATCACCGCAGAGGCCAACTGGGAGAGCCTCGACGGAGACATCGTGAGTCTCGAGGATCAGGGAGACGCGATGGTGGTCACGGCGGAAGGCGTCGGGGAAGGGACCATCCGGGTGAGCTACCAGGGCCTCGAGGCCGAGACCCTCGTGTTCGTGGAAGAGGAAAACGGGGACGATAACGGCGACGATAACGGCGACGATAACGGCGACGATAACGGCGACGATAACGGCGACGATAACGGCGACGATAACGGCAACGATGACAGCGAAGACTTCGCCGCGTCGTTGAGCCATCTCGAGGTCCAAAGCCCCGGCGACGCCCTTTTGCCCTATCTCCCCGCGACGATCACCGTCGAAGGCGTGTTCGAGGACGAGGGTCGGCGAGACGTGAGCGGCGAAGTGGAGTGGAGGGTCGTTCACCATCCCGAAACCCGCGGCGCGGGCTCCGAGGCGTCCGTCGTCGATATCGGCGATGGCGTCGTTGTTGGCGTCCAGGGTGGCTCCGCAACGCTCGAAGGGACGTTCGCGGGTCAGTCCACGGGTCTGATCCACATCGACGTGCTCTCCGGCGATCATCGATAGCGCCACACCCGCCTTCGGACTGAGTCCTAGGCGTGACATAACCCGCCGCCGGTCATAACCGGCGGCGGGACCGGTTCAAAGGGCTTGCCAGTGGCAGGCCCTTTTTATTTGAATCACAGCGGAGGTGCCGCCCAGAACGGGCGATCCGCAGTTTGCCGGCGGACGAATGCGGCCAGGGCCTCGGCATCGCCGAGTCAGAAGCCTATCGAAGCGGCGCGGCCTCCAGCGCCTCCCTCAGCCTAGTGAGCTCCTTGGCGGCCGCGTCGTAGACTTGGGCCGGGGATTCCCGGCCTTCACCGTATGAAGCGAGCGCGACGTTGGCGGCGGCCGCGGCCTCCGTGACGTCTCCGAAAGCTTTCCCCGACTGCGCCGAACCGACGAGATCGGCGAGCAGCTGGGCGCGCGCGCCGACCGAGCGCGCGACCCAGAGCAGGTGAGGCGATGGATCGCCTTGCTCGTGCGCGCGCCTTAGCGCCTCGTTTTCGAGTTCGAGGGTCTCGACGGTCGCGATCGCGTTATCGCGTACCGCCTGGGAGACCTGGTCGCGCGGTGTCGTCGTCCTCCCGAGTGAAAACGCCAGAATCCCCGCAACCACGAAAGCCAAAAGGAGGCCCGCGAGCTTGGTCATCGTTGCCTCAGTACGAATGAGCCCCTTCCCGACGTCAACTGCGATTGCGCCGCAGCCGCGCCGCAAAGGACGCTGCGCCATGCCTGGCGCACGAAAAAAAGGGCACGGCGCGCCGGCCGTGCCCTTTGCTAGGGAGGTACGTGAGGTGGGCTTTAGACTAAAGACGAACTGCTAGCGGCTCAGCTCCACGCGGCGATTGCGACCATCGACGCCGTCGCCGTAGGCCGGCTCGTCCTCACCGCGCCACTCGACCTCGATCCGGCTCGAGTCCACGCCTTGTGACACGAGGAAGTCGCGAGTCTGCTCCGCCCGCCGCTGGCTGAGCTGCATGTTGTAGTCGGAGTTGCCCGGCGTGTTGGTGTGACCGACGATGACGATGGAGACGCCGTCGTTTTCATTGAGCCACGCCGCGGTCTCGCGCATCCGCTCCTGCGCCCCGGCGCCGAGCCGCGCGGAGCTCGTCCCGAAGCGAATCTCTTCGTGGAACTGGGCGGACGCAGCGTCGGGCTGCGGGGAGCGCGTAGGCTCGTCCCGCTGCACAGCCGGCTCGCCGGCGCCGTCCTCTGCGCTGTCGTCGTCTCTCATCGCGACGCGATCATCCCGGTCGCTCGCCTCGCGCTCGCGCTGTTCCGCGCGCTCGGCGCGGGCGGCTTCCCGCTCGGCCTCGCGCTCCGCGGCGGCGCGCTGCTCGGCCTCGCGCTCCGCGGCGGCGCGCTGCTCGGCCTCCTCGCGCTCCGCGGCGCGGTCCGGCGCTGATTCGGACGCGGTCGGCTCATCGGCCGAGCTGCCCCGCGCCGCATCCGCGGGCTGCCGCTCCTCACCGCTGGCTCCGCTGCCGCTATCATCGGGGGCTCCGCCAGTCTCGCGCGGCTGCCGCGCCTGCGATCCGCCGGCCCCGCGCCCACTTTCCACCGCTTGCCGATCGCCGCCGCGCCCGCGCGCCGCGATGCGCCGGCCAGCGGAATCGACGGGCGCCCGCTGCAGGGAGCTTTCTACCTGCGCGACGTCGCGGCTCCGGCTGCCCTGGCGCTCAACCACCTGGGAGCCCGCGAAGCGCTGATTCGCCTCGTCCACGTGCTCCTCGTCGGCCAACACCACCGGATAGTTCGTTCGCTGGGCTTCCGCTGGGCTCTCTGCGATGTGCACGCTGTGCCCGGCGTTCGAAAGCTCGCGCGCGAGCCGCCGCGGCGGCGAACCTACGAGCAGAATCTGAGATGGATTTTCGGAACGCTGCTGGCGCTCGACGTTCGGACTTCCGGCCGTCAGCTTGATCCCACACGCTTCGCTAGGTGAGGCGTAGGCAATGAGCATCACGAGCCCGGCAGTACATGCAACGGCCACTCTCAACATGAAATAACTCCCTTCTGGCGAGTCACGACGAATTCGCCGCTACTCTTTGCCTCGCCAGTATAACGAGCGCTACCGGGGCCAGGCAATACGCCACAAGGGGCCCCGGGGTGCGCCAGCAGCAGACGCGCCGCACACTTCCCCACGCCTGCGCACATATCTCAGCGGCCGATGGCGCCATCGCTTCTGGGCGCCCCGGCGCTACGGGCGGCTAGCGCTCGCCGGGCGCCGGCGGTCGGCGGGGCTCGAGCAGGTGCGTGCGTACTTCGCCCTTTCCTTTGAGGTGAACCGCGCCGCGCTCGGCGATCGCGTAGCCGTCGCCCAAGCTCTGCTTCGTGGCTTCGCAGATCTGGATCTCGCCGCCGATCCCGGTCTCCTCCAGCTTGGCCGCGGTGTTGACTGTGTCTCCCCACAAATCGTAGGCGAACTTGGAGGCGCCGATGACACCCGCTACCACCGGCCCCGTCGCGATTCCGATCCGCACCTGCATTCCGGCGGCTTCGGGCTGCGTGTCGACCGCGTCCCGCATTGCGAGCGCCATGTCTGCGATCGCGCGCGCGTGGTCGGCGCGCGGGATGGGGACACCGGCGGCGACCATATAGCCGTCGCCGATGGTCTTGATCTTCTCCACCCCGTAGCGCTCGGCCAGGCGGTCGAACGTCGACACGATCGCGTTTAGACGGCCCACGAGTTCGTCCGCCGGGATCTCGGTCGCAAGACGCGTAAAGCCGGCGATGTCGAGAAACAAGACGCTCACCTCAGGAAGCTCGTCGGCAATGAGCTCGTCTCCGCGCTTGAGCCTCTCGGCGATGGGCGCGGGCAGGATGCTGAGGAGCAGGCTGTCGGAGAGCGCGCGCTGGGCGTCGAGCTCGCGTTCGGCGCGCGAGGTCACGGCACGCGTGTAATGCCCGGCGGTCGCGATGGCGCCCACCACGCCCGCCATGGTCATCAGGTAGAGCATCGTGTCGCCACTTCGCGCGGCGTCCTCGTGATAGATGAAGTACAAAAAGCTTAGCCCCGCCAACACGGACAAAAGCACCGGCAGCTTCCAGCCCTGGCGGTGGGAGATCGCGAGATAGGGCAGAAACACGCCCGCCAGGAGAAAGAAGTGAACACTTCCTTCGCGCGGATCGAGCGCGGCCTGGGCGAAGGTGACGGTCCACGCGACGAGGCACAGGCCGCTCGCCGCGAGCACCTGATGGCCGCGCCGGTTGAGCGCCATGACGGCGGCCAGGAAAGCGAAGGTCGCCACGTAGACCGCGAGCGTCCGCGCGTCCCCGTACACCACCTGCATCGGCGCGAACACCCCCGTCATCGTCATTCCCGCCAAGGCCAGGCTGTTTACGAAGACGATGTGTTTGCGCTCGCGCGCGGGCATGTCCGCTCGCACGCCGCCGCTGGCGAGCGAGACGATCGCCTCACGCAGCCCCATACAACTCAGCGTACATGACAAGCTGCGAAACTCGCGCTCGCGGCTGGGCCCCAAACGCAAAACCGCCCGCCGGGCGCGCGGCCGGGCGGGCGGGTTGGGTGCGCGGCAGCGAGCGCCGCCGCGGCTAACGGGTCTCGTTAGCCGTCACCCTCGACGCTCCAGCTCTCGAGAACGCCCGTGTCGTTAAACACCGTGGTGTCCTCGATGCAAAGCGTCCACTCGCCCTGCGCATCGCCGCTAAAGCCAGAGACCGACTCGTTCGTGAGGCTGAAGCTGCCCGCGCCCACGTCGAAGGTGCCGGTGGAAAACACCTCCTCGGTGTTGCCGCCGTGCGACAGCGTCGCGCGCAGATCCGCGCGCCAGTCATGGCGGCCCTCGAGGCTCACGCGCGCCGTCGAGGCGTCGCCGCTACCCGAGACGTTCACCGAGGTGCAGACCTCACCGCCGTCCTCGGTCGCGAGGTCCGGCTCGTCCGAGGCGCTCCAGGGGCCGCTGCCGCCGCCGTCGCCCTCGCCGTACACGGCCCAGGACTCTAGCACGCCCTCGTCGTTGAACGACGTCGTATCCTCGATGCAAAGCGTCCACTCGCCCTCGGCGTCACCGCTGAAGCCCTCCACCTGCTCACCGGTGAGGCTGAACTCGCCGTGGCCGAACGGGAAGCTGCCGGTAGAAAACACCTCCTGGGTGGTGCCGCCGTGCGAGAGGGTGGCGCGAAGGTCCGCGCGCCAGTCGTGCACGCCCTCGAGGTCCACGTGAACATCGGAGGCATCGCCGCTGTCGCTCACCGTCACGGAGGTGCAAACCTCGCCGCCGTCCTGAGTGGGAAGGTTCGGCTGGTCGGAGGCGCCCCAGTCGCCGTCGCCACCGCCGCCGCCGTCGCCGTCGTTCGCGACCTCGACGGTGACCGACGCCTCACTCTCGGCGCCGTCTTGATCCCGCGCCACCGCGGTGATCTCGTGGCTGCCGTCCGGCACGGAGGTGCTGTCGAAGCTCGCCTCGTAGGGCTCGCTGCCATCCTCGACGATCGAGCCGTCGGGGAGCTCGAAGAGCACCTCGGCGAGCGCCGCGTCGCCGGCCTGCGCATCGGCGGCGACATCGACCGTCCCCGACACGGTGCTGCCGGAGGCGGGGGCCGTGATTTCCACGTCGGGATCGCCGGGTTCGCCGCCGCCGTCCACGAAGCCGCTGTAAAGCAGGAGGTTCGGCGTGCCCTCGCCGGCGTTACTGATCTCGCCCTCGGTGGCGTTCGACAGGATCGCTTCGTTTACGTCTGCGGGCGCCGCGTTGGGGTTGCCCTCGAGGTAGAGCGCCGCGACGCCCGCCACGTGCGGGGCGGCCATCGAGGTCCCGCTCGCGGCGCGGGAGGCGTCATCGCTCGCGATGTCGGCGGACACGATGTCGCTGCCGGGGGCGAAGATGTCGGTGCACTCGCCGAAGTTCGAAAAGTTCGAGCGGCTGTCGCTGTCGGTGGAGGAGTTGACCGTGAGGGCGTCGGCGACGCGCGCCGGTGAGCTGCCGCAGGCGTCGGTGTTCGAGTTACCCGACGCGACCGTGTAGGTGATCCCGGCGTCGATCGACTCCTGCACAGCCTCGTCGAGCGCCTCGGAGGCGCCGCCGCCCAGGCTCATGTTGGCGACCGAGGGGCCATCGGCGTTTTCGGTGACCCACTCGACGCCCTCGATCACGCCGTCGGTCGTGCCGCCGCCCTGGCAGTCGAGGACGCGGACCGCGTGGAGATCGACGTTTTTGGCGATGCCCCACTCGGCGCCGCCCACGGTGCCGGCAACGTGGGTGCCGTGACCCTGGCAGTCCTCGGAGCCGTGCTCGTCATCGAAGGCGCTGAAACCCTCGTGAGCGCGACCCTCGAAGTCGTTGTGGCTGGTGAGGATGCCCGTGTCGATGATGTAGGCATCCACGCCGGTCCCCTCGGCGGCGTACTCGTAGACATCGTCGAGGGGAAGCGTGCGCTGATCGGTGCGATCGAGTCCCCAGGTGGCCCCTTCCTGAACCCCCTGGATCTCGTGGTAGCCGTTTTCCTCCACGTACTTGACGCCGGGCTCATCGCTCAGCGCCACCGCTTCGGCTTCCGACATCTCGGCCACGAAGCCGGTGATCGTCCGCTCGTAGCTGTTCGTCACCCTGGCGTCGGCTCCCGCGGACCGCACCAGGTCGTCGGCGGCGGCCGAGACCGACTGCTGCGCCCGCATCCCCTCGTCGTTCAAAACCACGATGTACTCGCCGGCCACCGGATTCTCGGCCTGGATGAAGTTTCCGCTGCGGGTCGTCTCCGGGCCCTGCCCGCCGGCGTTGTCGGCTCCTTCCGGCGCACACCCGGTGAGGGCGAGCGCCAAGGCGGCGCCGGAGGCGCCTACGGTCGAGATCGGTCCGATGGTCGGCTTGTGTCTCATACGGTCAATACTCCCTAGCAATGGGTGAGCAGGCGGCCGGGCTGCGTACCGTCCGCCTGCTTTGGGGTCGCGAGGTGAAGGTCGTTTTTGCCAGTGATGTGCGACAGGTAGGCAAACATGATAACGATCCGCTGCCGGGGCACTGAGCAAGACTGATACCTAGCCCCCCATCCTGGGGACTACGGGCCCTTACCAAGGGCTCGGGGGTCGGTGTCCGTGCGAGCTGGCAAGGCGAGTAGCCTCCCCTGCGCAAACAACTGACATCAATCCACAAGACCACTGGCCAGTACGAAATTTCGCAGTCTGTACCGGCATGTACGCTGTGTGCTCGAGGGCGCACACGGAACCGGTCGAGCCTTTGAGCGATCTGGGTGTCGGAGATGTCGTACCTGTGCCAATACGCCCGACGCGCAGCTAGGGAGTTTTGTCCCCAATCGACCGCGTCGCGCCGTAGCCAAACGCGAAGATGCCCGCCCGAGGAGTCGCCCGGGCGGGCATGCGAGCTCCGAATGACCAGGTCGCTGGCGTCCGGCGCGAGAGGCCCAGACGCAAAAATGCCCGCCCAGATTTCCCGGGCGGGCATGAGCCGGCGGAGTCACCCGCCGTCATTATAAGGAGTCACGCGCGGGCCATCAGCCCTCGCCGGACACGCTCCAGCTCTCGAGGACACCCGTGTCGTTGAACACCGTGGTGTCTTCGACGCACAGCGTCCACTCGCCCTGCGCATCGCCGTCGAAGCCCTCGACAGACTCATCGGTGACGCTGAAGCTACCCGCGCCGTAGTCGAAGGTGCCCACATCGAACACCTCGCTCGTGGTCCCGCCGTGCGACAGCGTCGCGCGGAGGTCGTAGCGCCAATCGTGGCGACCCTCGAGGCTCACGCGCACCGTCGAGGCGTCGCCGCTGCCCGACACGTTCACCGAGGTGCAGACCTCGCCGCCGTCCTCGGTCGCGAGGTTCGGCTCATCCGACGCGCTCCAGGGGCCACTGCCGCCCTCGGAGCTGCCGTGGACGCCCCACGACTCGAGCTCGCCTTCGTCATTGAAGCCCGTGGTGTCCTCGACGCAGAGCGTCCACTCGCCCTGCGCGTCGCCGCTGAAGCCCTCGACCTCTTCGCCCGAGAGGCTGAAGTCGCCGTGACCGAAGGGGAAATCGCCGGTGGAAAACACCTCCTGGGTGGTGCCGCCGTGCGACAGCGTCGCGCGAAGATCCGAGCGCCAGTCGTGCCAGCCAGCGAGATCCACGCGAACATCGGAGGCGTCGCCGCTCTGGCTCACGGTCACAGAGGTGCAGACCTCGGCGTTTTGCTGCGTGGGCAGATTCGGGGTGTCCGAGGCGCCCCAGTCGCCGTCGCCGCCGCCGCCGCCGTCGCCGTCGTTATTGACCTCGATATCGACCACGGCCTCGACGAGGTCGTCACCAGCGCCGCCGAGGGCGTAGAGGCTGTGGAGGCCGTCGCCTACCGAGGTGCTGTCCCAGGTCGTCTCGTAAGGCTCGGAGTCGAACTCCACGAGCTCGCCGTCAGGGAGCTCGAGCAGCACCTCGTCCACGTTTTGGGCGGACAGGACGACCGAGACGTCGCCCGAGACCGTGCTGCCATCCGAGGGCTCGGTGATTTCCACGTTCGGGGCGTCGGGGTCGCCGGCGTCGATAAAGCCGGTGTAAAGCAGGAGGTTCGGCGAGCCGGAGCCGGCGTTACTGATTTCGCCCTCGGTGGCGTTCGAGGTGATGGCCTCGCCCACCGCCTCGGGGGAGGCGCCGGGGTTGCCCTCGAGGTAGAGCGCCACGGCGCCAGCCACGTGCGGGGCGGCCATGGAGGTTCCGCTGATGGTGCGGGTCGCGCTGTCGCTGCCGATCCAGGCCGAGGTGATGTCGCTGCCGGGGGCAAAGATGTCGGTGCACTCGCCGAAGTTCGAGAAGTTCGAGCGGCTGTCGCTGTCGGTGGAGGAGTTCACCGTGAGCGCGGTGTCGACGCGCGCCGGCGAGCTGTTGCAGGCGCTCGTGTTGGAGTTGCCCGAGGCCAGCGAGTAGGTGATTCCGGCCTCGACCGAGGCCTCCACCGCCTCGTCGAGCGCGGCCGAAGCGCCGCCGCCGAGGCTCATGTTGGCGACCGAGGGGCCCTCGGCGTTCTCGGTGACCCAATCGACGCCGCCGATGACGCCATCGATGGTGCCGCCGCCGTTGCAGTCGAGGACGCGGACCGCATAGAGATCCACGTTCTTGGCGACGCCCCACTCGGCGCCGCCGACGGTGCCGGCGACGTGGGTGCCGTGACCGTTGCAGTCCTCGGAGCCGTGCTCGTCGTCGAACGCGCTGAAGCCGTCGTGGGCGCGGTCCTCGAAGTCCTCGTGGCTGGTCTGGATCCCGGTGTCGATGATGTAGGCATCAACGCCGGTCCCCTCGGCGGTGTACTCATAAACGCCGTCGAGCGGGAGCTGGCGCTGATCGACTCGATCGAGCCCCCAGGTGGCGTCCTCTTGGACGTTCGCGATCTCGACGTAGCCGTTTTCCTCCACGTACTTGACGCCGGGCTGCTGGGCGAGCTCGCGCGCCTCGGCCGCGTCCATCTCGGCGACGAAGCCGTCTAGGGCGCGGTCGAACGAGTTGATCATCCGGCCGCCGGCCGCGTGATCCCTAAGGAGGCCCTGGCCGGCCGCCTGCACGCCCTGGCCGCGCACTCCCTCCTCATTGAGCACGACGATGTACTCGTTGGGAACGGGATCGGCTGCCTTGATGAAGTTGCCGCTTCGGTTCGTATCCGGCCCTGAGCCGGTCGGTTCACCTTCCTCGCCCATGGCGCAGGCGCCGAATGCGATCGCTGCGGTCGCGCCAGTCCCCAATTTCGCCAACTTCCTCAAGGTATGTGCGTGTCCCATGCGTTCTCTCCTCTGTCCGTAAAACTGGCAGCGTATCGCTCAGCGGCGATGTCCCCCGGCCCCCTTCGCGGCGGCCAAATGCTCGCCTGCCGTGGCCCGGCCCGTGGCGCGAAGGGGGTATGGACGGTTGCACCCCGCCGACTCACGGCTCGCTCGGAGCTCGCCCTGGGTCGCGCCGCGTGGTCGGCGGGGTACCCAGATGGGCGTGTGCGTCGTCTGTGAAAGTGCGTGTCCCATGTCTCGCTACCGATGGCGGCGCAAGGTAGCGATGGCGCACAGTGAATGCAAGCGTGTTCGCCGCCCGTAAGTCCAACGACAAGCCCAATTTTTGGGTCACACGTAGTGTCGTATCGGAGCGGGTCCCACACGTCCGCACCATGTGATACTTGGGCTCGTTTTTCGGCTTGTCTCGGAACTCAGCCCCGGATCCCGCGGTTTTGAAGCTCACTCGCCCGACGCTGACGCGCGCCGCAGCTGCCCCGCTCCCGGCCGGGCGCAGCTCCCATGGCGCAAAGCGTGAGATTTGCGAATCAAAGCGTGAGATTTCGATCGTGAGGGAATTCTTGCCGGGGAGACGCCTCGGAAACCCGCCGCCAAGGTCCGGTACCGCGCCGCGCGCGGTGGACCTCGCCGCCGCCCGCTCGGTCTTGGGGGCGCAGAAATTCGCGTTTTTTCGGTAGGCGGGCGCGTATGTGACGACCGCGCGGGCCCGCCGTCCCGGCGAATGCCCCGCCTTTACGGCGCGGCACGATCTCGTAAGCCGCTGACATCACCCAGCTTTCGTTCAAGCCGGGCGCGGCGATGAGCGATGGCGGGTAATACCTCCCGCCCTGGAGTCGCCAGATCGGTCTCGAACGGTCGCCGCAAACCGAGGCCCAAAAACTCCTCGATCGCTTCGAAGGCGCGCGCGGGCTCCGCGGCGAGGCGGTCGTAATCGACGAGGAGGTAGCTGTCCGCCGGCATGTTGGCGATGGAGCCACGCATCGCGGCGAGATTCGCCGCCACGTCGCGCGCGAGCAGCCCCAGCATGATCTGCTCGTAGCGGGCCTGGCCGACGCCGCGGCGCAGAGCGCGCTGTCCGCCCATGACGAGCCGCCCCGCCGGGATGCCGGCGAGGAGGAGGTCGAGGAGTGGATCGGGGCCGGCCCCGTAGTGCAACGCGTTTTTGAGCTGGGAGTTCAAGATCTCGATAGGCTCGCGAAGCACGTAGAGAAACCGGGCACGCGGAAACGCCTCGAGGAGCTGGGGGCCGCGCGCGGCGTCCCAGGGGTTTTTCAGCGCCACCCCCGGCGCGCCCGGGTAGAGCGCGGCGAGCTTCCCGGCGACCTCACGGAGCGCGGCCTGGGCCCCGGCCCGGGCGACCGACAGCGATCCCGCGCGGCGGGCAAGGATCCACCCGTATTCCTCGGGGGTGTCGTGGGACAGCCGGATGCCGTCTACCTGCCTCGTGCCCGCGCCGCTGCGCGCGAAGAGGGCATCTAGCTCGCGCCGTTTTTCGCCTTCGTTTTCGAGCGAGCGGTCGTGCAGGAGGTTTTCGTAGTTGACGACTTCGTAGACGCCGACTTTCGCCAAGGAAAACTGCCGGGCGAGCTCCTCGTAGAGGATCGTGGTCCCGGATCGGTGAAGGCCCATGACGAACACGGGCGCGGGCGGCTCGGGGAGGTTTGCTCGCCGGGTTCGGTCGAGGTCGTGCTTGTACCAGTTCCAGGCCATCGGGGGCTGCCGGCTGCATTTGCCGCGCCGCGTGCGGAGTCACGCCGCGGCATTTGGGAGCCGACTCGGGGCGCCGGCATCGGGCGGACTGTTGCGGAGCCAGCGCGCGAACGTCAAGCGCCGCCCGAAAAGACAGAGATCGGGGCGGCCGCCGGCGTTGCGGCTGTGACTCACGAGCGGGGCACCGGCGGTCCCGCTAACGCCGACCTGGTACCATGCGCGCCGCTATGGTGTTTGAAGGGCTCTTTTTGGCGCTGGTCGTCGTCGCGTGCGTCGGCCTCATTTGGCACTTCGCGAGAGCGCTGTATCAAACGGCCGCCCTGGCCCCGGAGCGCGAGCTCGCGAAGCTAACCCGCCCCCGCGATCTCGACGAGTACCCCGGCGTCACCGTGATCATCCCGGCGCGCAACGAAGCGCGCAACATCGCCGCCTGCCTCGACGCGGTGATGGCGAGCGACTACCCGCAGCTGTCGGTGATCGTGGCGGACGATGACTCGTCCGACAAAACCAGCGCCATCGTGCGCGCGCGGGCGGACAGCGATCCGCGCATTCGCCTATTGTCCGTGCCGGACGGCGGCGAACAGCGCCGCGCGTTCGCGAGCGGGAAGTCCTACGTGCTTTGGCAGGCGAGCCAGCTCCCCGAAGCCGAAAAGGCGCCGTGGCTCCTGTTTCTGGACGCCGACACCCGGCTTCGTCCCGACGCGATCTGGAAGGCGGTCGCGTACGCGACCAGGCACCGGTTAGGCGCGTTTTCCGGCTCGGGCATCTACGAAAACCCTTCGGTGTTCGGCGAGGTCATGGAGACCATGCTCTACAGCCAGGTGTTTCAGTGGATGCCGATCCGCGCCATCAACCGGGACACGTCGCCGAAAGGTTGGCTAAACGGCCAAATGATCCTCATCGGCGGCGACAGCTACCGTAGCGCGGGAGGCCACCGGGCCATCGGCGAGCACGCGTTCGACGATTTGGCGCTCGGGCATCATCTCAAGCGGCGCGGCATCCGCTACAGGTTCCTCCCGGCCGCGCAGCTGTACCGTTGTTTCAACTACGTCGACTTCGAGGAGGCGATGAGCGGCTGGACGCGCCTTCTCGCCGGCGGTACGCCCTGGCTTCGCATGGGCAAGGGCACGTTTTTCGCGATGGCCGCGGAGCTCGTGGTGGTGTGGGCGCTGCCGCCGGTGCTTCTGTTTCTGTGCTACGCGAGCGAGCCGCCCGCGCCATCGGGATTGGGCGGATCGCCGATCGCGCTTTTGTGGGCGCAGGTCGCGGCCGCGTTCGCCCTGCACGCCCTGCACCGCGCCGCGGTGGGTGCCCCGCTCTTGCGGAGCGTGCTCTACCCGGCCGCGGCCTGGCTCGCCCTCGCCGCCGTGTGGCGCGGCTACCGCGCGCGGTTTCACAAGGGCGCGATCGAGTTCCGCGGACGGACGCTGCGCCCCGATCTCGACCATGACCACCGCGACGGGCGCGGGGAGGGAAGGCCGGGGAACACGCGATGAACGGTGCGCGCGCGGCGCCCCGCGTGCGCTTGTATCCGCTGGGCTTTTTCGCGCTGGCGCTGCTCGACACGCTGTTTACCCAGTGGATCGTCTACTTTCACAGCGAAAGCCGTCACGCCACCGCGGGCTCGGCGGCCTGGATCGGGGCGGCGCTCGTCGTCGGCTACCTCCTGCAAGGTGTGACCAACCCGATCGTGGGGGCCGCCTCCGATCGAATACGCAGCGGCGCGGGCCGGCGCCGGCCGATCGTCATCGCCGCCGCGCCCGCCATGGCGCTCGCGTTCGCCGCGCTGTGGCACGTCCCGGGCGGGGTGGGGCTCGTGCTCGTGCCGCTTTACTGCGTGAGCTTCGCGATCGTGGCGCAGCCGTATACCTCGCTCTTGCCCACGATCGCGCCCGCGGACGCGCTTCGCGTGAGGCTCACGCTCGCCGGCAGCATGCTCAGCTTCGTGGCCGCCGGCGCGGCCTTGATCGGCGGACCGGCGCTCTTGGAAGTCGGCTCGTATCGCGCCCTGGCTTTGGTCGGCGCCATCGCGGTGCTTGCCGGCGTCCTCGCGCCGGCGCTGTTCATCCGTGAGCCCGCGCCGCCCACGGACGCCCCAGCCCGCAGGCCGGCGCGGGAGTTCGTAACCAGCACGGGCGAGCTCCTCGCGAGCCCGCCGGTTCGCCTGTTCCTCGCCGGCAACACGCTCCTGTTCACCGGCGTGGGGCTTCTCACGATGATCGGCCCGTTCGTCGCCGAGAGCCTCGTCGGGCGCGAGCGGAGCTACACGGGGGTTCTCAATACCTGGCTGTTCGCCGGCATGCTCGCCGCGACACCGCTCATGATGACATGGAGCAGGCGGGTTCATCCAGCCGGAATGCTGGCCGGGGGAGCGGCGTTCGGCGCGGCGGTGCTCGGCGCCCTGGGCGCGTCGCTCGCCGCGGGGGAGCTGGCGCTTCCGCTTTGGTGGCTCGCTTACGCCGCGCTCGGGCTGCCGGTCCTTATGGCCCTCGCCGCGCCCCCGCTCGTGCTCTCCCGGCTCGCAGATCGGGACGGCCGCAACCGCGAGGGATTGATTTTTGGCCTAAACGGCGCCATCGCCCTCGGGCTCGGGCGCGCGCTCGCCGCCATCACGACCGGCGCCGCGGTGCGAGGGGATGACGGTTCGGGCCGGACGCTCGGCCTCGTGATCTGCATCGGCGTCGCCGCCCTCGCGTTCGCCGCGGCCTCCGTCCTGCTGCGCGCGTGCGCCCGCCG
>SLNH01000125.1 GCA_007133195.1 Nannocystineae bacterium | reverse complement strand
TCGGCGGTCGCGCTCAGCGGCGCCGCGGGCCGGACAGTCGGCCGGCCGGCACGACGTCGCCCGCCGCGCCGCCTAGGTCCTTGTTCGTGAGCGCGACATCGGTGGCGCCGCAGGCGACGCACGCGCCGTTTAGCACCACGTCGTGGGCGCAGCCGCCGCAGAGCACGCAGGCCCCGTCGTCCCCGACCTCCGGGTGATGGCACGCCCCGCCCCCGGCCTGGTCACGGCTTTGCCCCATGGGCAGACGATAGCGCGGAGCCTCCCCTGGCCGCGAGCCCGGACCCGACCGGCGGGCGAAACCGCGAAGCTCAGCGAAGCGAGCGCTCCGGCCGCCCCTACCGCGGGCTCGGCGGCCATCGACCGACCCGCGCTCACGAAATCGGCGCGCAGCGGTCGGCTCCGGAGGTCGACATCGGGCCGAGCCCCCCTCGCGAAGTGTGCTCCTTTTGCTACGATGCGCACGCGTCTTCGCGGTTTGGGCGTCGGCCGCGCCGGTGTTTCCACGCCCCGATACGCTCGCAAGCGCTCGGCCCCGATCCGCAGCAAGCGGGGCGGAGGCCAACATCTCATGAGAAAAGTCCCCAGGATAGACGCGCCGGTCGCGCGCGAGCATTCGGCCCGCGACGCGAGGGCAGTGGCCCAATGACGATCTATCCCTGATCCGGGGACTCGCGAGGAAAGGAGCAGTGCGGCCATGTCAGCCAAGGGCACCTTCAACAGTCAAGCGACGGTCCGGCTCGCCGGCGAGGATACCGAAATCTTCCGCCTCGGTGCGGTGTCGCGAGCGGGCGTAGGCGAAATCGAGACCCTCCCGTTTTCGCTTCGCATCCTTTTGGAGAACCTGCTGCGTCACGAAGACGGCAGCACCGTCACCCGGGAGGATATCGAAGCGCTCGCGGCGTGGAACCCCACGTCTTTGCCGAGCCACGAGGTCGCGTATCGCCCGGCGCGGGTCGTCTTGCAGGACTTTACCGGCGTGCCGGCGGTCGTCGATCTCGCGGCGATGCGCGAGGCATACGCGGCCATGGGGCGCGACCCCAAAGAGATCAACCCGGTCCGCCCGTCGGATCTCGTCATCGACCATTCGGTGCAGGTCGATGTGTACGGCGCACCGTCGGCGTTCAAGAAGAACGTGGCGTTCGAGTACAAGCGGAACAAGGAGCGCTATCAGTTCCTGCGCTGGGGCCAGCAGGCCCTGAGCGGTTTGCGCGTCGTGCCGCCAGGGACCGGCATCGTCCACCAGGTCAACCTCGAATACCTCGCCCACGTGGTGATGATGCAGGAGGCGGGCGGCGTGCGACAGGCGTTCCCCGACACCCTCGTGGGCACCGATTCGCACACGACGATGATCAACGGGCTCGGCGTCATGGGGTGGGGCGTCGGCGGCATCGAAGCCGAGGCCGCCATGCTCGGCCAGCCGATCTCGATGCTCATTCCGCAGGTGGTGGGCTTCAAGCTCAAAGGCAAGCTGCCGGAGGGCGCCACCGCCACCGACCTCGTGCTCACGGTCACCGAGCTCCTTCGCAAAAAGGGCGTGGTGGGCAAGTTCGTCGAGTTTTACGGCGCAGGCCTCGCCGATCTGTCACTCCCCGATCGCGCGACCATCGCCAACATGGCCCCCGAGTACGGCGCGACCATGGGCTTCTTTCCGGTGGACGAAGAGACGCTCGAGTACATGGAGTTCACCGGGCGCAGCAAGGAGCACGTGGAAGCGGCGAGGCGCTACGCGATCGAGCAGGGCCTGTTTCACGACCCGAGCCACCCCGAACCCCGCTTCACGGACCACCTCGAGCTCGATCTGGGCGACGTGGTCCCGTCGATCGCCGGCCCCAAGCGCCCGCAAGATCGCATCCCGCTGTCGCAGGCGAGCCGGGCGTGGCGAAAGACGATCACCGGCGTGCTCGAAGGCAAGCTGGCGGCGCCACAGGAGACCGTCGGCCGCTGGATCGACGAGGGGGGCAAGCCCGATCAGATCCCCGCGCTGGCGTCTGGCCCCGAGGTCGAAACCGACAGGGGAACCTTCGAGCTGCGTCACGGCAGCGTGGTGATCGCCGCGATCACGAGCTGCACGAACACCTCCAACCCGGCCGTGATGATGGCGGCCGGCCTGTTGGCGAAAAACGCCAACGCGCGGGGCCTGGCCCCCAAACCGTGGGTCAAGACGAGCCTGGCCCCGGGCTCGCAAGTGGTCACCGAGTACCTCGACAAGGCCGGACTCACCGAGGAGCTCGATCGCGCGGGCTTTTTCCTGGTGGGCTACGGCTGCACGACCTGCATCGGCAACTCGGGGCCGGTGGACGAACCGATCGCCCGGGCGATCCGCGAGCACGACCTCGTGGTGTCCTCGGTGTTGTCGGGCAACCGCAACTTCGAGGGCCGCATCAACCCCCACGTGCGCGCGAACTACCTGGCCTCCCCTCCCCTGGTCGTCGCCTACGCGCTCGCGGGCAACATGGAGCTCGATTTCGAGCGCGACCCGCTCGGCCACGACGAAAGCGGCGCGCCCGTCTACCTCAAGGACCTATGGCCGAGCCCAAAGCAGGTCACTGAGGCGATCCGGGATGCGGTTACGAGCGAGATGTTTCAGCGCCGCTACGCCGAGGTGTTCGAGGGCACCGAGGACTGGAAGGCGATGGCTGTGCCCACGGGCGACACCTTCGCGTGGGACGACGATTCGACCTACATCCGCAAGCCTTCGTTCTTCGAGGGTATCGGGCCCGACTACGAGCGCCCCGGCGACGTGCGCGGCGCGCGCGTCCTGGCCTTCCTGGGGGATTCGGTGACCACCGACCACATCTCCCCGGCCGGCGCCATCGCGCCCGAGAGCCCCGCCGGTCGCTACCTGCAAGACCACGGCGTGCCCCCGGCCGACTTCAACTCGTACGGCAGCCGGCGCGGCAATCACGAGGTCATGGTCCGCGGCACGTTCGCCAACATTCGCCTGCGAAACCGCCTCGTGCCCGGCGTCGAGGGCGGCTACACCCGTCACCTCCCGGGCGGGGAGCAGATGTCCATCTACGACGCCGCAATGAAGTACGCCCAAGACGATGTCCCGCTCGTCGTCGTCGCCGGCCACGAGTACGGCAGTGGGTCGTCGCGGGACTGGGCGGCCAAGGGGACGTTCCTTCTCGGCGTTCGCGCGGTGATCGCCGCGAGCTTCGAGCGCATCCATCGGTCCAACCTGGTGGGCATGGGCGTTTTGCCCCTCGAGATCGCTGGCGACGACGACCCGGACTCCCTGGGACTCACGGGTGAGGAGACCTTCGACATCGAAGGCATCGCCGGCGGCCTGACCCCGGGCCAGGAACTCACCGTTCGGGCCGGAGACAAAACGTTCAAGACGATCGCCCGGGTCGACACGCCCCAAGAGGTCGAGTACTTCGAGCACGGCGGCATCCTGCAGTACGTGCTGCGCACCCGCTGAGCGGCGCCGCCCCCGCGACCGAGCGCGGGCGCCGCTGCGCGCCCGCGCTGTCGCCGACTTTTCGGCATTCGACTCGCGTCGATCTACTCCGCCCACCCGCCGGCGGTCTTGGTTCCGGCGGTCGTCGTTCCCGCGGTCGTCGCGCCAAAGGTCATCGCGCCGAAGGTCGTCGCGCCGAAAGTCGTCGCGCCGAAGGTCGTCGTTCCGGCGGCTCTCCCTGTGTGCGCGAACACGCGTGTCGCCGGGGAGATTGGGCTTGTCCAGGCTGGATCTCGCCAAGCGCCGTCGTTCATACTGAGCAGCGAGCGGCGCGCCGCCCCCGCTCGGGCCGCTTGCGCCCGCGGGCGACGGCGTCGCCCGCGCGCAGTTACCCCAAAAGGAACCGATCAGGTCGACTATGAACGCAGCACGCCCCCACCTCGTGATTCGATATCGGGACCCTCAGGAAGGCTGGGAGGGATTTGCGGTGATCGATTCGCTCGTCGACGGGCGAGCCGCGGGAGGCGTGCGCGTGACGGAGACGGTCACCGAGTCGGAAGTGGTGGCGCTGGCGCGCGCGATGACCCTCAAACTGCGATCGGTCGGGCTTCCGTGCGGCGGGGTCAAGTACGGGATTCAATACGCGCCGGGCGCACCCGGAAAGGTCGACGCGCTCGAGCGCTTCTTTCGAGCCATCAAGCCGATGGTCGCCGAGGTCGCCGGCTTCGGTCCCGATATGGGGACGACCGCCGGGGAGCTCGACGAAGTAGCCACCCGGATCGGGCTGCCTACTCGCCACGCCGCCCTGCTGTCGGCACATCCAGACGGGGCGCGAAACGTCGAGCGCTATCACGAGTCCCTCCGTCAGCCTTTTGGCCCGCTCACGATCCTCGAGGCGCGCACCGGCGTCGGCGTCGCCGCAGCGGTGGAGAAGGCCGCCGAGCCCCTGGGCGTCAAAAAGCCGCTCACCATCGCCCTCCAAGGTTTTGGTCAGGTCGGCCGGGGCGCTGCGCACTTCCTCGAGCGAGCGGGGCATACGATCGTCGGCATCGCAGACCTCGGGGGGTACTACCGAGATCCCAGCGGCCTCAGCGTCTCCGAGCTGCTCCGCACCCGAGACGACAAAGGGATGATCAGCGGGGCCGAGAAGGTGCGCGCCGGGCCACCCGAGTCGATCTACGACGAGTCGTGCGACGCCCTCGTCCTTGCGGCGCAATCCCACAGCGTACATGCCGGCAACGTCGATGCGATTCAAGCAAAGCTGCTCGTCGAGGCTGGCAACCTCACGGTGACCAAGGAGGCCGAGGAGGCCCTGGCCGCGCGCGGTATCCCCGTCGTCCCGGACTTCATCTCGAACGCCGGCGCCATCGCCCTCGTGGCCGGGATCATCGTTGCGGGGTGGGAGACCGACGACGCAGAGCGCCTGCTCGGTCGCATCGGCGAGCAGATCGGTAGCACCGCCCGCAAGGTCGCGACCGAGGCTGTCGCGAGCGGGCGGAGCATGCGAACCGTGGCCGCCGAAGCGTTTTCGTAACGGCTCAGCCGGCCCCGGCCCCGTCGATCCGTGACCGCAAGGCGCGCCCGTGCGCGACTCGCGCAAACGCGTTTAGGTCGAAATGCACGGGAGCAGCCCACCCCCGCCGGTGATCCCCACGATCAGCCGGTTCGACACCCTGGTCATGGCGCCCGCGTACTTGCCGGCGAACATCCATGGGTTCCAGTTCGCGTACAGCGCCCGAAGATCAACATTGTCACCCTCGACCACGGGCACCCGATAGGTCGGCACCGACATAAACCTTTGTGCGATCGTGAGCTCGCGGGTCGATTGGGCTACCCGCTGCGCCCACTCGCGTTTGTCGGTGGCGCGCCCGATCGCGATCTCTTTTCCGCTGGCCCCAAACGCCCCCTTGAGTACCCAGTCGTCCTTCTCCGCGATCAGGGTGTCAGCGAGCTCCTCCGTGACGAGCTTCGTCCCCGGAACGGTGGAGCGCAGGCGCGCCGCCACCTCGTCTGAGAGCCCAAACTCACCCGGTTTGGTCGACACGAGCGCCAACGTGATTTTGTTGCCGACGATGAACGACCGGAGGGAGTTGACCATGCACACCTTCCCTTCCCGGTAGGCCCGCACCAAAGGGCTGAGCTCCTCTGCGTAGGCCAAAAAATCCGGGAACAGGACGCGGCGCTGAACGAGGTCTATTTGTCGCCCTTTGGCCTCAAGCCCGCTTTGGGTAAGCCTCATCTCGCGGGGATCGCATACGACGGTCGGGCAACCGAAGCGCTCGAACTCCGCTGCCGTGTGCAACAGCTCGTGAGCGGTAGGCTCGCCAGCCCAGTCGACGATGGCTATCGTCGGATCCGTACGCGTCCCACCCGCCGCCCGATAACACTCGAGCATCGCGTCGAGCATGCTCTTCGTGCGCGACCGCTGCCCGCACCCATACGCCGCGGCTACGCTCTTACAAGGATCGAGCGCGAGGAAAATCTCCTCCAGCCGATCTGTAAACGTCATCATCGCCGGGCTATCGGCGTTGATTTCCATCAGCCGAGGCTCGGTTCCTTCCCAGACGAGGTCGGGACGTGAAACGACGGCGAGCCTCGAGTAGCCGGGCTCGATCGCAAGCAGGTCGTCCGCCTCGGGGCGAAAGCCGAGCAAGCTCCTGAGCGAGGGATCCTCGAGCAGGCGGTGGCCCGCGCTCTCGAGAGCCCGGAGCACGAGCTCGACGTCGCTCGCCCACGCCTGCTCGATGTCGCGAGCCATCACGTGTGGCTTGACGAACGTCGGCAAGGGCGCCCCGCGGAAATAAATCCGCTGGCGCTCGAGCTCTGCGTTCACCTCGGCAAAGAGCGACACCGCGTGGGAGGACCACAGCCTATCGAGCCCTTCCTCGAGTGCCCGCGCGCGCTCCGTCCCGCTCTCTGTGCGATCTAGCGTAAGGATATCTCGCTACCTCCGCTCACCAACATTACGAGAAAAAGTATATCCGAGTCGCACGGAAATCCGTAGAGTTCGCGCGACGCCTCACGCTTGGCCGTACTCCGCCCGCGGTGTCCACCAATGTCGGAGATTTCTCGACCCTGCCCCCCGGATTATCGCACCCGCGTCGGGCCTGGCCCCCCGCTCCCGCCACCGTCGGGTGCTACGAAAACCCGCGCGGCCGGCCGCAGATGCCACGGCCCGGGTCAGCAGGATCCGGGACCACGTCTTACGACGGGCCAAAATCGAAAACCCGCTCGCGGCTCGAGACGTCTCCGGCTCACTCGTCATCGAGGGGCAACGAGAACCTGGACCTCAGCATGACGACGGCCTTCGTGATCGCGATAACTGCCGCCCCGGCCTGGCGAGACGACGATAGGTCGGTTTCTTCGCCGCAATAAGTCGCCTGGAATCGGGTTTGTACGGGTGCGAGTGTCCGTGTGGCGGCCCCGTCCGGCCTGGTATAGAATGCTGGTCGATGAGCAGGGCGACTGGACTCGAGGCACTGGAGGCTCGCCTCGTTCGGGATGGGGTGATGTCGGCGGAGGAGTTCGAGCGGGTCCGCGAGGCGGCCGAGCGATACGAGCGGGCGCGGGTGAAGCGGCCGTATTGGCCGAGAATGGGTCCCGTGGCTTTCGTCGAGATCGTGCGCCCCCGCTACTCGTTCCTAGCCTGGGCAGCCCTTCAAGACATTCCCTGCGATCGAGCCGAGGACATCCGCGAACAGGCGGAGGGAACCTTCGGCCCTCAGTTCTTTGCCTTCAGGCAGCTCGACACAGCAGTCCCAAACGGGCTCCGGATCGGAGAGACCCTTTTGCGGATGGGGGTCCTCGATCAGCGTGGCCTGCAGACGGGGCTCGACCTCCAGCGCGAAATCGCCGATGAGGCGGGCGTCCAGTTTCCGCTCGGGATCCTCCTCGTCATGCACAACCGCATCAACCTCGGCGCCTATATTCAAGCGCTCACGCTCCACTTCGGCCTGGACGCGACCGCGATCAACGACGACGTCCTCGAGCAGATCGACGCCGCCTCTCGCTCCGCGCGGGCGTAAACCGCGTGCAGCGCACCTCCAAAAGCGAAAGCACCCCGGCCCGCGGATGCTCCCGTTCTCCCGCCTGCGCACGGCCGGGTACTTAGCCGTGAGCCGATTCGGGGACGGCTCAGGTGCGCGCGGCCCGCACGTTCGGACATGCGTACCCAGAGGCGCGGGTCGGCCCCCATGCGACATGTAACACGCTAGTTTTCCGATGCAATTCGTCGCGCGCCTGGCGTACGATGGAGCTCATACATCGCTCGCCGCTCTGGCTGCGCCCATGAGACCTTCGGATCCGACTCTATCCCACGTCTTAAGCGACGCGAGCGGCGTTTACCTCTTCGCCGAGCGCAGGTTTTTTGGGCCACGGTTCAGCGCCCGAGTAAAGCGCGTTCAAGGTCACTGGGTAGAGCTGAGGCTCGACCCAGACGACCTCAGGGAGGCGAAGCTCAAGGTAGCGGACGAAGTGGTGCTGAGCGTGCCCGTGGCTGCTCAGCAAACGCATTTCGGAGCGGCGGTGAAGGTTTTGGATCTCGACGCTCACGGTCGTCTGTGGGTGAGCCAGCCCCACCACTTGCAAAAGTGGCCGTGTCGGAGCGCCGTTCGCGCACGCTTGGCGGTGCCCTGCGAGTTGGTACTCGCCTCTCCGGCCACGCCTGCCCCCCTCACCGTCCGAGGCACCACCGCAGACGTGAGCGCGTCCGGCGCCGCCATCGAGCTCGATGGCTCCGTTAGCGCCGACGCAATAAAGGAGGCGAGAGGTAGCATTCGTCTGCGGTTTCCCGACCGGATGCCGATCGAGTCGCCCTGTCGAGTCGCGCGTCTCATCCACCCGCGCCACGCGGGAGACTCTCGCGTCTCCGCGCTCGCGGTCCACTATGAGGACTTGCCCGAGCAGGACGAGATGCAGATTCATTTGCTAGCCCTGCGCGCCACGGCACGGCGGTTTTTTCGGGCCGATGCCGCCGTCACCTGTCAGTTAAGGCAGGTCGGGACCGGCGCGTTTTGGGAGGGCGTCACCAAGAACATCTCCGCCAGCGGCCTGCTGGCGCGGTTTCGCGGCCTGGTCTCGCTCTCTCCCCGCGATCGGGTGAGCGTCGAGCTCAGGCTGATAAGCCGGCATATCGCCGCGCCCGAAGCCCAGGTCGTCCGCGTCGAACAACAGGGCGATCACGGCTTGGTCGCGATCGACTTGGGCGAGCTCAGTGAGTTCGACCGGGAGAGCCTCATCCGTTTCGTCGTCGACCAAATTCGCGGGGTAGACCAGGGCGCCCCGCCTTTGTCGGAGCCGCCCACCGAGCGGGCAGCGCCGCGATAACGACACCCCGATAAACGGGGGTTCCGCCCGACCCCAAAATGGCCACAACCCCGCGCGTGTTGCTTGTTAGGCGATGACGGCGGAGCTACGCTGAGATAGTGCACCGTGCATCGATAGCCTGCGTGCCCAGCTCGTCGCGCACCGCGGCGCTCCCCGCGCGGGTCCTCGTCATCCTCACCGCCGCTGGCTCGGTGTCGCTGGCGGTGGGGTGCGGCGGCTCTGAGACCGACCCCGCCGCGCCGTCCGCCGAAGACTCTCCCCGGGGTCACGGCGACGGCTTGAGGGAGGCCTCTGCGCCCCCGATCGAGGGCGAGGCGAGAGACGACGACGGCTTTCGAGTAGACGGCACGCGAGGGCGCCTAAGCCACTACCAGGCACAGACGGGCATACAGGGCCGGGCCGAGGAGCTGGCCGAGTGCTACGAGCAACGGGCGCCGGGCGACTTCATCGGCGGCGAGGTATTGATCGCGCTCGATGTTCAGCCCGACGGAAGTGTCGGTGAGGCCCGCATCGCGAAGAGCGATCTCGGGTCGTGGGAGGTGGAGGATTGCCTTCTGGACGAGGCCGGCGCGATCGAGTTCGATCCGCCCGACGGGGGCGCGACCACCGTGAGCGTCCCGGTGGCGTTCGAGGGCCTCGGGACCGTGGAGCGATGGGACGAGGCGCGCGCCGAAGCGGAGCTCGAAGCACCTCCGCACGAGCCGCCGCCCGAAAAACCGGACGCGGGCAACGAGTCGAGGATCGAAGGCGGCGCCCACGCGAGGGCCGGTGCGACCGGCGGCGCGGGCCGCGGCTCGCCGGCGGCCAGCCCGGCGGCGGCCGAGGACGGAGGCGACGGCGAGGATGACAGCCCGGCGAGCAAGCGCGAGGACCTCGAGGAGTGCAGCGCCGAGGCGGAGGCATCACCGCCGCCAGGACTCCGCGTCACGCTCTACGTGCGCCGCGGCGGCGCGGTCGCGTCAGCCGGATTCTCGGCGGAGGGAGGCGTCGACCGCGCGTGGGCCTCCTGCGCCCGGTCCCGAATCGGGGACTGGCGGCTGTCCCGTCCCGAGGACGCGGCCAGCGCCGCGGCCAAGGTAGAATTTGCGCTGCCTTCCCCGAGGTAGGCACCTGCCTCACAACCCCGGCGCGCGCCGTGCCCCGCCTAGATCGAGCTCGATGGTCGGCAGGTATTCGAACGTCGCGTCGGGCGCCGACTCGCCCTGCAGGAGCGAAGACAAAAACGCCTCCCCCCACCAGTGGACGTCTTCCGCGAACACCGCGTCGCGAAGCCGCCGCATCCGCGAGGCTCGCTCGCCGCGGGGCATCGACCGGGCGCGCGACAGCGCGTTGGCCATCCCGACCTCGTCGTAAGGGTTGACCAGGAGCGCGCCTGCCTGGAGCTGATTCGCGGCACCGGCCATCTCGCTCAGCACGAGGACGCCGTCTTCGCCGACCTTCGCCGCGCAGTACTCTTTGGCGACCAGGTTCATCCCGTCGCACAGCGGCGTGACGAGCGCGACGTCCGCCTCGCGGTACAGCGCCAGCAGCTCGTCCGGGGACACCGACGTGTACAGGTAGCGCAGGGGGTCCCAGGTCGGCGTCGCGAACCGGCCACTTATTTGGCCCACGCGCCGCTCCAGCTCGCGCTTCAGCGCCGCGTAGGCGGGCACGTTCTCCCGGCTCGGCACCGCCACCTGCACGTAAACGACGTTCTCCACGAGTTCGGGATGGCGCTCGAGCGCGAGCTCGTAAGCTCTGAGCCGCTCGAGGAGGCCCTTGGTGTAGTCCAGACGATCGACCCCGAGGTACAGGGTGCGATGACCCGCGGCAGCGCGAATTCGCTCCGCCGCCCGCGCCGCGCCTCCCTCTCCCGCCGGCCGAGCCAGGGGCGCGGGATCGATCCCGATCGGATAGACGCCGGCAGACGCCGTCCGACCGCCGAACTCGAGGGACGCCTCGCCGGCGCCGCCCTCGTGAACGGCGACCTCCCGCGCGAGCGCGGTCACGCAGCTCAAAAACCGGCGCAGGTCGCGCTGGGCTTGAAACCCGATCACATCGTGAGCCAAAAGCCCGCGAAGCAGCTCCCCGCGCCACGGTAGCTTGACGAAGTCGTCCAGGGTCGGGAACGGCGTGTGCAGGAAAAAGCCGAGCCGTGCGTGACTTCTCCGCTCCCGGAGGCGCGCCGCCACATTGATCAAATGGTAGTCGTGGATCCAGACCACCTCGCCCTCGCCGCTCAGCGAGTCGTACACGGTGTCGGCGAAGCGGCGGTTCACGCGGCGGTAAGCCTCGAAGCCGCCTGCGCTGAATTCGCACCGCCCGGTGAGGCCGTGAAACAGGGGCCAGAGCACCGAGTTCGCGAAACGCTCGTAGTAGTCTTCGATCTCGCGGCGCGACAGGGAGACCGGGCGCAGCCGCGGGTAGTCGGCGAGCGCGCCCTCGACGCTCGACCGCCCGACGTCCTCCTCCGCCACCCCGGGCCACCCGATCCAGCGCCCGCCGCTCGCCGTCACGAACGGCTCGAGCGCGCTCACGAGCCCTCCCTGGCCGCGCGCGACATCGAGGCGCCCGTTCGGCGCGCGCCCGAGCGCGACGGGCAGGCGGTTAGATACCACGACGACCGGCGTATCCACGCCCCGGCGCCCGCGCCCGAACTCGACTCTCCGCCCGACAGGTTGGCCCCGCTGCGTCATGCCTTTCCGCGGTGCATGCGCGATGCCCGCGGGTAGGCTCTCGGCACTAGCTAGCGCCCGCGGAGCCGGGAAACGAGCTGGTAGAGACCGAAGACCGCCACGACGCCGCCGAGGGTGGCGAGCAGCGGCGAGCTCGACGTACCGATGAGCGTGAGCTCACCGCTCAGGCCGAACGCGAGCATGGCGAGGCCGATCACGAGGTTGAATAGCGCGGCGCCCATGGGGACAGAATACGCCCGAGGCGGCCGCCGCGCGAGCGCCGTCGCAAAATCGACCTCGAGGCGATGCGCGCGATCGCGATTCGCGGCACATTAAGGCCCATGATTCTCGCCGCAATCGTGGTCGGGCTCATCACAGCCTACTACCTGGGGCTGCGCGCCGGGGGCATCGCGGCCGGCGCGGCGGCCGCGCTATTCCTGCTCGTGGCGCTTTATCCGCCGCTCAAGTTCGTGGCCTACCTCGCGATCGGCCTGGGCGTCGCCGCCGTATGCATCGCGGGCCCCTACCACCAAAAACCCGAGACGAGAAGGCAGGTCCAAAACGGGCTCAAGTGGCTGCGCCGCGCGCTCGGCTATGCAAAACGACAGTTTTGAATCGAGTTCACCCGTGAGGTTGCCGCCCGAATGCGGGCTGAGCTCTGCTTGACGAAGCCCGCTCCGCGCGCGACAAGCGGAGAATGGGTCTCGCCATCCGGGTTACCCCGCGGCGCAGCGAACAGGGTGGGCTTCATTACGAGTGGCGGCATGCTTCGCTGCATCTCACCCCCGTCCGCGGGGGATGGAATTACAGCTGCGAGACCACCGGCCGGTCGTGCTTCCTTCCCGGCACCGACGAGCCCACGCTGCAGTTCAGCGCCCGGCCGCTCGCCAAGGTGGTCGTCGTCCTCCTGAGCGACCCGCTCCTCGCTGTCCCGCGGAGCGAGCGCACGATCTGGATCGCTCTGCCGCTCGAGCTTCGCGTCTTCCTCGCCGGCGGCGACACGCGGGTCGAGCCCCTCGCCGAAATCGACGTCATCGACGGCGGCATCCGCCGCGCCGTCTTCGACCAACCCAAAGACGGCGAGATCCTGCCCGCCGTAAACGCCGATCGGCTGTCGCGGCCCGATGAAGCCTATCTCGAGGACGAGCCGTTCGCGGCCGTGCAGATCAAGCTGAAAAACCGCCATCCGCACCCGGCGAGGGTTCGCCGGATTCCCGTCGACGGACAGGTGCTGCGGCTTTTCCGGGACGGCGGTTTTCTCGCGGCGACCAGCGTCACGGTCACCATCCTCGCCGAGGGCCGCGCCGAGGCCCGCACCGAGGCCGGTCGCGCGCCGTCGGGATTCAGGCCCGTCACGGTGGCCGCCACCCCCGAGGTTCCGCGGCCCAAGGCATCCAAGCGCGGACGCCCCCAGTGGCTCGAAGAGCTCACGCGGCGAGCGATCGAGTACACGCTATGATAGACGCCGTGCGCGACGGCCTGCTGGCCCTGTGGACGGCGCCCTACGGCCGCGCCGCGCTCATCTTCGCGGCGGGGTTCGTCGTCCTGAAGCTCGCCGCCGCGCTCGTGGCGCGCTCTTTGTCGCGGGGCAGCGCCAGCCACCGGTCCATGGTGGCCAGAAAGGCGGTGATGTACATCGGCACCGTCGCCCTGTTCCTCGGGGCCGCGGGCGCCGCCGACATCGATCTGACCACCTATTTGGCCGCGGCGGGTGTTCTCACCGTCGCCGTCGGGTTCGCCGCCCAGACGAGCATCGGCAATTTGATCGCCGGCATCTTCCTCATCATCGATCGACCGTTCGAGGTCGGCGACCACGTCCAGATCGAGGGAAAACACGGCCACATCGAGGCGATCAGCCTGATGTCCACGCACATCCGAACGTTCGACAACCTGCTCGTGCGATGGCCGAACGAGTTCGTCTTGCGGGCCATGATTATCAACTTCGCCCGAAATCCAGCTTGGCGCCTCGAGATCCCGTTCCGCATCCACCACGGCGCCGACATCGCCAGGGCGCGACAAGTCGTGAGCGAACGCGCGAAGCGCAGCCGGCATGTCCTCATCGATCCGCCGCCCGTCGTGTGGGGAATCCAGATCGAAGAACACGGCATCGGGCTCGAGCTTCGGGCGTGGATCGATCGCGAATACTTCCTCGAGGCGCGCACGGATCTCGTCGCCGCCATTCACGACGGCCTCCGCGCCGCGAACATCGAGATCCCCTACCCGCAGCTCACCGTCTCGCGGGGGCAGCGCCTTTGGACGGACCAGGAGGACGCGAAAGCCGACGCCGAGGCCGTGCTGGGGCCCGCTCAGCACCCGGCCGAGCGGCTTGACGCGCCGGCGCTGGAGCCCGATGCTGAGCTTTAGTGACCCGTATCGGTGAGGAAGGCGCCGGCTGTCGCTCACGCGTGGGCCCGGCGACGCGCGCCATGCGGACCCTCGTGTGGACCGCGGCGCTATCCCTTTCCCTCGCCCCCGCCTGCGGACAGGGCGACGATTCCGGCGCGTCCGAGGAGCCGGGCTCGGGCGCCGAGGCCGACCGCCCCCCGCCCGACGCGGGTGATGACGCCCCGGCCGACGCACAGCCCGCCGACGCGTCGCCCGGAGCCACATATCCGGCCGACGCCACCGGCCTGCGCGAGCTCATCGGGGATCTTCAGCGGCTCGCTCGCGAAGACGACCGCGCCCGCGCTTTTCCCCTCGCGGACAGCCTCCGCATCGGCGAGCCCGAGCGGTTCTTCTCCGAGCTTTTCGGCGCCGAGCTCGGCGCCCTGATCGCGCGGGACTACGGCGACAAGGCCGAGCGTATCCGCGAGCTCGTCCCGCTGCTCGCCGAGCTCGGCGAAGCTGGGAAAACGGCCATAACGGTCGAGGCGTTCGACGAGCCCTCGGAAGGCGCGGTCGGTTACCAGGCGCGCGCGCTGTCGCGCATGGTCGAGCCTACGCCGCTTTACTCGGTTCGCCTCGCTCGCGAAGGCGAAGGGCGCGGCTTTCACCTGTGGTCGTTCGTCCACGACGGCGAGCGCTTCCGGTGGGCGGGCAAGATGCACGCGGTGGCTCCCGACGGCGAGGTCGCCGAGCTCCCGGACGAGCTTCCCGACGATCTAGCCGAAGATGCCGAAATATCTCGAGATGCGGATCTCCCCGACCTCCTCGAGCTCCCTCGAGGGGAGCGCGAGCAGCTCGAGTAATAGCGCGGTTTTCAGCCCACCCCGCGCCGAAAAGTTGCCGCTTAGCCCGTCCTTCCACATGGTGGGGCTCATGGCCACGGACATGCTTTTGGGCGGGTTTCTTCTCACGCGGGAGGAATGGGATGCGCTCGACGACGATGAGCGCATGCTGCTGGTCTTTTCGGCCATCGCCCCGCGTCCCGAAGAACAGCTCGAGGTGCCTGAATCCTACTACGAGTCCTACGAGGTCGTGTTCGAGGAAAAGCTCGCCTCCTAGTGGGCACTAGCTCGTCCCGAGCTCGACGCTCACCTCAGCGAGAGCGACGGCGACCCCGAGGATCGTAAACGCGATGACGGCGCTGGCTGCGATCGCCACGAGGATCAACGAGACGAACCGCACGGTGTCGCGGCGCCGCGGCAAGATGCTGGCCGCAAGGAGCAGCACGGCGATCGTCGCGGGCGCCAAGACCGCCCAGGCCGCCCCTGTGACCATCGCGGTCGCGCGGGGCGCGTCATCGGCGCTGAGCTGCGGTAGCCCATCCACCAGGTAGGGCAGCGCCCAGTTCGTGAGCCCGACGAGCAGCGCGAGCGCGCTGACGACGAGGCCCGTGATCACCCCGGACCAATAGCGCATAAGATGCCTCCATTCCTAGGATATCGCTGGTCGCCGGGCCGATGGAATCCCGCGCCGCGACAATCCGCGCGCTAGGTCAAGACCAACAAAACGTCTAGACCTGTGCCGGCTCCCTTTCGTATGTGGCTCTGCGCCACGTTGGTTCCGACTCACAGGTGTGACCCACGAGCCTGCGAATCGGGGCCGGTCACCCCATGCTGACTAGGATCCCGCCGCTTCGCCCTCGAGCCATGCCTCGATACGATCTTCGAGGACGGGCACGGTCAGGGCGCCGTGGCGCAGCACCTCGTCGTGGAACTCGGCGAGCGAAAACTCGCCCCCGAGCGCCTCACGCGCTCGCTCGCGCAGGCGGAAGATCGCGAGCTGGCCGGCCTTATACGAGAGCGCTTGGCCCGGCATGGTGATGTAGCGATCGACCTCGTTTCGAATATTCTCCGGGGTGAGGGCCGTGTGCTCGAGCATGTACGACTCGGCCTCCTCGCGGGTCCAACCCTTCGCGTGCAAGCCGGTGTCGACCACCAGCCGGCTCGCGCGCCACGCGTCGTAGTTCAGCATTCCCATGCGATCGAGGTCGCCGCTGTATAAACCCATCTCGTCGGCCAGCCGCTCCGTGTAAAGCGCCCACCCCTCGACGAACGCCGTGCTGCCGCCGAACCGGCGAAACGCGGGCAGCTCCGCCCGCTCCTGAGCGATCGCGATCTGCAGGTGGTGGCCGGGGATGCCCTCGTGAAACGCGAGGACCTCGGCCGTATACCGAGGCCGCGTTTCTGGCTCATAGGTGTTGACGAAATACTCGCCGGGCTTGGACCCGTCCGCGTGCGGGCGCCGGTAGTAGGCGATCGTCGTGTAAGGCGCCTCGTGCTCCGGGATCGGGCGCACGACGACCTCGGCTTCGGGCAGGATCCCGAACGCGTCGGGAGCCGCTTTTCGCGCGCGCTCGGTCGCCTCCTCGGCCGTCTCCACGATGGCCTCCTCGGTGTCGAAGTACAGATCGTCGTCTTCGCGGAGGCGCTCGGTCACCTGCTCGAGCCCCTGCAGTCCGAACAGCTCTTGACCGAGCTCTCGCATTTCGGCGGTGATCTGCTCGATCTCCTGAAGCCCCGTGTCGTGCAGCCCCTCCGCGGTCGCGTCCGGCAGACCCGTGTAATCGTGAATGAGCGCGTCGTAACAGGCCTTTCCGTCGGGGAGCGCGGCCAGGCCCTCCTGGTCAGGGCCGCGCCCCGCGGGCACGAGCTCCTCCGCGAGGACGTCCCGGTAACGCGACAGCGCGGGCCGGACCTCCTGTTCGACGAGCGCGAGCACCTCCTCCGAGAATGCCTCCGCCCGCGCCTCGGGCCAGTCCTCGAGCTCCTCGTGCGCCGGCGCCGCGAGCTGCCACTCGTTCGCCGGCGTGTCCAGCATGCCCGTGAGGAGCTCGGCAGTGAGCTCGAGCGAATGAGCGTTCGCGACGAGGCCCTGCTCGAGGCCTTCCCGCAGGTTGTCGATGTGTGCGTCCACCACCTCGGGAATCATCGCGTAGCGAGACAGCAGGTTGTCGCCGTCTTCTGGCTCGTCCAGCGGGTGACTGTCCGGCAGCGTGTCGAGCCGGGTGGCCGGGTTCATGCGCGGCGACACGGACCAAAGGTGCATCTCGCACACCTCGCGCCCGACATCGCCCTCGAGCGACTCGATGAACAAATCGAGCGTGATCGCGTCGTTCTGCGCGAGCCCGTCTCGGTCGATCGCGCGCGCGGTGTCCAAAAACTCGCTCCGCCTGAGGCGCTGCGCCGCCACGGCGTCTCGGTCGCGCACGGCGAGCTCGTCGTCGAACCGGTGATCGCCCTGCGTGGTGGCGAACGTCGGGTTCGTCTGCATCGTCCAGTCCCAGTGGGCAACGAGCAGATCCGCGAGCGCCTCGTCCTCGACCCCGCTTTTTGCCTCCTCACGCAGCGGAAAGTCGTCGTGGTCCGCGCCGGGGCCGGCGGCCGGGTCGGCCGGCGCCTCCGGGGCCTCAGGGTCGGGCGTCGTTTCGCCACAGGCGATGAGCGCGAGGGCGGCCGTGGCCGCCGCTGTCCCTACGAGCGTGCTTACCCGGTTCATGGCCCCCGCTTGTAGCGCGAATCGCCCACGGGCGTCATCCTTGGCAGGGCGTTTCGCGAGCGCACGGCCTCATGAACATCCACCTCGTAGACGGCACGTACGAGCTGTTTCGGACGTATTACGCGATGCCGCCCGCCCGCGGGCCTGGCGGCGCCCACGTCGGCGCCGTGCGCGGCCTGTGCCGAACGCTGCTCTCGCTGGCGCGCGGCGGCGCAACCCACATCGCGTGCGCGTTCGACCACGTGATCGAGTCGTTCCGAAATGAGCTGCTCCCCAGCTACAAGACCGGGGAGGGGGTCGATCCGGCGCTCCTCGAGCAGTTTTCGCTCGCCGAGGACGCGGTGCGGGCGCTCGGCTTCACCGTGTGGCCGATGGTCGAGTTCGAGGCCGACGACGCGCTCGCCACCGCCGCGGCGCGGCTTCGGGACAAGCCGGAGGTGGGCACCATTTACCTCTGTTCGGTCGACAAGGATCTCATGCAGTGCGTGCGCGATCCCGACGTCGTCCTCCTCGATCGGCGGCGCCGGCTCGAGTACGACGAGGCCGCCGTCCGCGACAAGCTCGGTGTCGAGCCTGCCTCCGTACCCGACTATCTGGCCCTCGTCGGCGACAGCGCCGACGGCATCCCCGGCCTGCCGCGGTGGGGCGCAAAGTCCGCCGCCCGCGTTTTGTCCCGCTACGGCCATATCGAGGCGATCCCCGCCCGCGCCGACGACTGGGACGTGAGCGTGCGCGGCGCGGGCCGCCTCGCCGACATTTTGGCCGAGCGTCACCAAGACGCCCTCCTGTATCGCGACGTCGCCACGCTCCGCACCGATGTTCCCCTCGCCGAGCCCGCGGCGGACCTCGCCTGGCGCGGGCCGCGCGAAGCCGAGCTGAGGCGGCTCGCGACCGCCCTCGCAGACGACGAGCTCGAAGGTTTGGCGGCGCGGGCGCGAGCGCCGTGAGCAGTCCGCCCGCACCCCGGCGGTGAGCGTCCGCCTAGGGGGGGGCCCTCGCAGATTTTAGGGACACCCGCTAGCCCCGGCGCCGGCCCTCGCCAAGGCCCGCCTCCGCGCCCCTGCCGTCGCCCCCGCGCGCGAGGAGCTCGGCGAGCTTCTGGGCGGCCTCTTCGTCGCGCCCCTCGCGAGCGATGACATGGGGGCGAGCCGGCGGCTCGTAGACGGCGTCTACGCCGGGCAGGCCCGTGATGTTGCCAGCGCGCGCCTGTGCGTAAAGCCCCTTGGGGTCGCGCGCCTCGCAGACCTCGAGCGGCGTATCCACGTACACCTCCACGAAGCGCGGCGCTCGCGTGCGCGCCCGCTCGCGGTAGATCGCCCGGTGCGCCGTCGCGGCCACCACCGCCACGAAATCCTGCGAGGCGATCAGCGAGGCCAGACCAGCGAGCGTCCGGTAAAAGTGCGCCCTGCCCTCGTCCGAATGGCTCGGGGGCGGCGACAGCGCCTCGCGAACCCTGTCGCTGTCCAGGATGCACGACGCGATCCCTCTGCGCTCGAGCGCCTGAGCCGTCACGTCCGCGAAGGTGCTCTTCCCGCATGCGGGAAGGCCAGTAATCCAGACCACCGCTTTCGTCACGAAAACAGCTCCTCCGCCCACTCGGGCTCGAAACGACTGACAGCGAGAGCCCGCTCGGCGAGCTTGAGCAGCGCGTCGCGCTCGCGCTCGCCGAGCTTCGGATGCCGGACCGGCGAGGCGAAGTCGAGCGCCCGCCACGCGACGAACAGTGGGGCCGCGTCGCAAAGCTCGCGATCGCCCGACAGCGCGAGGTAGCGCTCCCAAAACCGCTTCCACAGCGGCCGAAACGCGGGTTCCCACACCTTTGGCCGGGACAGTGCGAACAGCACGTAGTAAAGCGCGAGGCAGCACACATCGTCGGCGGGATCGCCCCGGGCGCCCCGGCTCGCGTCCACGAGGGCGAGCTCGCCCGCGCCGCCGTCTACTCCGTGATCGTCGAACAGGATGTTCAGCGGCTGGAAGTCGCCGTGAACGCGCACGCCCCGATGCTCGCGGCCGCGCAGGCGCCAGCGCCATTCGGCGCACGCGCGCTCGAGAGCGTGAAGCCGCGCCGGTGGGGCGGCCGGCGCCCCCTCCGGAAAGCCGTCGATGATCCCGAAAACGCCCCCGTCGGAGCCGAGCACCTCGCGGATGGACCGCGTGTACAGCGCGGGGCGTTCGGCGGGCCGCCGGTGCAGATCGGCCAAATATTCGGCCAGCAGGTCGCAGCGGGCGAGATCGCGCGCACCCAGCGGCTCACCGCTCGCGAGGCGGCGCAGATCATCGGCGTACGGCGCCCCCGGCACGAATCGCGTAATCAGGTAATACTCGCCCTCGCCGACCGGCCGGAGGCTTCCGTCGCCGGTCACGACGCCCACGTCCACGGCGGGCGCGTGCCCCGGGACGTCGGCGAACGTGTCGTACGAAAGGAGCATTCGCTGGGCGCGATCGGCTCGCCTGTCGTGGCCGAGATCGTCTGGCGTCGCCGCTCGGAGAACGAGATCCTCGACGTCCCCGCCGGCGTGGCGGACCACGGCGCGAACGCTGTGACTCCCCCCCATACCTCCGTCAGTCCGGTCGCCGCGCGTGCCGCGGTCGGGTGCCACCGAAGTCACGGAGACGAGCTCGGCCCCCGGCCAGCGGCTCGCGACGAGCGCTCCGAGCGCGCCCTCGATATCCGAAACGAGGCGACCTCCGTCCGGGCGCGGGATGCTCGACATCGAAAACCTCAACCTCGCTCGCCAGCCTCGATCGAGCGCTCGTCAGAACCCCCGGCGCGCGGGCCGCGGGGGTTTTCGCGACGACTGCCCTTTCGATGCAGACTGCCCCGCGCCCGGGGCAGCCGCACAGGCGCTCCCGAGCCCGGGCACCCGAGCGATCGCGTCCGCGCGCGAGCCCGCGCCCACCGCCGGCCGGTTCGCGCTCGGCTACCGAAGCTGAGTTCGCAAGAACGCGCCGAGCTTGTCGAGGACGGGCGGCGGAATCTCGTGCCCCCCCTCGAACGGCTCCCACGTCACGGACAGGCCGGCGCCCCGGAGCTCGTCCTTGAGCATCTCGGCGACGGAAAACGGGAGCAGGGGATCGGCGCGGCCGTGCGACTGAAACACGGGCAGGTCCGCGCGCGCGGGCATGCGCGGCACCCACGTTTTGGCGGACAAAAGCGTGCCCGACAGCGCCACCAGGCCGGCGAGGGGCCGCTCGACGTGCAGGACCGTGTCCAGCGCGAGCATCGCGCCCTGCGAAAATCCGCCGAGCACGAGCGGCGCGCTCGCGCCCAGGCGCGAATCCAAGGAGGCCAAGAAACTGGCCATCTTCGCCCGCGCGTCCGGGAGCCCCTCGGGCTCGTCCTCGGACAGATCCCGCGCGCGCCCCGCCGCGAGATCGCGCTGGAGCTTCTCGACGTCGATCATCCACCACGCGCGGGCGTCACCGAACATCCCGGGGAGCTCCACCGGCGCCCGCGGAAACAAAAAGCGCGTTCCCGCCGGTGCGCCGAGGACCTGCGCCAGCGGAACCAAATCGTCTCCCGGGGCCCCGAAACCGTGAAGGAGCACGACGATCGGGCCATCGCCCCCGCCCTTACCGTCGGTCCCGCCCGCGAGCGTGGCATCGAGGTCGCCGAACCTGTCTACGCGCATGCGGTGCCTTGTAACACGCGGACGGCTCGGGTCACCAGCGGAGCACGATCTTGCCGAAGGTGGCGTTTTTCTCCATGCGCGCGTGAGCGTCGGCGATCGACTCCATCGAGGCGACCTCGTCCACCACCGGCGCGAGCCGGCCCTCGGCGATGAGCGGCACCACCGAGCGCGAAAACGCCTGCGCGACCGCCGCCTTCTCCTCGAGGGGGCGACTTCTCAGCACCGTCCCGGCGATCCGCACGCGCTTCGTGAGGAGCGCGCCCAGCGACAGCTCGCTCTTGGCGCCGCCCATGAGCCCGAGCACGACGATCGTGCCTTTGGGCGCGACCGCGCGGAGGTTCTCGCCCGCGTAGGCGGCGCCCACCGAGTCGAGGATGACGTCGGCCTTGCGTCCGCCGGTGAGCTTTTCGAGCTCGCCGGCAAACGTGCCCTCCTCCGCCAAAATCCCGTCCTCGAGGCCGAGATCCCGGCAGCGGGACAGCTTGTCGCGCGTGCGCGAGGTGCCCACGGGCCGTGCCCCCGCCGCGCGGCACAGCTGGATCGCCGCCGTGCCCACGCCGCTGCCCGCCGCGTGGATGAGCACGATCTGCCCCATCTGCATACCGGCCTGCAGGGTGAGCGCGTCGAACGCGGTGATGAACGCCTCTGGCACCGCCGCGGCGCGCTCGAGGTCGAGGGTGTCCGGTACGGGCAAAACCTCGCGCTCGCTGGCCACCAAGTACGTGGCCATCGCGCCACCACCTGTGATGCCCATGACCCGGTCGCCCTTGCGAACCGAGGTCACCGACTCGCCGACCTCCGCGACGATCCCGGCGTACTCGAGGCCGGGGACGTCTTGCGGCGAGCCCGGCGGCGCCGGATACAACCCGCGGCGCTGGAGGAGATCGGCGCGGTTTAGCCCAGCTGCCGCGACCTCCACCAGCACCTCGAAGGCGCCGGGCTCGCGGACCTGCACCTCGCCGATGGCGAGGACTTCAGGTCCCCCGGATTGCGTAATCGTGACGGCGCGCGCTGGCTTCATGGCGGCAGCCTAACGCATGGCGCGCGCCGCCGCGAAGCCCGATCACTGGAAGTAGTAGCGAAGCCCGACGGCGCCGTCTAGCCAGAAAAACCTGCGGTGCCCCGGCGAGACGAAGTCGAACGTAAACGCCAGCTCGCCGAAGATGTCGATGGGCACGTTGTTGAAATCCAGCATGATCCCGCCGGGGACGCGAACACCCAACCGGCTCCGGTAGCGGCGATCGTAGAAGTAGTCGCGATCGAGAAACCGCCCGCCCACGCCGAAGTAAAGCGGCATCCAAAACGGATCCGGGCGCGCCAGCACCACCGGGTGCCAAAGGAAGCTGGCATGGAGATGAAGCCCGGCGTAGTCGCGGCTGCGGCCGTAGTGACGGCTGTAGCCGACGCCGAAGTCGAGCGCGGTGTCGTCACTCAGGTAGTACTTGCCCGCGAACGCGGTCGGATTCCCCAGCATGAACCCGAGGCCGAACTCTTTGTTGGCGCGAAAGTCCGACCCGCCGCCCCCGCCAGCGGGCCGCGGGCGGGCCTCTGCCTCAGGAGAGGCGGCGACCACGATGAGCGCGAATGCAATCGAAGCGACGATGAATGAAAGCGTGGAGCGAGCCATGCGACCTCCGAAAAATGACGCGTAGGTCTCAAACAAAGAAAAAAGGCGCGCCGCAGCGCACGATGACCATCGTACACGCTCGCGCGCCCCTTTTTCGCGGCCGCATGAGTCTGTTTTATGAACGGTTGCCCCGATTTCCCAGGTGCTGTAAGCGTCCGCACCACCGGCGGCGGGCCGGGTACTGTGTGCCCCGTGGGTGGGCGTAGGAGCGGCTCAGACGCGCCCGTACGGCGCCTCCTGTCGCCTAGTCCTCGATGCCGTCGACTTCTTCTTCGGGCTCCTCGACCTGTTCGGGCTGCTCGACGTCGTCGGGCTCCTCGACGTCGTCGGGCTCCTCGACCCCGGCGACGCGACGCCACGCCGAGCGCTGCGCGTCAGCGTCTGCGCGGGCGTCTTGCGCCTCGGCGAGCATGCGCCTTGCCTCGAGCATCTCGCTTTCGTACTGCTGCTCGAACTCGGCCACCGTCGGCCCCGGCGCCTCGAGCCCCTCGTCCTGAACCACCTGCGCCTCGGTGAGCTCGTTTCTCGCCTCTTGCGCAACGAGGAACTGCTCCCTGTAGTCGCGCTGAACCTCGCGCCAGTCGCGGAACGCCTCGCCGTACTGAAGCAGCGCCTCGGCCTCGCGCAGCTCGTCATGAGCCTCGATGAGGGGCTGGCGCGCCTCCTCGATACGCTCGGGGTCGAGCGTCTCCTGGGCCGCCTCGAAATTGGTCTCAGCGTCCTCGAGCGCGAGCTCGCTGCGCTCGACGAGGTTCTCGGCGCGCTCGACCTGGAGGTCCGTGCGCCTTAGCTCCGCCTCGGCGCGCTCGAGCGCCACCTCCGCCTGGTCGACCTCCCGCCGCGCCTCGTAAACCGGCTGCATGCTCTCTTCCGGCACGGGCGCGAGGTATTCGTCTTCGAACTCGTGCTCGAGCGGCGCGGCCGCCGGGCAGCCGGCAGCGAGCGCCGAAATACCAGCCACTGCGATGAAAGCCCTACAAATGTTCATGGCGGATCCCCTTCCTTGCACTCGCTAAACGCGTTGCAAGGTGGGGACCAAGCCCGCCGCTCGCAAAGCCGCCGTTACGCGCCCACGAACGCGCCGCCGCAAACTCGCATCACCTGGCCCGTGAGCCCGGCGCTCGCCGGAGCGGCCAGAAAGCTGATCGCCTCGGCGACGTCGCGGGGCTGCCCGCCCTGGCCGAGGCTGCTCAGGCGCCTACCTACCTCGCGCACGACGACGGGCATCGCATCGGTGAGCCGGGTTTCGATGAAGCCGGGCGCAACCGCGTTCACCGTAATCCCCTTCGAGGCCAGCGCGCCGGCCTCGCCGCGCACGAACCCCACAACGCCCGCCTTCGCGGCCGCGTAGTTCGTCTGCCCCATGTTCCCCGCGAGCCCCGCCACCGACGACAGGCAAATCACCCGGCCGCCGTCGCGCACGAGCTCGCGCGCGACGAGCTCCCGCGTGATCGCCACGGGGGCGCCGAGGTTGATCTCCACCGCGTCTTCCCAGGCCGAGCGGGCCATGCGGGCCAGCGTCTTGTCCCGCGTCACCCCCGCGTTGTGAACGACGATATCGACGCCGCCGTGCTCGTCTGCGAGTGAGCTCGCGATCTGCGCCGGCGCGCCGCTGTCCCGCACATCCACCGACAGGACCGATCCCCCGCAGCGCTCGGCCACCTCGCGGGCGAGCTCGGCGTCCTCCGGCCGGTCGAGGCACAAAACCCGCGCCCCCTCCTCGGCAAGCCGCTCTGCGGTCACCGCCCCGATCCCCCGCGCGGCCCCGGTGACGAGGGCGACCTTGCCTGCGAGCGCCTGCGCGTCTTCTTGGTCGCCGCCCGCGGCGGCGCGCGCCGAGACGTGAAACGGCTGCCCGGTCACGAACGCCGAGCGTTCGGAAAGCAAAAACCGCATCACCCCGGCGAGCCGGTCTTCGGCCCCGGCATGGGCGAAAACGAGGTTCGCCGTGGCCCCTCGCCGGCCGACCTCTCGCGCGAGGCTCCGCGTAAACCCGTCCAACGCGGCGCGGACCGAGGCCTCCTCGGCGGTGTCTGCCTCGTCCGGCGGCCGCCCGATCACGAGCGCGCGTCCGGACGAACCGAGCGCGCCCACGAGCGGATGAAAGAAGTCGTAGACCGCGTGCAAATCTGCCACGCTGGCGAGCCACGACGCGTCGAACACGAGCGCGTCGGCGCGGGCGTCCGCCGCGCCTTCGGGAAGTGACGAGCCGTTCGCGAATCGCTCGCGCAGCGCGGCAGATCCCGCGACCTGGACCCGCGCCCCGCTCGCGTCCATGACGCGCGCCACCGGCGCCGCGAGCGAGCTATGGGCCGCGCCGCCCACGACGGCGGTGCGACCTTGGAGCGGGTTCGGCGCCGCCGGCCCATGCGATCGCCGAAGCGGCTGCGGCATCGGTAGCGGCAGCCCCAGGGTCTTGACCATCCGCCGCGCGTAGGGGTTTTGCCCCAGCTTGAGAAATACGTCGCTCATACCTCACACCTCATTCGTGCGCGCACCCCGAGCGTCCGTGGCGCGCGCTTTCGCCGGGATCGGGTAACGCGGGCGCGGCCCGGCCTCAACGCCCGAGCTCGTACGATCCCACCAAGTAGGCGCGCTCACCCGGCCGATCGCCTACATAGACATCGAGCTCGCCACCTTCGTAGACGCCCACAGCTGCCGGTAACACGAGCGGGCGCGTAAACGCCGCCTCGAACACCGGCACGCCGTGCACGTCGCCGCCCGCGCGCGCCCGCGCGAGCGCCTCCATGGCGCGCGCACCCGTGGAAAAGCCGTGCAGGATCGTGCTCTGAAACCCGAAGGCGCGAGCGTAGGGGCGCAGCCAATGCACCGGGTTGAAGTCCCCGGTGAGCTGGGCGAACGACAGGCCTGCGCGGGCAGACAGCGGCCACCTGCCGAGCTCCTCGGCGTCTTCAGGTACGAGCGCTGGCTCGCGCTTGGTTCCGCCCCCGCCACTTGGGCCGCGCGAGCGCGGGATCACCACATCCAGGTAGCCGATCTGGGCGTTCGGCGCGCTCGCCGTGCCGCTCCGAATCCGCTGCCGGAGCTTCACCCGCCGCTCGCTCTCGTCGATCGACTCGAGCCGAACCGACACATCGATCGGCTCGGCTGCCGGCATGGGGCGGTGAATCTCGAGGCGAAACCCCGCGTTCAGCGCGCGCGCGAGCGGATAGGGCAGCCCGCGCAGCGCCTTCCCGGCGAGGCCGAAGCTCCACTGCGGGAACAGGTGCGGCGGCAGCGTGCGCGCGTACCGCTCGGGATCGGCGCCCACGTGGCGCGCGTAGTCGCGGATCAGGGCCTCGGGCCGGGGCGGCAAGATGCGCCGGATTTCTGGCCCCGGGACGAGCGGCGCGTCGGGCGCGCGGCGGCCCGGAACGCGCTGCCAGAGCGCCGACATCGCCGTCTCGGCGAGCCCGACCATGACGGGGACCTGGTGGCGGACGTGTCTCGCGTATGTGGCCACAATCGACCTCAGCCTGCCTCGCGCTCGTCGGCCTGCTCCTGGCCACTCAGCCAGCCGAGCAGCCGCGAACCGGTGTTGGTGATCTCATCTGCCATATGACGACACCGCGGCTCGGCGCGCTCGAGATAGCGCTCACAGAGCTCGCGGCGATCCGGGTGCGCCACGGCCTGCTCGAACAGCACCTCGGCGATCGCCTCGTCGGCGAGGATCCGCGTCAAGCGCTCCGCATGCAACAGGGCGTAGGCGAAGTCGCGCTTCGGATCCCAGTTTTTCCGGAACGCCACCGGCCACTCCGTGAGCGGCATGCCCTGGAGCGAACGCACCTTGTCCGTCGCCGTCCGCGTGATCAGGTGCTGCTGGACGCTGAGCGAAATCTGCTGAACCCTCGCGAGCTTCCGCTCGAGCGGATCCCGGGCCGACAGCGTGCGCCACCGGGTCTGGGCGAGCCTCTTTACGAACGCCTGCGGGTTCTTGAAGATCCCGGTGATGGTGTCCTTCATCGCCATGAGCGACTGGATCTGGCTCGTGCCCTCGTAAATCGGCATCACGACAGCGTCGCGCAGGAGCTTCTCGGCGCCGTATTCGGTCATGTAGCCGTTGCCGCCGTGGATCTGCAGGCAGCGCCGGGCGATGTCCACGGCCCGCTCGGCGGCCTGGTACTTGAGGAGCGGCGTGACCCGGCGGGCCCGCTGCTTGTGCTCGTCGCTCTCGCGCTCGAGGCGCCGGGCCTCGAGTTCGTCGTCGTCGCCGAGCGTGAGCCGTCGGATCGACTTGTTGACCGACAGCTCCTCTTGCACGGCGCCCTCCATGGCGAGCGCGCGCAGCCCCTGGATCTCGGTCGCCATCTCGTCCAGGTAATCGGCGACGATCTCGTGTCGATCGATGGTTTTGCCCATCGAGGGGCGTTCGGACGCGTAATCCTTGGCCATCCGATAGGCCGCCTCGGACAGGCCGATCGACTCGAAGCCGACGCTCAGCCGGGCGTTGTTCATCAGCATGAGCATGTACTTGAAGCCCTCGCCCCGATTGCCCACGAGCTCGGCCGGCGTGCGATCGAAGGTGAGGGCCACCGTGGCGGAGCTGTGATGGCCGAGCTTCTCCTCCACGCGGTCGATGTGGGCATACCTTTGGCGGGAGCCGTCCTCGAGGTCCTCATAGGTGCGGACCAAGAACATCGACAGGCCGCCGAGGCCGGCGGCGGGGTCGTCCAGATCCTCGGCCTTTTCGGTGCGCGCGATGACGAAGTGGTACTTGCCGTGCCCCGAGGTGATGAAGATCTTTTCCCCGGTCACATACCAGTTGCCGCCCTCGTCCTGCTCGCCTCGGGTGCGAATGGCCGCCATGTCGCTGCCTGCGTCGGGCTCGGTGATATCCATGCAGCCCCAGGCCTCCCCGCGCGCGATCTCGTCGATCGCGTCGCGAAACCGAGTCGACACGATCCGGCCCGTGCGCGGATCGATCTCGGTGGTGCCCTCCATGATCGAGAACAACAGGAGCGCCATCGCCACCCCCCCGTGAAACCCCTGATGGGCCATCACCGACACGTCGCCGCGGCCGAACAGCTCGGTCGTGAGGTGGTATAGGACCATCGACACGTTCATGCCGCCGAGCTCGCGCGGCAAACACATCCCGTGGAGATCGAGGCCCTTGATCTTTTCGAAGATGCCCGCGAGCCGGGGGGGAAACACCACCTCGCCGTTTTCGAAGCGCACGCCCTCGCGATCGAGCTGGGCCGCGTGTGCGCCCACCTCCTCGGCGACGAACTCGCCGATCGTCTCGGCGATCTCGCGGTAGACGCTCACCGCCTCCTCCGTGGACGCAAAGCCGTCCTCGTCGGAAAAGCCGCGCTCGGTCGCCGAAACGATGGCCTCCCAGTCGAGGCCCCGCTCGAAGTAGAATTGGATGTCGTCGTTGTCTTTGAAATAGTTGGCCATGGATCTACTCCTCCTCCGCGCCCGGCAGAAACAGGCTCGTCTTGGCGACGCGAAGCAACTCGGCGAGGTGGCGCTGGGGCATCCGGCCCTCCGGGGACGGCGCCGGCGCCACCACGCCGATACAGTGAAACGTGGCGACGCCACTGATCACGAGATTGATGACTTGGGCCACGTAGGCCTCGGGGTCGACGTGGGCATAGATACGTCCCTTTTCCTGGCCCTTGCGGATGTAGTCGCAGACGATCGCCACCCACGGGGTGACGTGGCTGCGGATGAGCCGGGCCATCTCCTCCGGGCGATCGAGGGCTTCCCGCACGAGCAGGCGCGCTCGATCCGGATCCGCCGCGAAGAAGCGAAGCGTCTCGCTCACCACCGCGTCGAATTGATCCTTGCCGGTCGCCGCCGCCTTGAGGAGCTCGGGGAGCACCTCGTTCCAGTGGGCGAGGACCCCCTCGAGCACGCGCAGGCGCAGCGCGTCCTTCGTGCTCACGTGATACACGAGCGACGGCTTTCGGATGCCCACCTCGTCGGCGACATCCTGAAGGGACGTGCCCTCGAAGCCGCGGGCGGCGAATAGCCGCGTCGCCGCGTGGAGGATGCGGTCGGAGACATCCGCCGCGCTGGGGCGCGTGGCCGGCATCGTTCTACCGAGTGTTCTAGGCTTCTCTACCAGGTGGTAGAGAGACCGTCAATCCACTCCCGACGCCGCGCGTCAAAAACCGCGGCAGAGCCTCCAGGCAGAGCCTCCAGGTCGCCCCGGGCGTGGTCCCACCCCGGCCGACGACCGCGGGTCTCCGCGGCCGGCGATAGCGCGACCGCGCGGTCGGCCACGCGGGATGTGCCCGGACACCGCACGCCCGGGCATGGCGGGTCGTTACGACGGGGCGAGGGCGAACTTGCCCAGGTGGTGCTCGGCCACCGCGTGAAGAGCGGCCGGGGCGTCGCGAAGCGCAAATGTCCGATCGATCGCGACCTCGAACGAGTCGTGTTCGATCAGGCGATTGAGCTTGCCGATCGCCTCCCGGTCGGGCACGCCGTCGTAACCGTGAATGCGTAATCCGGACCGCTCGCGCGGCTCGGGCATGACGCCGTGCGGGTATGCCACGCGCCCGCCGCGTTTGACCGCCTCCAGGGCCGCGTCGGTCGCGCTACCGCCGGCGGTGACCAGCGCGGCGTCTATGCCATCGGGCGCAAACGCGCGCGCGGCGCTCGCCACGTCCTTTTCGCGTCCGTCCACCGCCGCGTCGGCACCGAGCCGGGCGGCGAGCTGGACGCCGTCTTTCCCCGAGGCGACCGCGAACACCCGCGCGCCCATTCGCTTGGCGATCTGCACGGCAAAGTGGCCGACGCCGCCGCTTGCGCCGAAGATCATCACGGTCTCGCCCTGCGTGACCCCGAGCGTATCGTCGAGGCCGCGCAGCGCGGTCATCGCGTCCGTCGGCAGCACCCCGGCCTCCCTCGTCCCGATCCCCTCGGGGATGGGGGAGACGAGCTCCTGATTCACGGCGACGTACTCCGCGTAGCTTCCTCCCTTCGGGTTGACCAGCGTAAACGCGTAGACGCGCTGGCCCGGCTCGAACCGATCCACGTTCTGGCCGACCGCCGCCACGGTGCCGGCGCAGTCTGCCCCCGGCACGTAGGGAAAGCTCGGCTCGCCGGCCATGCCCTCCTGGTGAAAGCCTCCGCTGATCTCGTACGGATCCCACGCGCCGACGCCGATCGACTCGATCTGAATGAGAACCTCGTCCGGCCCTGGCTCCGGGACCGGAAGGTGTTTTACCTCGAGCTCGTCCACCTCGCCAAAATCGTCGATCGCGACCGCGCGCATGGTCTTGGCGCCTTCCGACATAAATCCCCCGCTTGGTGAAGCAACATGATGTGCTCGCCGCGACGACTGTTTGTCGTGCGGTTCGCTGCGATCTACCCCTCCATCCATGTCGCAACGCTGCAACGTTCGAGCCAGTCGCCAGGCGACACCGGCAGGTCCCGCTCGAGCGATCGACCGGGCGCGGCTCGGCGGTGCGCGCGCGCCACCGCCGCTCCGCCCGAGGTGTTCGTGTGCCCTTCACCCCCTGGCATACTCGCTCCGTGAACTTCTTTGGACACGTGGCGGCGGCGAGCTGGCGCGGCGCCTCTCCCGCCTTCGCCTTGGGCGCCATGCTGCCCGACCTCACGGCGATGACCGGGACGCGCCCCGCTCGCATCGAGGCGGCCGAGGTGTCGAGCGGCGTCGCGTTCCACCACACCACCGACGCCGCGTTTCACGATCTAGAGGCGTTCGTGCGGCTTTGCGCCAGCACGTCGTCGGGGCTCCGCGCGCGGGGTCTGCCCCGCGGAAGCGCGCGCGGGGCCGCCCACGTGGCCGTCGAGCTCGCCCTCGACGGCGTCCTCGTCGGCGACCCGGGCGCCGCCGAGCTTTACGTCTCGGCGCTCGCCGACGACGCCGCCGCCGGCGCGATCGTCCTCGAGGGCGAAAGCCGCCGGTTCTTCGCGCTTCGCGACGAGCTCGCCAGCCGCGGCATTCCCGCCCACTACCAGTCGCCCGCGTTCGTGGCGCGCGCGGTCCGTCGCGCCCTCAGCCGGCGCCCGCGGCTGGCCCTGCTCCCTGGCCACGAGGCCATCCTCGAAGCCGAACTTCCGGCTCATCTTCAGCGCGTGCGCGCCGCCGCCCCGGGGATCTTCGCCGATCTCCGCGCGTCCCTCGCCCGCCCGAAGGCGCGCGCACCCGTTTCAGAGTAACCGAAGCCGCCGCCAGACACCGGGCCAGTGCCTCACGCCGCGCGGGCGCCGACATCCGGGCCGGCGCCACCCGCCGCCGCCGGCGCGCGGGCCCGTTCCGGGACCTCGGGCGATACCTGGCTCCCCGCGCCGAGGAGCCCTCGGGCGAAGAAGGCGAGCACTGACAGCCCGCCGAGCGCGAGGCCCACGACCACGCCGCCGTCGACCATCCCGCGCCACGGCTGCGGCAGGTAGCGGACGGACACGACCAACAGCACGATCCCGCCGAGCACCACCCATGAGGTGATGAGACGACGCCTCGTCGCGTGAATGAGGCCCATGCAGAACATGGGCGCGAGCACCGCGAAGACGGGCGTCGGGTTCCGCGCGAGGTAAAGCGCGCGCGCCGTCATGCGCGGCGCGACCTGCAAGTGAAAGCCGCGATAGGCCTCGGAGTAGACCATGAAAGCCACCCAGCCCGCGTAAAGGACCCCCTGCCACCAAGCCAACATTTCGGCCCGTAGCGGCTCGGCGGCCACCGGCGCGAGCCGCCAGATCGCGCTCGCGATGAGGGCCAAAAATCCGAGCACGCCCCACGCGGCGAGCGCGTAGCCGCCGAGCCCCGGGCTCCGGGCGTCGCCCCGGGATCCGAGCCCTGGTTCCGCAATTTCGCGCACGCGTCCTTACGCTCCGTCCTCGCGCGCGTCGGCGCGGATGAGAACATCACTTAGCGGTTTGCGCTCGATGTCGGGCACGCGACAATCTTCGGCCGGATAGCCCACGGGGAGCAAGACGTAAGCGCGCTCGTTCGCCGGCCGTCCGAGGAGCTCGCGAAGAAACCTCATCGGGCTCGGCGTGTGGGTGAGCGTGCACAGTCCCGCGTGATGAAGCGCCGCGATCAAGAAACCCACGGCGATCCCCACCGATTCGGAGACGTAATAGTGGCGCTCGCCCGCCGGGCCCGTCACCTCCGCGAACACCGCGATGAGCGCTGGCGCCACCTCGAGAAACTCCTTGTTTTCGTCGGTGCCGAGCGGCGCGAGGTCGTCGAGCCAACGCCGCGGGGCCCGCTCGCGGTAAAAGGCTCGTTCCTCGGCCTCGGCCGCTTCCCGAATGCGACGCTTGTCGCGGGCGCCGGTGACGAGTACGAACTTCCACGGCTGTTTGTTCGCCCCGGACGGCGCGCTCGCGGCGGCGGCGACGCACCGCTCGAGCACCTCGTCTGGCACCGCCGCCGGGCTGAACGCGCGCACCGATCGACGCGTGGCCATCTCGCGAGCGAACGCGCCGGCGCGCTCGCGGCTCTCCTCCGGGGTCAAGCGGCGGCCAGACAGAGGCCGGGTTCGCACATCAGGATCGGGTGCCATTCGTCCTCCGCACCCTCCTTACCACACGCCGCGTCCTCCCCGCCCAGTCGCTTACTGTAGCTCGGGCTCGCGCGGGCGAGTCAAAGGCCTCCCTTACGGCTCGGCCCCGCGGCCGAGCCGCCGGAGCAGGGCGAGCTGCGACAGCGCGGCGACGACGGCACCTTCGGTTCGAAGCACCGCCGTTCCGAGCGAGGCCACCTCGGCGCCGATGTGCTGGAACGTCTCCACTTCGCGCGCGATCCAGCCCCCCTCACCGCCGACGATGAGGGCGACCGAGCCGGCGCGCCCGGGCGCGTAGGCCGCCTCCAGGGGCGCCGGCGCCGACGGATGGAGAACGATGAGGTCTTGCCGCTCGGCGCGCGGCGTGAGCTGCCCGCGTACGAACGGCATGAGCAGGCGGTGGACGAAGACCTCGGGAAGGTGCGGATGTGCGCCCTGCTCGCATCCGAGCCACAGCTCTCGCCGCAGCGCATCGCGGTCCAGTTTGCGCGAGCCGAAGTACGCCTTGTCGACCCGCCAGGCGCCCACGAGGTCGATCCGACGCACACCGGCGGCCGCCGCGGCCTGCAGGACCCGGACGAGGACTTTGGGGCGGGGCAGCGCGAGCACGAGATCGACCTGCGGCGGCGGCGGTGGAGGTGACAGCTCGCCCAGGCAGACTTCGAGGCGATCCCGATCGGCGCCAAGAACGGTCGCCCCTGCCATGCCCTGGCCGACCACCGCCGCGCGCAGCGTGTCGCCTGCGCGCGCCCCGAGGACCGCGAGCGCGTGCCGGGCGCGGCGCCCCCGGACCACGGCGCGCCGGGCATCGAGCTCCGCGGGATCGAGCAGAAGCACGTTCACGGGGACGAAATATATCGGAGAGGACGCGACGTCGCTGACCGCAACGCACCAAGGGGAGGCTCGCACGAGGACTCGGCGCGCGCCGCGCCCTCTCCGGGACGGCCGTTTTTGGCCTTCATACGCGACAACCTGGCGGCTCGCTGGTTTATTCCCCGGGCCGGGCCAGCTCGCGCAACGAGTGTGCCGAACGGCGTGGTACCATCGCGGCCGATGACCCGGCACCTCGCGGTCCTCGACCCCGATCCGGCGACAGCGGAGCTGTTCCACCAGGCCGGCCGGGCCGCGGATTGCACCGTCACGGTCGTCCCGCGCGCCCTGGGTCACCCGCCGAGCGACCTGTGCGCGGACATCTCCGTCGCCGCGGCTCAGGCGTTTCGCTCCGACGACGAGCGCCGGGCCTACCTCATGGCATGCGCTCCGGACTCGGTCGTCCTCATCGTGCAAACCGGCGAGGAGCTTGGGGCTCTGTCGACGAGCGAGCGCGAGCGCATCGCGGGGATCGCGGCAAAACCGCTCGGGGGCCCGCTCGCGCGCGCCTACGTCGAGGAGTTGTGCCGGCGGCACGACGAGCAGAAGCGAAAAGACGCCGCGCTGCGCGCCATCCCCGACGTGTTTTTCAGGATCAGCCGCGACCACCGCTACGTGGACTGCCAGCCCCGGGATCACGATTCGCTTGTTTACGCCCCCGAAGCGTTTTTGGGCCGGCACATCGCCGATGTCCTCCCCGCCGACCTGGCCGCCGAGACAGCGAGCGCCCTCGATCGCGCGCTGGCGACTGGAGCGCCGCAGACCTTTTGCTACGAGCTCGAGCACCGCGATCGCGGCGAGACGCGCCATTACGAAGCGAGGCTCGCGGCGAGCGGCGCGGACGAAGTCGTGGTCCTGGTGCGCGACGTCACCGCCACCGTGCGCGCGCAGCGAGCGCTCGAGCGCACCGCGGCCATGAAACAAGCCCTCGCCTCGCGCATCCTCCACGTGCAGGAAAAAGAGCGCCGGCACCTCGCCCACGAGCTTCACGATGCCATCGGACAGATGCTCCTCGTCCACAAGCTCGACGCCGAGTGGCTGCGCACCCGCAGCGCCCCGGGTGAGCTGCACAGGGCGAGCAGCGCGCTCGCCAAGGGCCTCGAGGAGACCCTCGAGCTCGTGCGCTCGCTCGCCCGCGGGCTCCGTCCCCCGGCGCTCGACGATCTCGGCCTCAGCGCCGCGCTGGACGGCCTCGCCTACGACTTGACGCGACACACCCCGTGCCGCATTCACGCCAGCCACGAGCTCCCCGACAGCGCGCTGCCCGCGGAGGTCTCGGTGACCCTTTACCGGATCGCGCAAGAGGCGATCACGAACGCCATCAAACACGGCCGCTGCGAAAACATCTGGATCACGCTCCGCCGCGGCGAACACGGCGAGGCCGTGTTGCGGATCGAGGACGACGGCACCGGCATCGACCAAGACACGCGCCCCGGCAGCTCGCTGGGGCTGCTCGGCATGCACGAGCGCGCCGTCCTTCACGACGGCGCCGTCAGCGTTTCGGCGGGGGCGGCCGGCGGGACGGCGATCGAAGCGCGCATCCCCAACCCCACGGAGGCCACGAATTGACCATACGCGTCGCCATCATCGACGATCACGCCCTGGTTCGCGATGGGCTGCGCCGGATGCTCTCAGCGGCCGCCGACCTCGAAGTCGTCGGCGAGGGCGCGGACGGCGCCGAGGCGATCGACCTCGTCGCCCGCGCCCGCCCCGATGTGCTCCTGCTCGATCTCTCGATGCCCGGCAAAGACGGCGTCGAGGCGGCGGCGGAGCTTTCGCACGCCGGGTGGAGCACCCGAATCCTGATCCTTACGATGTATAGCGAAGTCCAGTACGCCGAGCGGGCGTTTCGCGCGGGCGCCTCGGGCTTCATCGGTAAGTCGGTCTCGTTCGAGGAGCTCGTCCGGGCCGTGACCGCCGTGAACGCCGGCGAGCGCTACATCCCGCCGGAGCTCGGGCCGCGGCTCGTGAAAACGAACATAAGCGCTGCTCCGCACCTCGAGCGCCCGCCGCCGCTCACCGGTCGCGAGGAGGAAGTGTTGCGCCTGCTCGCCGCCGGCATGACGAACCGCGAGATCGCCACGCGCCTCGGCGTGAGCACCAAGACGATCGACTCGCACCGGGGACACGTGCTCAAAAAGCTCCGGCTCCGCAACAACGCCGACCTCACCCGCTACGCGATCCGCCACCGCCTCGTCCCCTGCTGACGGAGGCGCGGGGCGACCAAACCGCATCCTCGGGCGGCGCTCGTGGCGTCGCGGGCCCGTTCGGGGTAGCGTCCGGTGCGTGTGCACGATCGTCGTGCTAAACCGCGTCCACCCGCAATTTCCGGTGGTGATTGCCGCGAACCGGGACGAGTTTTACGCGCGCGAGACGGCCCCGCCTCGCGCGCTGCGCAAAAGCCCCCGGATCGTCGGTGGGCTCGACCGCCGGCAAGGCGGCACCTGGCTCGGACTCACCCCCGAGGGTGCGTTCGCGGCCGTCACCAATCAGCGGGACTGGTTTCCACCCACCCCGGCGCCCCGATCGCGCGGCGAAATCCCCATTTCCGTTCTCGAGGCGGTCTCGGCGCCCGGCGTGACCGACCTAGGCGGCGCGGCCCGCGCCCACCTGCGCGCCATGGACCCCGGTGAGCACGCCTCCTTCAACTTGATGTTCGCCGAACCCCGAGGCGCGCAGGTCGCCTACGGCCGGCGCGAGGCGGGGATCACGGAGGTGTTCGACCTGCCCGCGGGCATCCACGTGCTCGCAAACGATCGACTGCGATCTCCCGACTTCCCCAAGCTCGCGCGCGCCGAATCGCTCATCGAGCCGACCGCGGCGGCGCCGTGGAGCGAGCTTGCCGGCGCGCTCGCCGCCCTGCTCTCCGATCACGCGCTCCCGCCGGTCGACAGCATCGAGGAGCCCCCGCCGGGGTCCCGTTTTACGCGCGAGCTCGCCCACCGCCTGCAGGCGATCTGCATACACACGCCGAGCTACGGCACGCGATCGGCGACCATCGTCGCCCTGCGCCCAGGCGGGGTGGCGCACTACCTGTTCGCCGACGGCCCGCCCTGCGAGGCCGAGTTTCAGGACCTCACCAGACTGGTGAGTGGTGATTGAACGCCGGTAAAGCCGGCGCGCTTGCCTCCCGCCGCCCCGTGCTACGCTTGTGCGAGAGTGGTGGTGTTATGAGGCATATGCTCGAGCCCGTCGTCTCGGCCGCGTATCGCGCCCAGCAGATCTCGCTCATGACGAGCGCGATGGCGCTCCACCAAACCGTGCGCCTCGTGTCGCGCAGCCGCATCGAGTTCGAGCGCCAGGCCGTGATGGAGCTGCGGAGGCGCTACGCCGAGCTTCTGCGGCGCGATCTCGAAAACGCGCGCGAGGGCCTCTACCCGCGCTCGCTGCTGTTTCAGTTCCCCTACACCGGCTACGCGCGGGTTTTGCCCACGCTGCTTCGCGAGCTGCCCCGGGTTTTGAAGCGGCGGAGCTCACAGGATTACGCAGACCTCCCGCCGGAGGCCGACGCCGAGCGCTATCCGGCTTACTTCCGGCGGAACTTCCACTGGCAAACCGACGGCTACTTCAGCCGCTACTCCGCGTCGCTCTACGACGCCGGCGTAGAGCTTCTGTTCATGGGCACCGCAGACGTCATGCGGCGCCAGATCATCCCGCCCATCACCCAATTTCTCCGCGACGAGTCGCCGGGCCGGGCCAGACTTTTGGACATCGCGTGCGGCACCGGTCGAGGCCTTCATCAGCTCGCCATCACCCACCCGCAGCTCCGCTACTACGGCGTGGACATCAGCCCGTACTACGTGCAGCAGGCGCGCGAGCTCTTGTCGGAGTTCGCCGACGTCTCGCTGGTCGTGGAAAACGCCGAGTCCCTCCCCTTCGTGAGCAATCACTTCGACATCGTCACGAGCATCTATCTGTTTCACGAGCTGCCCAAAGACGTGCGGCGGCGCGTCATGCGCGAGGCCTATCGCGTGCTCCGCCCGGGAGGTCTCCTCGTGTTCAAGGACTCCGGCCAGCTCTCTGACTCCAGCGACGTGGCGTTTTTCTTCGAACGGTTCGCGCACGACTTCCACGAGCCCTACTACAAGGGTTATCTGCGCGACGACCTGGAGGGCGCCCTCGCCGAAGTGGGCTTCGACGTGGGCCGGGTCGAGACCCACCTCGTTTCCAAGCTCGTGGTCGCGAAAAAACCGCGAGCGCCGCGAAAAGCCGGCCCGGGCGCCGCCGCGGGCGCTTGAACACAGGCGCTCGGACTCGTGGCCTGTTGCCCGGCTCGCGCCAGTCACGGCGCTGCGCGCCATGCCTGGCGCACCAAAAAAAAACGAGCGGCTCGGGGGAGCCGCTCGCCAAGGAAAAACGCAGGGGCCTGATCGGGCAGGGGCCTGCGTCAACTACGTGCTTTCTAGTTAATGCGGGAGCTGTGCCAAATGCAAGGGTCTCGTTAAGTATCTGAAACAATACGTGACAGCCATGTAGTCGCAACGCATCCAGCCGGCGACACAAGTCACCAGTGGCGACTCCGGAAGCTAGGTGAAATCCCCAGCAGGTCGGAGACTCCTCGCGCGGTGCCGCCCTGGGCCGGTCGCGGACCGGGCCCCGGGTGCCGCCGCGAGCCGGCCGATTTTCGGCGACGCCGACGTGCCGGGCACAGGGCCAGCGCCGGCAGACTACCAGCGCCCCTGCACGTTGGTCATGAACTCGTAGGGATAGCCGAGATCGAACGCGCTCGCCTCGCTGAGCCGGCGGACCTGATCGCCAGACAGCACAATCTCGGCGGCGGAGGCGTTGTCGGCGACCTGTTCGAGCGAGCGGGCACCGAACACCACCGAGCTCACCTCCGGCCTCGCCAACAGCCAGGCTAGCGACACGGCCGACGGGCTCTTGCCCACCTCGTCGGCGACGGCCATCACCGCATCCAAGATGCGCCAGTTGCGCTTGGTGTCGAACCGCGCGTAGCGCTCCCGCCAGCGCTCGAGCCGGCTCCCTGGCGGCGGCTCTTGGCCCCGCCGGTATTTCCCCGACAAAAATCCGCCCGCGAGCGGCGACCACGGCAAAACGCCCACCCCGAGGTTTTCGCAAAGGGGCAGGTGCTCCCGCTCGATGTCGCGCACGACGAGGCTGTACTGGGCCTGCAGCGTCGCGAACCGCTCGAGCCGCTGGTCGGCGCTCGTCCACAGGCTCTGCGCCAAGCGATATGCCGCGTAGTTCGACGCGCCGATATACAAGACCTTGCCCTCCCGCACGAGGTCGTCGAGCGCACGGAGCGTCTCTTCCTCGGGACAGGTGACGTCCTGCATGTGGATCTGATAAAGGTCGATGCGATCGGTTTTGAGCCGGCGCAGGCTGTCCTCCACGCACCGGCGGATCCGGTAGCGCGATGCGCCCGAGCGATTCGGCCCGCTACCCATCGTGAACCTGAACTTGGTGGCGAGGACGACCTCGTCCCGCCGCCCATCGCGCTCGAGCCAGCGGCCGATGACTCGCTCGCTCAGGCCGTCTTGACCGTAGACGTCGGCCGTGTCGATGAAGTTGATGCCGAGATCGAGCGCTCGGTTCATGATCGCGAGCGACGTCTGCTCGTCGCAGCTCACCTTGTGCATGAACGAGCTCGCGTCGGCCTCGCCGAAGGTCATGGCCCCGAGGCAAACCTCCGAAACCTTCACTCCCGTGGATCCCAATCTCCGGTAGCGCATCGAAAAGCTCCTTGGTCCGAGCGGCCACAGCGGAGCTCAGTCGCCGTGATCCCGTCCGGCTCGTTCTCGGTGGTCTGCTTTTGCTTTGGGGCTCACTCGTGCTGAGCTCCGCTGCATCGCGCCGCGCGGACGGTAACACGCGGCACCGAGGCTCCGCAGGCGGGCGGCGGCCCGCGCGCGCCCGGCGACATGGCCGACGCGTCGGCTC
>SLNH01000244.1 GCA_007133195.1 Nannocystineae bacterium | reverse complement strand
GCTGTGAACTCGCCGGCGTCTTGTCCGCTCGCCCCATCGCTCCCGCCGCAGCCTGCGAGCCACAGCGCAGCGACCGCGCCCGCGGCAAAGCCGACTACCTCGTCGATCGACATCCGCCCACTCCACCAGCTCCGCCTCCTACCTGCAAGCCGCTTCAGCGCGCGTAGAGCCGCGCCATCCGCGAATGCTGGGCCGCGCGCGCCACCTGCCACGCGATAGCGTCGCAGGGCAGCTGCGCCCGGGGGCAGTTCCCGCCGCGGCACAGGCCCAGCCCGTCCGGGCCTTGGCCATCGGCGCACAGCGCCAACCCGCTCTCCGGCCGGAAGGCGCGCCTTCCTGCCATGCCACCGCGCGCCGGCTGGCCCGTTAAGATCGTGGCAGGGTGTGATAGACGGGGAGGCTTTGCGGCCTGGTAGTGGCGCGGATGTATACTCGCCGCCGATGCTTAGCTGCCGAGATAAAGCCATCGTTTTTGTTTGCGCGCTCTCGCTGGCCTGCGATCGCGACGAATCGCCCGAACGAAAAGCGGCCGAGTCGAAGCCGCCCGCGCCGGAGGGCGAGGCGCTCGGCGACGAAGCCCGGTCCCTCATCTTTGACAGTCCGATCCGTACCCTACAGGGCGAGGAGACATCCCTCGCCGCGTACGAGGGCGAGGCGCTCCTCGTCGTCAACGTCGCCTCGGAGTGCGGCTACACGCCCCAATACGACGGCCTGCAGAGCCTCTACGAGAAGTACAGCGGGCAGGGGTTTTCCGTTCTCGGCTTCCCCTGCAATCAATTCGGCGGCCAGGAACCGGGGAGCGCAGAGGAAATCCAGGAGTTTTGTGAGGTGAACTTCGGCGTGACCTTCCCCCTCTTCGAAAAGATCGACGTAAACGGCGACGATCGCCATCCGATCTACGAAGGGCTCGCAGGTCACGCCGACGCCGACGGCGACGCAGGCGACGTGGCGTGGAACTTCGAAAAGTTTTTGATCTCGGCCGACCGAGAGCGCGTGTACCGGTTCCGATCGGCTACCGAACCAGAAGCCCCCGAGCTTATCGCGGCGATCGAAGCCGCCCTGCCTTAAACGCTCTCACGTGCCGCCCAGATGCGTTAGCCCACTGCCGCGATCGACTTGCGATACGCTCAGGCGGGCGCGAGCGTCGGCACACCGAGGCTGCGGGCGGCCTCGAGCATGCGCCTGTCATAGGTGATCAGATGCTGAAGCTCGCCTCCGAGCTCGAGGACGGAAGCGAGGTGGATGGCGCCTAGGGTGCGAAGCTCCGCGGGCGCGAGCGCGCCAGCCCGATCGAGCAGCGCTTGGATCAGGGTGATCTCTGCGAGGGTGTCGAGCACATCGCGCGCCTTGTCCACGGCGGGTTCGCCGCGTCGCTGGGCCGCGCGCAAGAGCTCAGCGCGAGCTAGCGCGCTCGTGATTCGAGATCGCTCCCCGCCGCTCGACAGAACGTCACGAAGCGCCGCGGACTCGGGATCTTCGATCACGAGCTTGGCGAGCGCTGAGGTATCCAGGTAGACCACGAGCTTCAGCGCTCCTCGCGTCGCAGGTCCTCGAGCTCGTCGCTGAGCGATGGGGCGTCGGGCGGCGGCAAGGGGGGTACCGAGTCGAGCGCACGGCGGGCGGGGATCAGTCGGCCCTCGGCCAAAAGTCGCTCGTAAGTCGATATCTCTCGCGGCGGTGACAGGACGGCGACGAGGCGTCCGCGGTCGGTGATTTCGATGGTCTCTCCGGCGGCCACGCGGGCCAGCCAGCGGCTCGCGTGCTGCCTCAGCTCCCTCACGCCGATTCGCTCCATCCTACTTTGTAGCGCGCGTCGCCGTGCGCGGCCACGCCCGCCGAACGCACGGAAGGACGGAAAGATAAGGAGCAACGCAGGCAGACGACCGAGGACAACCCGGACGGAATCAAGGCAACTGACATTCGCTGTAGCTACCGCCGGGCCTGAACCATTCCCAGCGGGCCCGGCGCGCGGCCCCATCCACGTTGGGTGCGCCGCGCCCCGCGCGCGCGTCGTCGGCCCAGACCGTACGCGTGTCGATCGTAAATCGACTGCGCGCCGAAGCGTCGGTGGCGCTGGCGTGCAGGTGAGCGGCGGAGAACGCGAGCACCGCACCCGGCTCGATAAGGATCGGCAAGCCGAGCCCTTCGGGCGCCGCACGGGCGAGGGGCAAAAGCGGATAGTCCTCGTTGGAACGCTCTCTGAACGCTTCGTAGTCCCAGGTTCCGCTGTCGTTTTCAATCGGGCTGCGGAAAGCCTCGGGCCAAACCCGCATCGTCCGCGTCGGGGCCAGCGGATAAAGGGGTAGCCACCAATTGACCTGCGCCATGATTCCCGACCCCCACGTATCACGGTGCGCGGGCAAAGGGCGGATCACGCGACTGGAGACCTCTTTTCGAGACGGAACGACGCGGAGCCGAACCCGGTCGAGATACATGGCGTCCGGCGAGTAGCCGATCGCCTCCAGCGCCTCCCGCCAAGCCTGATTCGCGGCCTCATCCTGCTCGACCGCCTGTCGCGCCCGGCGGATCGCCTTGCGCAGCGGCGCCGGCTCCATGCGCGCCTCGGCCTCCTCCGGGTGCGCCGTCGCGAAGATGTCCTCGACGATGCTCCGCACCCGCCGGACAAGATCCAGCACGGGCGCCACGTCGCGAAACACGATCAGGGCCCCGTCGAACAGCGCCGCGCTCACCTCTTCTGGGCGAGCGCCCGGGCTAAAGCTCTCCAGCGACATCATCGCCTCCTCGGCAAGCGCCTGGCACCGCCGCGAACGTCCCAATTAACACCTCCACGCGCCCGGTTCACCGAAAGCTTGCGCGTCACCACCGGCGTTAACGGGCGATCCGGATGCGGCGCACGTGGTCAAGGAAGGGTGGTGGCTAGCCATCGCTCGGCGCTCGCGGCTGCTTCGCGACGACTGTGCTATCATCTCGGTAGGATGAGCGAGCTCGCTTCATTCGCCGATCACGAGGATCAGCGGCGGGAGGACCACATCGTGGTCCTGCGCGGTGCCACCTGGCGCGACTATCAGCGGCTGCGGGAGATCCGCGGCGATCACTCCGCGCCCAGGCTCACGTACCTGGAGGGGACGCTCGAGATCATGAGCCCGTCACAGAGCCACGAGGCGATCAAGTCCATTATCGGTCGCCTCGTGGAGGTTTGGTGTCTCGAGCACGGCGTGGAATTCGGAACGTATGGCTCGTGGACGCTCGAAAGCGAGCATCACAGTCGCGGCGCGGAACCGGATGAATGTTACGTCTTCGGCGATGTCGATGCGGCCGAGCGACCCGACCTCGCCATCGAGGTGGTGTGGACCACGGGCGGCATCAACAAGCTCGAGGTCTACCGCAAGCTTGGCGTTCGCGAGGTGTGGTACTGGCGGCGCGGACGGATTCAGCCCTACGTGCTGCGTGCCGAGCGCTACCACGAAGTAGCGCGCAGCGAGCGATTCCCCGAGCTCGACATCGACCAGCTCGCCGGCTTCGTCGAGCGCACACCGACCAGCCGCGCCATCCGCGAGTACCGCGCCGCGCTGCGCGGAGCCTGACCGGTGCCGGCGCCGGGAAACGCCGGGCTCGCTTTCGGGCTTTGGCGCTGACGCCGCCTCCGCCGAGCGGATGACGCCCTTGGTTGTCACCACCCGCCGGGAGGAGCCGGATGCTCGCCGCGAAGCAGAGCAGCGACGAGAGGCCCACAGGAGCGCCAGGGCGGCAAAGAGCCCGGCCCTTATCACTCCCATGCGCATGCCGAGGAGGCGCGCGATCCTAGAGACGATCCCGCGACTGCGCCTCCCGATGCCCGGACGAGCCAAGGTGCTCGCGATGAATTAGTCCTCGACGATCCCGTCGGCCCGATAAGCTGTGACCACACGTTTGATCCAGCGGTCGAGGTCCTCTGCGCTGGCCTCTTCGATTCGGTGCTCAATCTCCTGGTCGAGTTGCTCGAACCGAGCTGGCATCTGGCGGAGCAGTGCCTCGCGGAGCGCCACGGAGCGGCCCTGCTCAATGAGTTCTTCGGGTGCCGATGCCATGGTTTCCTCGAAGGTGGGCACGACCTGGGCGATGCGCGCTCGGAGCCTGGCGAAGGGGATGTCTCCGGCGACCCGAAGAATATAGCGCGGGACCCGACAGTGGGACGTGCTGGTGCTGTCCGGGCGCCGGACACGGGCGTCCGAAATTTGGCCACTCCCGGACGGAGGCCGGACAGCGCGTACGGGCGACATCAGGGGGTTACGGATGGGCCGGATCTTGCGTGGGGCGCCGTGCGATGAAGGCGCGACCCGTGGTCCCTGGCTCGGTGATCTTTCTGACGCGGAGGATCCACAAGCGGCAGTTTCTGCTGCGGCCGAGCGAGAGGCTCAACAAGCTACTCGAGTACATCCTCGCGGTGGTGGCCGAGCGTTACGAGATCGCGCTTCACGCCGTGTGCGTGATGAGCAACCACTGGCACGTGGTGCTCAGCGATCCACACGGCAGCATCGTCGACTTCGAGCGGGACTGCCACTCGGTGATGGCGCGGGCAGTCAACACGATGTACGGGGACTTCGAGAGCTTGTGGGCGCGAGAGCCGAGCTGCCGGGTGCAGTGCGCGGAGCCCGAGGACGCGCTCGACAAGATCGCCTACACGCTGGCGAACCCGGTCGAGGCGGGGCTCGTCAAGTTCGGCAAGGACTGGCCGGGGCTGCGCTTTACCTGGGCGAGACGACCCCGCGTCGTCGAGCGGCCGACGGTGTTCTTTCGGGACGAAAAGGCTGGCGGGCGCTGGCCGAAGCTCGCGACGCTGGTCTGCCACCGGCCGCCTGGATTCGAGCGTCACACCGACGACGAGCTCGAGGCCAAAATCTCAGCGGCGACGGAGGCGCGCGAGCTGAGCGCGCGCGAGGGGATGCATGGGCAGGGCAAGCGCTTCCTCGGCCGGCGCGGCGTCCGCAAGCAGTCCCGCTCAGCTTGCGCCACCTCGGACGAGCAGCGCTGTGGCGCCAGGCCGCGCGTCGCCGCCCGCTCGAAGTGGGCGCGCATCGAGCTGCTACAGCAAAACGATGCCTGGCTCGAGGCCTACGAGGACGCCAAAGCGCGCTTTCGCGGCGGCGATAGCAGCGCGGTCTTCCCTTTCGGCACCTGGAAGCTGCGTCGCTACTACAGCTGCCTCTGCGACCCGCCGCCGGACGCCATCGCCTCCGCCGCGTAACTCGGCCCGCGAAGCCGCTCGCACGCTTCGCGGGCCTTCGTGCGTCCGCTGCACGGTTTAGTAAGCCAAAGCACCCAGTCCGACGCCGCTGATCGCGGCCCGTCAGCCACGCCACCCCCACCGCGCCCTGCCTGACCAGGCTTCAACCACCACCAACGCCCTCGCCCCTGTGCACGACCCTCGGTCTGGATCCCCCAACCACCACCAACGCCCTCGCCCCTGTGCACGACCCTCGGTCTGGATCCCCCGGATCCCCCAACCACCACCAACGCCCTCGCCCCTGTGCACGACCCTCGGTCTGGATCCCCGGTCTGGATCCCCGGGATCCCCTCAACCCGCCGCAGCCCGCGCCTCGGCCCGAAGATCGGCGACGTCGATGACTCGGCCGCGCTCGCTCCAGCGGGCAAACGCCGCCTCGGCGTCCTCGAGGCCGAGGCCCCACACCGCGTCGCGAACGACCGTCGGAACGAAGCCGCGATCAACGAGCCCCTCGACCGCGAACTTGACGCAGACGTCCCGGGCGACGCCGGCCACGATCACCTCGAGGTCGCCACCGAGCAGGCCGGCGAGCTCGGCGAGCAGAGCGCCGGAGGCGGGGTTTCCGGAAAAGACGCAAAAGCGCACCTTTTGGATCAAGATCGGCGCGCCCCGCTCGACCGCGAGCTTGGCCAAGCGCCGGGCGTCGTCGTCGGAGGCGTCCGGCGACAGCACGAGCGGATCGCCCGGCCGCACCTCGGCGATGATCTCGGCCCCCGCGGCGAGCGCCGGATCCACGGACCGCCCCATGCAGTGCGGCGGAAAGGTGCTCTCGAAATTTGGCGCCTCGGCGTCGATCTCGTCGTCCTCCATGCCGTGCCAGTCGGCGGTGTACACGGTCAGCGCGCAGTGCTCTCGCATCCACCTGACCGTCTCCGACAAGGGCTGGATCACCGCCTCCGCGCCCGGATCCGCCGGATCCGTTCGATCGACGACGTAAAGCCGCCCGTCCGGCCGCAAAAAGTCCTCCTGGGCGTCCACCACCCAGCCGATTCGCTTGCGTGCGCCTGTCACCATCATCGTGTCCCTCCGTCGGCCGTCTCGCCCTCGGGCTGAAACGCCGGCTTGGCGGCGCGCTTGAACGCGCTGGCCTCGATCCGCTGCTTCACCGCCGCATGCGCGTCGTCGCTCACGCCCGCGTCCCCGCCGCGCAGCATCGCGGCGATCACGCGGTCCGCGTCGTCGTAGCTCATCCCGAGCTCGCCCTCGTCGGTCTGCCCCGACCAAAGATCGGCTGACGGCGGCTTTTCGAGGATCGGAGCGGGCACCCCGACCGCCCGCGCCACGGCCCTGACCTCGGTCTTGAGCAGGTTCGCGATCAGCTCGGCGTCGGATTGCTCGTCGCCGCCGAGGGTAAAATAACCGAGCATGTTCTCGCTCAGGTTCTCGGTGCCGAGCACCAGCCCTCGCTCGAGGTTCGCGATCGTCCGCAGGCGAACAGCCCGGATCCTGGCCTTGAGGTTCCCGAGCGCCAGCCGCCTCGCCGGATCGGCGAGCGCCGCCTCGACGCCGCCGTCGAGGACGCCGAGGGCGCGGGCCTCGAGATCGACCGACGGCGCGATGTCGAGCACGCGCGCGTCCGCGCCGCGAACCGCCTCGAACACGCGACGCCCGTCCTCGAGCGAGTCGCGAGCCGAGGGCGGCCCGGCCGAGGGCGCCTCGAGCCCGTAGGGCATCGCCAGAAGCGTAAGCGCCTCGGGGCCTACCGCCCGCGCCGCCCACATCGAGACCACCGCGCTGTCGATCCCGCCGGATACACCGATCACGAGTCGACGCTGTCCCGTGGTCGCCAAAAGCGACTTGAGCCACCGCTCGCCGGCCTCGACCACCCGCGCCACGGCGCTCTCGTCGACGAGTATCTTCGGCGCTCGCGCGCCGCGTTCGTCCTTCATTCGATATGCCTCCAATCGAGCTCGACGAGGCGGTCGCTCGGCGCGTAGCCACGCCCCACCTTCGCCTCGTTGCATCCGTTCACGATCACGATGTCCGCGGTGAAGTCCAAGCCCGTCATCAAGCCGCCGCGGCCGTCGGAGTGGCCGATGAGCGAACTCCCGACGCCGTAGCCGTCCACCGGCACGCCCGCCGCCTCGAAGGCCGCGATCTTGTCCGGCGTAAACCCGCCGCTCACCACGATCCCGACGTCGGAAAAGCCCTCCCGGTCCAGGGCGTCGCGCAGGACGCGCACGAGCGCGGGGGTTACGCCCGCCAGGTCGCCGGGCGGCGCGAGCTTCGCGTCCTCGCGCAGCGATCGATCGACGAGCGACTCGCTCGTATCCACGCGCACCGCATGCAGCGCGCCGGCGCCGTGCTCGTCGCGCATCGCGCGCGCCACCGCGAGCGAGGTCCCGACCACGTCGTTTTCGTAATCGACCAGGCTCACCACGCGCGTCCCCGGCTCCGCGTCGCGAACGTAGCGGCAAAACGCCAACGTCGCGGCGACCGTGTCGCCCCCGTAGGCGGCGATCAGCGCGTGCGGCATGGTGCCGACGCCGGCTGCGCCGACCCATCCGCCGCCGGCATCGGACGACACCGCCTCGGCGCCGCCGACCATCGCCGCGTAGCCGTCGCCGGGCTGCACCCGCCAGTCGTCGTGGCGCGCCGCCATGAACACCACTGGCTTCGTCCCCGCGGCGCGCACCGCCGCCGCCGTATTCGACGCGACGAGCGATCGCCGCGCGAGCACGCCGAGGATCGGCGTCTCCAAGTGCGCGAACGCCCGATACGGCCCGGAGACGTGCATCACCGGCTCCCAGGGCATCGCGCGGCCGTCCTCGCGGCCCGCGCCGCCGACCTCGGGGCCGTTTGCGATCTCGCCGTCGAGCAGCGTCTGGATGCGGAGCGAGTGGGCGCCGTAGCGCGGATTCGCCGCGACCTGGAGCATGCGAACCACCTCGGGAATCCCGGCGACGAGGCCGGGCTTTTTGGCGAAGACCTGCATCGTAACCTCCGGATCGCGCCCGTCGCGGACCAGCGTCGCCGCCGCGCGCATGAAGTAGCGATCCGAAAACCAGCCCTCGCGAAGCCGACAATCGAGCCCGAGCACGCTCGCCGGCTGGCGGGCGACCTGGGCGTAGAGGCGCTCGGCGCGCGCCCAGGCCCTGAGCTCGTCGTCGTCTGCGGGGCGCTGCAAAACCTGCTGAGTCATGGCAGCCCCTTTTTGAATCGATAAGATTCTAACAACGCCGAAGCGCCGCTGCAAGCCGAATCGACCTCGCCCTCACGGCTCCAGTTCGAGCGCCACGAAGGGCATCCGAATCGACGGATCGAGGCGCATCAGCGCCGCGCCCTCGCGGAAGCGATACAGCCGCGGGGGCCGCCCCGCGCCCTCGGCCTTGGCCGTAAATTCCGTGGCCTCGAGCAGCTCGTGGACCTCTTCGAGGGTGCGCCGAAAATTCTGCCGCACCAGCGGCCGCCCCAGCACCGCCTCGACCCCGGCCTGAAGCTGGGACACGGTGAAAAGCTCGCGCATCAGCGCCGCGAGCACGGCGGGCACGTATTTGCACTTGCCGCGCAGCCTCCCGATCCCGTCGGCGAGCATCAGCCGATGATCGAAGGCCATTGCGCGCCCGGCCTCGAGCGAAGGCGCCCCCGCATGGACGACGCCCCAGCGATCCCGCCGCGCCTCCTCGACCAGCCCGGCCGCCATCAGGAGCTCGAGCCGATCGCGCGCCCGCTCCTCGTTCCACTCGTCCACCACCCAGCCCCAAGCCCAGCCGATGCGACTGAGCCGATCGCTTCGCCGCCCCGCCCACCGGCGGAGCTCTTCGACCATCGCCTCGCGGATCGCCCTCCCCTCGCGCGAGCGCAGATCCTCCCACGGCAAATACGCATAGGCGTCCGACGGCCGCGCCCGCCGACCCATGTCCGCCGCGCCCGTCGCCGGCTCGTCGCCGACGAGCAGCGCGACGAACGCGCTGCTTACCACCCGCACCCCCACCAGCTCGACCCCGCCGCCGTCGTCGAGCTGAAACGCGTACTGTCGCGGATCGCGGCCGTTTTCGTCATAGACCCGCAGCGCCTCGACGTAGCTCGGCTCCGACACCCCGAGCGCCGCCTCGAGCTCCCGACGCGCCGCCGCCTCGGCGTCCCGATCCGCCCCTTGATCGACGAATCGCCCGGGCAGCGCCCGCTCGCCCGGAAACGGCCCGCCCTCTCCCCGCTCCTCGACCATCACCTCGAGCCCGTCTCCCCGCCCGGAGAGCGCGAGCGCGATGAGGTCTGCCGCGTACGCGAACGCCGGATACCCGGTGGCGCGGTACCGCCGAGCCCACGCCGGCGCGCCCGAAATGTCGATCGTCATGTCCTCCCCAATAAGCTCATGACGATGCAAATTAACCGACCGACATCCCCCGGGCAACCCCGCGCCCGCGCGCCGAGGCGGCGTCGGGTCTTGGTACGCCGCTCCGTCAGAAAGTCCCAACCTCCCGACGCCGTAGCGAGGCGTCGACGAGCACGCTTGGCGAAAATAGAGCCGGGTGAACTAAGCGGAGCGGTGGACGAAGCCGCGGTGGGTCGGATCCCAGCGGAAGCGGTCCGACACGCGTTTGAACGCCGCGATCGCAGCATCTCGTTTTTCGGCCGCGCCGAGGCCTCCCCGCGGGCCGTCGTCGGGTTGGAAAACGGGCCGCACGTTGGCGCCGAGGCCGCGCACGGCGCGCGCCATGCCGGATCGCTCGGCGCCGCTGCTCGAGACCGGCTGGAGGTCTGCCCACGATGTGACGACGTAGCCGGTCACGGGACATGAAAATGCGACCTCGAGACGCCCGCCGGCTTCCTTTGCCGCGGTGATGAGCGGGGCGATGACCTCGAACAGCATCGTGGAGGCGCCGCCATACCGAAGCGTCGAGCTGTCTTCGCCTCGGGCGTCGTCGCGAATCGTGGGGCTGCCTTCGGCGTCGGCTTCGACATCATCGCGAATCGTCGGGCTCCCCTCGCCTCCTCCCTGGCCGTCGTCATGCCGAACCGTCGGGCGCTCCTCGGCTTTTTCGCCGCGGTCGAATGTGAGTGTCGGGCGCTCCTCGCCCTCTCCGCCGCGCTCGTATCCGAGCGTGGGGCGCTCGTCGCCCCCTCCGCCGCGGTCGAACGTGAGCGTCGGGCTCTCTTCGGGGGCGCCTACAACCGCTGCCCCCGCACCGTCAGCGCCGGCAGACGCGCTTTGGGCGTCGAGGACGCGCAGCGTCGTCCGCACATCATGGGGCTTCGTGAGTCGACCTTCGTCTCCCGCGCGCGGGGCCCAGCCGAGCAGAGTGGCGCGCGCGCCCTCGTCTGTACGCACCCCGCCTGGCGGCTGGCTGATCGGATAGCGCTTGGTCGGCAAGGGGCCCCGGCCAGCGCCGGCTTCCGATCGGGGGAGGTTCGGCGGCGCCCCCTCGGGCGCGGCCGCCGGCTCGCCGGCCGTCGCCTCGCGCAAAAGCGCAGCAATCGTCTCGTCGGTTGGCTCGAGGGTAAGCGCCCGGCGAAAGATCTCGGCGGCGCCCGCCTTGTCACCGCCTCGAAGCAAGGCTTCTCCCCACACGGCCAAGGCGGCGGCGCTATTCGGATCGAGATCGAGAGCGATACGCATCTCCGAGGCCGCTTGTTGAAAGCGCCCCAGGGCGACCAGCGCCGCGCCCAACACGAGGCGGCCCTCGAGGTCCTTGGGCTGGTTCAAAAGCCCGCGTCGAAGCTCCCCGACGGCCTCAAGCAGCTCACCCCGATCGAGAAGGCTCCACGCCTTTGTGACGAACGCGGAACTCACCTCGGCTCGAGTGTACCAGGAAATGCCGAGGCGGCCGGCGGCCGGCACCCGACCTCTGATACGAGGACGGCAGCCGTTTCCGCATCCACCCCACTGGTGCTAAAAGGCCAGGAAACGCGCGCCACGTCGGCGAGGGACAAGGTCCCGTCCCGAAATCGGACCGATGGTCACGTGGAGCCCTTGACACAAGCGCACATTGGCATTGATCAAGGGGGCTCTACTCGTGCGATTGCCCGGGCGCTGGCGACCGCGCCCACGTTCGTCCAAGGCGGGTCGCCACCCGTCGTCACCCGATGCTCGACATGGCTCAACCCGTCGCCAAGCCGCCCCTCCCCGCTAGCCGCCGCCGCGCGCCGTGCGCCGCGCTGACGGCCGCTCGCGCGCGCCTCTGAGGTCCTCGGCCGATGCTGATCGCTATCGCCACCGCGTTCGTCGCCGCCATCCTGGCGCCGCTGCTCTATCGCATCAAGCAGCAGCTCGCCACGGTGTTGGCCCCGGGGGTAGCGCTCGGGCTGTTCGCCTACTTCGCGTCCAAGATTCCCCAGGTCACCGAAGACGGCCCCATCCTCGAGAGCCACGTGTGGGTACCGGGGATGAACGTCCACGCGAGCTTCATCTTGGACGGGCTCGGGCTGGTGTTCGCGCTCCTCGTGACCGGCATCGGCGCGCTCATCTTCACCTATGCCGCTGCCTACTTCGCCGACGAGCGCGACCGGCTGGGCGGGGTGCTCTCGATCTTCTTGCTGTTCATGGGCTCGATGCTCGGGGTCGTGCTCGCCGACGACGCGATCACGCTCTTCATCTTCTGGGAGCTCACGAGCGTCACGTCGTTTTTCCTGATCGGGTACAAGTTTTACACCGAGAAGGCCAAAAAGAGCGCCCTACAGGCCCTCGTGATCACAGGCGCCGGCGGCCTCGTGCTCCTGGTCGGCCTGCTCCTCATGAGCCACGCGGCGATCGCCCAGGGAATGCCCCCCGAGGAAGCGCGGCGCATCTCGGCGCTCGCCGACGCCGATATCCAGGGCCATAGCCTGTACACCGCGATCTTCGTCCTGGTCGTGCTGGGCGCGTTTTCGAAGTCGGCGCAGATGCCGCTTCATTTCTGGCTCCCGGGCGCCATGGTCGCGCCCACCCCGATCAGCGCCTACCTCCACTCGGCCACCATGGTGAAGGCGGGCACCTTCCTCCTCGCCCGCCTGAACCCGCAGCTCGGCGGCACCGAGCTGTGGTTTTGGACCGTGACCACGGTCGGCGCGGTCACGATGGTGGTCGCCGCCGCGATCGCCGTGTTTCAGCGCGACCTCAAGTCGGTCCTCGCCTACACCACCGTGAGCGCGCTCGGGACGCTCACGATGCTCGCCGGCATCGGCACCGAGACCGCCGCCAAGGCGTTCGCGCTGTTTCTCGTGGTGCATGCGCTCTACAAGGCCCCGCTGTTCATGGCGGCGGGCACGATCGACAAGAAGGCCGGCACGCGCGATCCGTGGGCGATTCGCGGGCTCGCCTATCGCATGCGCGGAACCGGGATCGTGATCGCGCTGGCGTGTTTGAGCATGGCCGGAATCCCGCCGTTTTTCGGGTTCATCGGCAAGGAGGAGCTGTACGCCACCGCGTTTTACTATGACGATCTCGAGTGGATGTCCACGGCGCTGGCCGTCGCCGCGTGGCTCGGCGCGGCGTTTACCGCCGCCGCGGCGCTCGTGGTCGCCCTGCCGGCGTTTTCCCGCGGCCCCGGCGGCCCCGACCCGAGCAAACCGCCCAAAGAGGGGCCGCTGCGCATGGTGGCCGCGCCCGCCATCCTCGCCGCGGCGGGCATCGTGCTCGGCACCCTAAACGTGCTCGCCGAGGATCTGGTCGCGGCGGTCGCCACATCCATTTACGACGCGCCGGTGAGCGTGACGCTCGCGCTGTGGCACGGCCTCGAATACCCGTACGGCGTCATGCTCCTCATGAGCGCGGCGTCGTTGGCCGTGGCCGGGCTCCTGTACGCCAAGCTGAGTTCCAAGCCTCCCGCGGAGGAGTCCAAGCTCGGGCGCCTTCAAGGCGCGGAGGTCTACGCGCGGGTCATCGACGGCATCTACAAGCTCGCCGGGGCCACGGCCCGCGTGGTCCAGGGCGGGCCGCTTCATCGGCATGTGTTCATCGTCACCGCGGTGGCGATCGCCGCGGCGGCCACGCCGATCCTCATGAGGTGGGAGACGCCGCAGACCACCGGCACGCAGCCGGGGATCCCCGAGATCGTGATCGTGGCGCTCGGGATCGCGAGCCTCGGGCTCCTCATCAAGGCGAAAAACCGGCTCGTGCAAACCGCCGCCGCCGGCGTGATCGGGTTCGCCATCGCGTTTCTGTTCGCCATCTACAGCGGTCCCGACCTGGCGATCACCCAGCTCATGGTCGAGACCCTGATGGTGATCCTCCTCGTGCTCGTGCTGCACAGGCTGCCGGCCCGCTCGGTGGTACACGCCGCGCCCAAGCGCATCGTTCACGGCGTCATCGCGCTGGCCGGCGGCGCGCTCGTCACCGTGCTGCTCCTTCTCGCCGCCTCGCCCCGCTACCCCCGCGACGCGAGCGACTTTTACATCGCTCACCTCGAGGAGGAGCCTGAGCTCGCGCGAAACCTCATCAACGCCATCCTCGAAAACTTCCGCGCGATGGATACCCTCGGCGAGATCGTCGTGCTCGCCATCGCCGGCGTCGGCGTCACCGCCCTGGTCAAGCTCCACAAGCTCCGCCAGCGGGAGGAGGGCGAACAGGACGCTGGCAGCGGTGACGACGCGGGCCAACAGGCGCCCCGCGAGGCGCAAAACGATCCCGCCGCCCGAGGCGCCGAAGCCGGCTCGGAGGATCCCGCGGACCCAAGCGATCCAGCCGAGGGTGACCAAGACGAGGAGCGGTCGTCATGAACTCGCTGATCCTAAGGACGACGGCGCCGCTTCTGCTGATCCTCTTGGCGCTCTATTCGGTATTCGTGCTGTGGCGCGGTCACTACGAGCCCGGCGGTGGCTTCGTCGGCGGGCTGCTGCTCGCCGGCGGCGTAGCGCTGTATGCTCTCAGCGCCGGCCCCAGCAAGGCGCGCGACCTTCTGCGTATGCTGCCGCGCACGCTGATCGGGCTCGGCCTCCTTCTCGGTATCGGCGCCGGGGTCGCGGGGCTGTTCATCGGCGAGGCGCTGTTCTTCCCGATCTGGGGCGCGTACATCCCGGGCGTCGGCGCCACCGGCACGGTGCCGCTGTTCGCGATTTGCGTCTATCTGGTCGTCGCCGGCACGGCGGCTGAAATCCTGCTCACGCTGGCGGAGGACTGAGCCCATGACCCTGCTACTTAGCCTCCTCGTGGGTGCGATGTTCTCGGCGGCGATATACCTCCTTTTGCGCCGGAGCGTCGTCGACCTCATTTTCGGGCTCCTTCTGCTATCGCACGCGGCGAACCTGCTCGTCTTCACTGCGGGCGGCGTGCAATACGGTTCGCCGCCGCTCGTGTGGCACGTCGCCGGCGAAGACATGGCCGATCCGCTGCCCCAGGCGCTCGTCCTCACGGCGATCGTCATCGGCTTCGCGCTCGTGGCGTTCGCGGTGGTGCTCGTCGCGCGGCTTTGCACCGCCGAGAAGACCGACGACGCGGAGGAGATCACCCGGTCATGAACGTGCTC
>SLNH01000157.1 GCA_007133195.1 Nannocystineae bacterium | reverse complement strand
GGTCGCTGCGCTGAACGCGGGACAGCATGCCGGCGAGCCCGACCGATTCAGTGCGCTCTACGAACACGGTGTACACGCCACCGACCGCGCCCGCCTCGCCGGGCAGCCGCGCGCTCAGGGTGGTGTAGGACGTGCCGCCCGCCGTTGCGACCGCCGGCTCGTAGGCGCCACAGTCCCCCGGCTCACCCGCGTCCTCGGCTCGTCCGTTCAAGCCTTCGAACGGCTCGAGGACCTGGTTGTGGATCTGGGCCGGATTGCTGGCCGCGTAAACGGAGCCCTTGGCGTAAAACGCGACCTCCACGTCGAGGGTCTCCGCGATCCGATCGGCGAAGTCCCGTCCCAAGGAGTGGCCGAGGATCACCGCCCCGACGAAGGCGCCATCGAGAACGATCGGGGCACCCGCCACGCGGTACAGGTCGCTCGTGACCCATAGATCGTCGCGCACGTAGCCGCTCAGCACTTCGTCGACGAGGGGGCGCCCCTCGAGCGCGTCTCCCGCCTCGAACGACTCGGCTCCGCGTTGGGCGACGACGCGGCCCCGCGTATCGACGAGCAGCGCAAAATCCGGCTGGGCCCCGCGGATTTCACCGAGGAGATCGGCGAGCGCTTGCCGCCCTTCGCTTATCGTGTCGGCCTCTAAGGAGCCTTGGCGCGAGGCGCGCCCTGCGATCTGGTCGATGCGCATGTCCGCCCCGCGCGCGCGCGCGAACTGCCCGGCGAACTCGATGCGCGTGCGGGCCTCGTCGCGGAGCAGGATCTCGGTGACGTTGCACGCGCGGCTTAGCACTTCCCGCTCGTGGGACTGCGCCTCGCGTTCGGCCGTCCTCGGCATCACGAGGGTCACGACGATGCCTGTGGCCGCGATGACCGCGACGAGGAAGAACCAAATCTTCGACCAGAACACGTTGCCCGTCTCTCCTTTGGCTCAGCGTCGCGAGCGGCCCCGCTCGCCTCGGCTCGCGCGCGGGCCGCGGGCGCGAATTTCGCGCGTGGTAAGCCCGGGCCGGTTCATTCCGCTTCGGGGCTCTCCTCTGGGGAGGTGATCTCGAGTACGGGAGGAATGTCGATATCGGTCGTGATGCGCCCCGCTTCGTCCACTGTGACCGGCTCGGGGTCGATGTCCAGCCACCCGTTTCGATACCAGACGCGGAGCGAATAGCGGCCCTCCGGCACGTCTTCGATCCGGAAGCTGCCGGCGTCGCTCACGCGGCTGAAGTAAGGGTGGGGAAACGCCACGAGCCTGCCCTCGATGTGGGCGGTGTCGCGGTCGCGGACGTCGAAGGCCTGGTAGGGCGTGGAAACCGTGACGTCTCGGCTCGAGCCCGGGTTGATGGGGTCGCCGGGGATGAGGTCGAGATCGCCAGGGGCGTATAGCCTCGGCGCGTGCTGGCTGCGGTTTGCGATCGAAAACGAAACGCCTGCCACGACCGGCCGAATCGGCGCCGTAAAGGAGGCGCCTTCGATCGGGTATTCGATGTCGCTCGCGCCACCCGCGCCCGATTCCGCCGCCGCGCCTTCGAGCACCACGATCATGTAGGGCCTCGGATCATAGGCGGTGACCGGACGCTCGGCGTTCGGCCGCCTGGGCACGAAGCCCCGGTTTCGCTCGGGCGCCGGCTCGCGCTGGCTGGCCGGCGCGAGCGAGACCTCACCGCTTAGCGTAGCGCCATCGGCGAGGGCGCCGGGGGCGGCAAAAACAACGGCGAAAATGACCAGAAAGCGGGGCAAGGAATCAGGTCGGGGCAGCGCTGTCTGTGAAGGCGCGCGCCGCTGTCACGAGCTTGCCAAAACCGACGAGAGCCTCGGCCTCGTAGGACCGTGTCGGCGGGCGGTCAGATTCTAGCCACTCGCCAACTCTCGAATATCGCGATTATTTTATCGACCCGCGGAACAGAGTCAACGGAAGGTGGCAACTTCTTCGGGGCGCTCCCGATAACCCGAATGTGAGCGTGAGCGCCTCGCGTCTCGTCGTTTTCGCCTTCGCCTGCCTCGCCGGCATCATCGTGGCCGGAGAATTGTCGAAGGTTTTGATCCTGCCGTGGCAGGCGCTGGTCGCGCTGGGGCTGTGGGCGGGACTCGCTGCCCGGAAGCGAAGCGCGGTGTGGGCGCTGGCCGTGCTCATGTTTTGCGCGGGGGCCGCGCGGTTTTCCCACGAGGAGGGCGCGGCGAGAGCCGCACAGGCCGCCGTACGCGCCGCCGCTGCCTCGGGTGAGCACCGGGTCGTCGAGGGCTCGGTGCGGTCCGTGGAGCGCCGCCATCCCGACCGCCTCGCGCTGGTCCTGCGCGAGCGCGAAACCGACGCAGATCTGCGGTTTACCGTGGTTTTCGGCGACGACTCCGGTCCGAGCATCTTACCTGGCGACCGGGTCGAGGCGCGCGGTCGCGTCCGGCCGGCCGCGCGCTATCGATTGCCTGGGACGGCGCCGAGGGCGCGGAGATTCGCAGGCTCCCTGTCCGCCGAGGCAGGCGATGTCGAGGTCGTCTCCAAAGGGGCCCGCGCGGATCCACGCCGGCTCGCGGCGCGCGCGCAGTCGCGCCTTGTGGCTTGGATTTCTGCGCGCGGTGGGCCCGAGGAAGGACGGGCGGTGGTGCGGGCGGCGCTCACGGGAGATCGCGGGGGCATGCCCGAGAGCGCGGCCGGCGCTCTTCGCGACGCGGGGGCCGCGCATGTCTTGGCTGTGAGCGGATTGCACCTCGCCGCGGTGGCGGGGATGACGTTCCTCGTGGCCCGGCGCCTCGCGGCCGCCATTCCCGGCTTGGCGATCCGGATCCGACCGGCGCGCGCGGCGGCCCTTTGCGCAGCGCCCGTGGCGATCCTCTACACGCTGGTCACGGGGGCGCAAACGTCGACCGTGCGCGCGCTCGTCATGGCGCTCGTCGCGCTCTTCGGCGCCGCGTCGGATCGCCGGCCGCGCGGGCCGGAGGCGCTCGCCCTGGCCGCGCTCGCGATCGCACTGTCGTCCCCGCACGCCGTCTTCGAGCCAGCATTTCAGCTTTCGTTCTCGGCCGCGGCGGCGCTCGTGTTCGGCGGGACCTCGCCCGCCGCACCCCGCGCGGGCCTCGCGCGAGCGGCGGGCGCGATCCGCTCGCTCACGCGGGCTTCGGTGCTCACCGCGGCGGCCACCGCGCCGTTTACCGCGCTCCACTTTGGCTACGTGGCCGTCGCCGGCGTCGTGACGAACCTGGTGGCGGTGCCGCTCACATCGAGCGCCGTCCTGCCATTGGGGCTCGTCGGCGCCGGGCTGTCGATGCTGTGGCCGGCGGCCGGGGCGGCGGTGGTCGGCGTCGCGATCTGGATCGCCGACCGCGTCGTGGCGATCTCGGCCGCCGTGGCCGGCGTCCTGGAGCCGTGGCCCCTGCCGCCGCCTGCTCCCCATGAGCTCGCCGCGCTCGCGGTGGCCGCCGGCGCGCTGTGGGCGGGGGCGCGCGGGCACGTTCGCCTCCGTGGCGCCGCGGGTGGCTGCGCGATGGCGCTCGCTGCGTGCGCCCTGCCGGGGTTGGCGACGGCCTTTGCCGGACAGGGCGAGGGCGAGCTCCGGGTGACGTTTCTCGAGGTGGGGCACGGCGACGCGTCGGTCCTCGAGCTCCCGAACGGGGAGGTGTGGCTCGTCGACGCCGGGGGCCAGCTCGTTTGGTCTGGGGACGACGAGCCGAGCGCCCGGCGCCGGCTGGCCGCGATACCGGGCGAGCGGGCGGTGCTCGAATACCTCCGTCATCGGCGGATCGACGAGATCGACCGGGTGATCGTGAGCCACGCGCACGCGGATCACTACGCCGGCCTGTTCGCCATCGCCGGACAGGTTCGCGTGGACGAGCTGTGGATCGCGCGGCCGCACGCGGGTCGTTCATATCCGAAGAGCTATCGCGCGCTCGTGGCCGCGCTGGCGCTTGGGGGAACGCGGATCGTCTACCCGCGGCTCGATGTCCCCTATCGCAGCGGGGATGTGAAGGCGCGCGTG
>SLNH01000141.1 GCA_007133195.1 Nannocystineae bacterium | reverse complement strand
GGGCGCTCGCCGGGCCGCCGCGCCGCGTGACGGCGCCCCGCCTCGGCGAGCTGGCGGCGGCGGGCGCTCCCGCGGGCACCGGTTATCGGCGGCAGTTCGAGCGCGTCAAAGCCTACATCCGCGCCGGGGACGTCTACCAAATCAACCTCGCCCGCCGGCTCGTGGCGCCGCTTACGCGCGACGGGGATGCGCTGGCCCTGCTTCGCGCGCTGCTTTCGCGCGCGCCCGCCGCCTACGCCGCCCTCATCGAGACGGGGGCGGGGCGCGTTTTGTCGGCGTCACCGGAGCGGTTTCTCGCGCGCCGCGCGGGGTCACCGCGGATCGAGACGCGCCCGATCAAGGGCACCAGGCGGCGGCGCGGCGAGGCCGAGCGCGATCGCGAGGCGGCCGAAGAACTGGCCTCCGACGACAAGGAGCTGGCAGAGCACCTGATGATCGTCGACCTCGAGCGAAACGACTTGGGTCGCATCGCCGAGGTCGGATCGGTGGGGGTGGATTCGTTCGCGCGGGTGGTCGAGCTTCCCACCGTGTTTCACTTGGTGTCGACCGTCTCGGGCGCGGTGAAGGAGGGCTTGGGCCTGGCCGACATCCTTCGCGCCACGTTTCCGAGCGGGTCGATCACTGGCGCCCCGAAGGTGCGGGCGATGGAGATCATCGACGAGCTCGAGCCGGCGCGCCGGGGCGTGTACACCGGCGCGATCGGCTATGTGGGGATGGGCGGCGACATGGACCTGTCGATCGCCATTCGGACGGCGATTCTCGCGGGTGGCGAGGCGCACGTCCACGTGGGCGGCGGCGTGGTCGCCGACTCGAAGGCCGAGCGCGAGCTCGAGGAAACGGAAGAAAAGGCCGCCGCTTGGCGCCGCGCCTTCTCGGCGCTCTCGGAATGAGGCGCCGCCGAGCCGGGTGGGGCCGCGAGCGGTTCGGTTTGCGCTCGCGGCCGCTGTCGTGGTCAGTCGAAGGCGCTTAGGACCAAGTTACCTCGTATTGGATGACCTCGGGCCCGGGCTCGGCGAGGCTCCAGCCCTTCGTTTCACAGCTGACGTTTTCATAACCCATAGCGCCGAAGATAAAGCGCATGAAGCCCTCGTTGAGAGGACCGATGTGATCCAGTCCTTTGACGTCCGATAGCTCGAGCTTGGCCCGATCCCCGGACTCTGCGATTTGAATGTCCCAGGAGCCGACCCCCTTGAAATCCCGGCCCCAAAAGGTTTGGTCCAGCTTCTTCAAGAACACCTCCGGCGTCACGACGTTGAGCATGAGCTTGTAGAAGGTATTGCTCGCTTCCTTCGAGATGGACTTTCCGCACTCGACGATGTCCGCGAACGAACCTTCTGGATCGTTTTTGACCGAGGCGATCGCGTTTAGCACGTAAGACGCGTAGTCCACCGGACACCAGTCCACCGGCTTGAGCTGCCCGATTTCCTCCCGCACCGCCTGCGGGATCTGGTCCATCGCGCGTTCCCTCGTCCCTTCGTCGAAGTACTGCTCGATGAACGCTAGCTCGCATTGGACCGTGTAGGCTCGAATCAGGCGCTGGGTCATGTTCGCTCCGGTAACAGAAGAAATCGACCGCGGCGATCGCGCACCGTCGAACGGTCCCCGGCTCGAACCGCGAGCACGGGGCCCGCGCCTCCAATGTGGCGCCGGTAACGACGACTGTCGCACGCGAAGCGGTAGATGGTTTTGACGCGCTCTAAGAATGTCCGAGGGACAAGGAGTGCGTCAAGTCATCCAAGTGCCTTGGTTTAGCGCGCATCTCGAAAATCGGACCGTGCCAGGCGCGGGAGGCGGCCGCCGACAAGACGAGGCGAAAACCGGGATGGCGAAGAGGTCGCCGCGAGCCCCGAAACCCAGCGGCGGGCGCCCGAGACCCGAGCGCCCGCCGCTGCACATCGCCTTTAGTGTGCGGTCCTAGTTCTCGTCATCGTACGCGCGCAGGGCGCTGGACTGCAGCCGGGCACGCAGGTTTGCGTCGATGACGCCGGCGTCTTGCAACTCGAAGAGCGTGTCTTCGACGCAGGCCGCATAGGTGCCGCGGTCATCGCTGGTGTCGTAGCTGCAAGGCAGCTCGGGAACGAACACCCGCTCGCCGTGCTGCACGTCGTACAGGCGGTTCTTGGTGCCCCCGGGCCACAGGATGTCCACCGTGCCCCGATGAGCTTGGCCGAGGCCGAAGCCCTGGACCAAGCTGTCCTGGGACAGGTGCGACGAGCCGCCCAGCACCGGCGAGATCACCTGGTCACCGTGTTCGGTCGTGAACGTGACCGTGGCCCCGATAGCGGACCGGTTGACCTCACCGTCCGGGATGAGGCCGGCGGCGCCCATGAGCTCGACCGAGACCCATTTGTTCCCGCTCTCCGCGTTGTTCAGCTCCACCGCGAGGGTTCCGTCGGTGAGCTCGATGTCCTCGTTGTGCGACCAGCGGCGCTCGAACTTGTTCTGCGGCTCGAACCACGGGAACATCTGCAAGTCGAGCTCCGGGTTGGACATCGTGATGTGTTCCATCACGGGGGCGAAGTAGGCCGTGTCGTCGAATGCCGAGAAGAACGACACCTCCCGGTCCGCCGATGCGTAGCGGGTGAGCGGATAGTCGTCCGGAATGTCGAAGTTCGAGACCGAGACGATGTCCTGGAACCCGTTTTGGTTGAGGTCACCGACCGCCACCCCGAGGGAGTTGCGCCGCGAGTAGTTCGTCTCGAAGGCGTTCGGGGCGTAGTCGAAACGCCCGGTACCGTCGCCCATGAGCATCGTACCCGGATTCGACGCCTCGACGTGGAAGTACAGGTGCAGCCCGCCCTGGAACACGATGTCGGTAGCCCCGCTGTTGTCGAAGTCGCGGGCGCTCGTTCCCCACCCGAACGGCGTGGTCTGAAGCTCGCCCACCTGCGGGTCGATGAAGCTGTTGTCCTCTTGCTGAAGGAGCCAGCGCGAAGCGTTGGTCTCTGGCTGCGCCGGGCCCCCGAGGAACGGTTCACCCCAGTTTCCGAACGACGTGGAGAACACGTCGAGCTCGCCGCTCGTGTTGAAGTCTCCGAAGGCGAGCCCCATCCAGGTAGACGGACTGTTCAGGCCCGCTTCGACGGTCCGATTGGTGAAGTTCCCCGTACCGTCGTTCTCGAAGATCTGGAGGAACCCGCGATCGATACCCTCGAAGTTCGCCTCCGGCAGTGCGCACTGGTCATCCGCGTGGATGATGTCCATATAGCCGTTTTGGTTGTAATCGACCATCGCAACGGCCCAGGTGATGGTGGGCGCGTGCTCGACGCCGGGCGGCATCCCGCCTGTATCCAGGATCCCGCTGGTCTCCGAGACGTCCTCGAACACGCCATCGCCCTGATTGATGTACAGCTCGTTGTGCTGGATGCTCTCGTGGAACGGCTCCATGAAGCAGGCGTGCTGGCTCATCATGTCCCAGGCGCGGCCGACGAACAGGTCCAGCTTCCCATTGCCGGTGACGTCGCCGAACGCGCAGGCCGCGCCGCCGACGCCGTCAGGCGTGGCGTTGCTTTGGTCGCTGATGTCAGTAAATGTACCGTCGCCGTTGTTCTGGAACAGGCGCGATGGGCCGTTGTCGGCGACCACATAGAGATCGGGGTACCCGTTGTTATTGATGTCGCCGTAGCACACGCCGGCGCCGTCCGTATCCACCGCCGCGACGCCTGCCTCCGCGGCGCGCTCGATGAATTCAAGCTCGCCCGTGGTGGCCATCTGGTTTTCGAACAGCATGTTCGGCGCGCCCGGTCCGTTGGTGACGAAGATGTCCATGGCGCCGTCGCCGGTGTAGTCGAGCACGGCCACGCCCGGCTGGCCGCGCCAGCGGAGCGGTGCCGGAAGGTGCTCGATGAGGTCCTGGGGATGCTCGAGAGAGTCTTCCCGAAGCTGATCCACGATCGCTTTTCGCTCCGAGGGTGTGCGGCGGAACTGGCCGAACACGCTTTCCGGATCCTCGGCGATGTT
>SLNH01000107.1 GCA_007133195.1 Nannocystineae bacterium | reverse complement strand
GCCCGCGCGCGCCGCGAGCTCGCCGGGACGCCCGACCTCCGCGACGCGCCCGCCGGCGACAACCACCACGCGATCGCAAAGCCACGCGAGATCGGCGCTGTGGGTGACCGCGACGATTGTCTGCGCCGCGCGCCGAGAAACGAGCGCCGGCCCTACGCGGGCGGCGGCAAATGGGTCTAGATCGGCGGTGGGCTCGTCGAGAAGCAAAAGCTCTGGCCGCCGCAAGAGCGCGCGGGCGAGCGCCACGCGGCGCCGCTGCCCTCCCGACAGCGGCACGCCGCCCTCGCCGACAGCCTCCGCCCAGCCGCGCGGCACATCGCCCAGCACCTCGTCGAGCCCGACCCGCCGAGCGACGTCGGCCAGCTCGCCGGCGCTCGCCCCCGGGCTCGACAGGCGAACGTTGTCCTCGACGGTCCCCGCGATGAGGTGGGGCTGTTGTGGCGCCCAGGACACGTGTGCGCGCCACGACGCGAGATCCGGCGAAGTGAGGGCCAAAAATTCGTCGCGCCCGGCGGGCGAGACGAGCCCGACCGATCCGCGCACAGGGCGAACGAAGCCGAGCAGGAGTGCCAGGATCGTGGACTTGCCCGCCCCGGTGGGGCCCATGATCGCGACCCGCTCGCCCGGCTCGATCACCAAATTCAGGCCGCACACGGCGGCCTCGCCTCCCTCGCCGCCCTCGCCGTAGGTGACCGAGACGTCGCGAAACTCGATGCGTGAGGCGCTCAGGTCAGGCGCCGCCCACCCGCCCGCGGGCCCTCGCGCTCCCCCCACCGCGCGCGCGGCAGGCCCGGATTTCGGCTCTACGTCCTCGATCGCGGCGAGGACTTCGCCCGCCGCCTCCGTCCCCTCCATAGACGCGTGAAACTGCTGCCCCACCCCGCGGACCGGTGCGTAGATCTCGGGCGCGAGGATGAGCACCGCGAGACCCGTGTGAAGGTCCAAGCTGCCATCGACGAGGCGGAGACCCACGCCCACGGCGATCATGGCCGTGCCGATGGTCGTCATGAGCTCCAGCCATCCCGCCGACAAAAACGCCACGCGAAGCGCGCTCATGGTGCTGACCCGAAACCGATCGGTGGTCTCGGCCACGCGCGCGCTCTGGCGCCGCGCGGCGCCGAGCGTCTTGAGCGTGGACAGGCCCGAGACGACCTCGAGAAAGTGCCCTCCCAGCCGTTTTTGTGCGTGCCATTGTGCCTCTACCCGCCGCTTGGCCCAAAGCCCGATAAGGGCCATGAAAAGCGGAATGAGCGGCAGCGTGATCGCGAAGATGGCCACGCTCAGCGGATCGCGGAACACGAGCCAGAAAAGCGCCATGGTCGGCACGACCGCGGCGGCGACGAGCTGGGGCAAGTAGCCGGCGAAGTAGCCGTCTAGCGCTTCGAGCCCGCGCGTAACGGTAACGGCGAGCCCCCCCCGGTCCCGGTGCGCGAGCGCCGCCGGGCCGTCGGCAGCCACGCGCCGAAGAAGCGCCCGCCGAAGCTGGCTCCGCGCACCTGCTGCGGCTCGGCGGGCCGCGACGTCCGTCGCCCACGACAGCAGGCCGCGCACGAGCCACACCACGGCCCAGGCCGCGAGCGCGGTGGCGACCGCGCCGAGCGCTGCGCCCCCGACGAATGCGTCAGCGATCACCCCCGCGAGGAGATGGGCGTGCGCGATCGCCGCACCGCCCGTACCGACCGCGAGGATCGCGCACACGCCGACGAAGCGGCGCGCCGCCGGTGCGTGGCGCAGGAGCCTCGGATCGATGGGCGGACGGCTGGCCACGCGCGAAGACGCGCCGCCAGGTTTCGGACCCCCAGGGGCCTGCGCCGCCGGCCCGATCATGCCTCCCCGCGCGTTGTCCCTCCCGCGCCAGCGCCGCTTTCGGCACCAGGCGCCTCACCGCCGCCGGTCGCCCGCGCCGGGCGGCCGGTGAGCTGCTCGCGAGACACCCGGTGGCGAAACACCCAGTAACTCCAGCCCTGGTACGCGAGCACCACCGGCGCCATGAAGATCGCGACCCACGTCATGATCGCGAGCGTGTACTCGCCCGAGCTCGCGTTTCGAATCGTGAGATCGTAGCCGTCGCCCAGTGACGACACCATGACCCGTGGGTAGAGATTGAGAAATAGGGTGGCGAACGTGCCGAGGATCGCCGCGCCGGTGGCCACGAACGAAAGCCCCGCCATACCCTCGCGAATGAGCCAGCCCGCACCCATGATCGCCACCACCGCGGCGATAGGCACGATATCCGGCACCACCCCGAAGTCGTCGGTCCACGCGGCGCGGACGAAGCTCCACGCGAGAAAACCGAGCGTTGAAATCGCCGCGGGCCACCACGCGAGCGCCGCGGCGCGCTGCGCGCGCCTCGCGATGGCTCCCGTGGTCTTGAGCGCGAGAAACACGGCGCCGTGGAGCGTAAACAGCGATACGCTCGTGACTCCGCCCACGAGCGCATAGGGCGATAGCAGGTCGAGGACACCGCCGGCGTATTCCGAGTCGGCGTCGATCGGGACGCCGCCGAGGAGCGAGGCGAACGCCACGCCCCACAGGAACGCCGGAATCAGCGAGCCAAAGAAGATCGCCTTGTCCCAGCGGGCGCGCCACGTCGGATCGTCTCGCTTGCCGCGGTACTCGAACGCCACCCCGCGCGCGATGAGCGCGAGCAAGATCGCCAAGAGCGGCAGGTAAAACCCACTGAACATCGTGGCGTACCACTCGGGGAAGGCGGCGAACATCGCGCCGGCGGCGACGATGAGCCACACCTCGTTGGCGTCCCACACCGGTCCAATCGTGTTGATGGCCACCCGGCGATCGACGTCGTCGCGGCTCACCGCCGGCATGAGGATCCCGACACCGAAGTCGAACCCCTCGAGGAAAAAATAGCCGAGAAACAGGGCCGCGATGATCGCGAACCAAACCGCTGGTAGATCGAGCGCTTCCATGGTTACGAGGTGACTTCGAGCGGCTTGTCGGATTCCTCCGTCAGTACTGAAGCTCCGCGCCCACGTCCTCGGGCCCCGACTCCTCGCCCAACCCTTTCCGTCCGTATTTCACGATCAAACCGAGCTCCACGACGAGGAGCACGGCGTAGATCGTCGAAAACGCGACGAGCGAGGTCGCCACGGTGGCCGCCGACACCGACGGGCTCACCGCATCCTCCGTCTTGAGGAGCCCCTGCACCACCCACGGCTGACGCCCCATTTCGGTGAATATCCAGCCCGCCGCGGAGGCGGCAAACGGAACGACCGCCATCCCGATCGCGTAGCGCAAAAACCGGGATGAATCGCTCAGCCGGCGGCGCCACAAGAGATAGAGGCCATAGGCGCTAAACGCGATCATGAGCGTGCCGAGCCCGGCCATGATCCGAAACATCCAGTACGTCACCGGGACGTTGGGCACGTAGTCTCCCTCGCCGTACGCGTCCTCGTACTGCGACTGCAGATCGCGGATGCCCTCCACTTCCTCATGCGGAGAGTTGGTGGCCAGCACGCTGAGCAGGTAGGGGATTCGAACGTCGAAGATCATCTCCTCACCGTCGAGCGTGCCGATTGCGAACACCGACCAGCCGGCCCCCTCCTCCGTGTCGTAGAGCGCCTCGCTGGCGGCGATCTTCATGGGCTGAAGGTCGGTTTTGAGCTGCGCCTGCTCGTGGCCCGTAAACGCCAACGAAAGCGACGACAAAAACCCGACCACCAGGCCGAGCGCCGCGGTCCTCCGAAACACATCGACGTGATTGCGTCTGAGCAGGTGATAGGCGCTCACGGCCAGCACGAAAAAGCCCGCCGCGGCCACCGACGCGAGGATGGTGTGGGGGAACATCCACGCGAGGTTGGGATTCGTGAGAACCGCTCCAATGCTCTCGAGCTCCGCCCTGCTCGCGTCCTCGTTTACGCGGTGGCCCACGGGGTTTTGCATCCACGAGTTCGCCGCGAGGATGAAGTACGCCGACGCCCACGTGCCGATCGCCACCAGCCAGATCGTCGCCAGGTGGAGAAGCCGCGGCATGCGGTTCCAGCCGAAAATCCACAGCCCGAGGAAGGTCGACTCGAGGAAGAACGCCGCGAGCCCCTCGATCGCGAGCGGCGCCCCGAACACGTCGCCCACGAACCGCGAGTAGGTCGACCAGTTCATCCCGAACTGGAACTCCTGAACGATGCCCGTGACCACTCCCATCGCGAAGTTGATGAGGAGCAGCTTCCCGAACAGCCGCGTGAGCCTCCACCAGCGCGGGTCGTCGGTGCGGTAAGCCACGGTCTGCATCACCGCCACCAGCGGCGCCAGACCGACGGTGAGGGGCACGAACAAGAAGTGAAACACCGTGGTGGCGCCGAATTGCAATCTCGCGAGGTCGAGGGCGTCCATGGCGAAGATGTCGACCGGCGGCGGCGCGCCGAGCAGTCTGAAGGAAAATGCGCGCGCGTTGATTTGGACAGTGGGCGCCCGCTCGGCCTACGAGCTCGACGAGGCGTCACCACGAAACCGGCTCCGTCCGCGCGGCACATGAAGGCCGGTCGCGCTTGAGTGTAGCGCCGCAGCACCGCGTCGCGACCGGGCATATTGTCGCATCGCACACACACCGCCGCGAATCACGAAGCGGCCAGCCAAAACTTCGCTGGGCGCCGCTCGCGATGAGCGCATATCGGCTCGCGCTTCGCGCGCGTGTTGCATGGGTTATAGGCCTGCCATGTTAACCAAGAACGTCCTCGTGCTCGGGTTGGACGAAGGCGACCGAGAGCACCTGTCGACGATCCGCGGCGCACAGCAGATGCGCTTTCACTCGCTCGCCGAAGCCGAGGAAGTCGTGGGCCTCATCCACTACGACATCCCCGGCCTCCTCGAACGAGTCCAGGCGAGGATACGCGCCTTTCCCGAGCGTATCGACGCGATCATCGGTCACTACGACTTTCCGGTGAGCACGGTGCTGCCGCTTTTGCGGCGCGAGCTCCACCACCCCACCCCGAGCCTCGAGGCCGTGCTCGCCTGCGAGCACAAATACTGGAGCCGCATCGTCCAGGGCGAGGTGGTCCCCGAGGCGACGCCGCACTACTCGGTGTTCGACCCGTTCGACGACACGGCGCTCTTGAAAGTCGGGCTCGATTACCCGTACTGGATGAAGCCCGTCAAGGCGTTCTCCTCGTACCTGGGCTTCAAGATCCGATCCTCCCAAGACTTCACGGAGGCGCTCCACCGCACGCGAGAGGGCATCGGCCGGTTTCAAAGGTCGTTTCACCATGTTCTCGCAAAGGCCGACCTCCCGGCGGAGATCGCCACGGTGGACGGCGGTTACTGCATCGCCGAGGAGATCATAAGCGCCGAGCACCAAGCCACGGTCGAGGGCTATGTTCACCGAGGTGAGGTCGTTTGTTACGGCATCATCGACTCGGTGAGGCGGCCCGGAGAGTCCAGCTTCCTGAGCTACGAGTACCCGTCGGCGCTACCCGAGCGCGTCAAGAGCGAGATGCGTCGCATCTCCGAGCGGGTCATGCGCCACATCGGTTTCGACGACGGGCCGTTCAACATCGAGTATTTCTGGGACGACGCGGCGGATCGCGTGTCCCTGCTCGAGATCAACCCGCGGATCTCGAAATCCCACTCCCCGCTGTTCGAGCTCGTCGAAGGCGCCTCCCACCACGAGGTCGTGGTGGACCTGGCGATGGGGAACGCGCCGGCGTTCCCGGCGGGCCAGGGGCGCTACGCCATCGCCGGCAAGTACTTCATCCGCCGATACCAGGACGCGATAGTCACCCGGGTCCCCTCCGAGGACGACATTGCGCGCCTTCGCGAGGCCATCCCCGACACCCGGGTCGAGGTGAGCGCCAGGCAGGGAGAGGCGCTGTCGGCCCTCATGGACCAGGACAGCTATAGCTACGAGCTCGCCGTCGTATTCATCGGCGCTCAGAGCCGCGAAGAGCTTCGAGAAAACTACCGCCGCGCCGAAGCCTTCCTCCCGTTCGAGTTCGCCGACCCGCCCGGCGAGCAGACCGCATAACCGAATACGCGCTTCGGTCGCCCGACGCATCCCATCTCTGGGTCGTGACGTCAGACGGCCCGCCACGACGGCCCAGCGACCGAGGGCGCCGCCGACGCCGCGGCCGGCTCGCGAAACCGCATCGCATGAGGAGGCGGATATGAACACGGCGACGGACGCACTGATCGTGGTCGACGTCCAAAACGACTTTTGCTCGCACGGAGCCCTCGCGGTCCCCGACGGAGACGCGGTCGTCCCGGTCATCAACGAGCTCGCCCGCGACTTCGCCGTGGTGATCCTCACCCAGGATTGGCATCCACCCGGCCATAGCTCGTTCGCGAGCGAGCACGCGGACAAGTCCCCCTTCGACACGATCATTATGCCTTACGGCCAGCAAACGCTGTGGCCGGATCACTGCGTTCAGGGGACCCGCGGCGCCGAGTTTCACCCGGACTTGCACACCGACCGCGCCCAGCTCGTGGTTCGCAAGGGCTTTCGCCGCGCCATCGACAGCTACTCGGCCTTTTTCGAAAACGACCAAGTAACGCCCACGGGGCTCACCGGCTACCTCCGCGAGCGGCGCATCACGAGTGTGACGCTCGCCGGGCTAGCCCTGGACTTTTGCGTTCACGTGTCGGCCGTGGACGCGGCGAGGTGCGGCTTCGAGGTGAGGGTCCTCGAGCACGGCTCGCGCGCCATCGACCTGGACGGCTCGCTCGCGGCCGCCCGTGACAACATGCGCTCTGCCGGCGTGCGACTCGCGTCATGACCGGCCCGCGCGGCACTCGTGCCGCCCGGGCCGGCCACTCACCGTCGGCTACGCCCCCCCGACCTGCGCAGCGGCGCCGAGCGCAGCTAGGCGGCGAGCTCTTCGCGAAGCCTCTCCATATGCCGCAGATGCCGCGTGACCAGCGGCGCCCCGCTCGCCGCCACGGACCGAAGTTGGGGGTTGTCCCCCCGCGCCGCGTACCCCGTCATGAGATCGACGGTCTCTTTGTGTGCCAGCACCTGCTGGTCGAGGTACAGTTTGTCGAACTCGTCGTCGGGGACCCGGCGGAGCTCATCGAGCATCTGCTTTCGCCGCTCATCGACCTCGGTGGGCAGGGACGTCTGGTCTCCTGTTTCGTTCATACGCATCGCGGAGCGGAGCTGATGCGTGAGCGTCGTGTGGTCGTCGATCATCTGCTGCGCGACGTCTTTGACCCGCGGCGAGTGCGCGTTCGCGAGCGCGAGCTTGGCCGCCTCGAGCTCGTACATATCGCCGATGGCCGCGTTCTTGACGAAGGTCTTCGCCGACTGGGCCCCGAGCGTGTTGGCGGTGACGCGCCCGAGCACGGCGCCGACGACGCCCCTTGCCTTCTCCGCGAGGCGCGTCGCGCCGCCGCGTTCCTTCTCTCCCTCTGCCATGGAACCCTCCTTCTGAAGCGCCGGTTGGTTTGCCGGCCTAGCGTGCGGACGGATTGGGGTAGCCGCTCTGCTCGGTCGTGCCGCTTATCCCCAGCGACTCCACGGGGTGATCGCCCTCGGTCGAGAACCGGTATTCGCTGCCGAACTCGGTCCGGTGGCGGTCGATCACCTGTTCGCTCGGCGTGCCGTCCCGGTTCACCGTCCGCTGGTGCTCGAAGAACCGGTGCCCCTCGGGGAGGTCATCGACTGACACGAACTCGGAGTCGTAACCGGTCCACTGCACCGTCCGTGCGATCACTTCGCGCACGTACTGCTTGTTCGGCTCGAAGACGAGGGGCGCCGACACGCCCTTGTCCGGGAACACCTCCTCCGGATCGACGCCCTCGACCTCCTTCATCGCCTCGCAGGCGAGGCGCAGGTGTTCGAGCTCCATCCCCAAGTGAAGCTCCCAAACCGCCTTGATCCGGGGATCCGGCTCGCTCTGCATGCACGACCAATAGTTCCAACACTCGTTGTACTCGTGGATCGCGAGGTTGGTCATCCAGGACATCGAGGGGTCGAGGATCGATTCGTAGTGGGTGACGTGCTCCTCTTCCACCTGCGCGATCTCGAGGTAAAGCGCGCGCGCGAGCGGGTCCTCCGGACGGTTCCCCACATTCATGTAGAAGTTCATCGTTTGTTGTTCGGCGGACAGAACGGTGAGCCCGTTCAGGATCGATTGAAAGTGCGCCGCCTGGACGGTCATCGGCCGGCGCAGGTCGTCGTGGGGGTGGCGGTGATGAAAAATCGTCGGCCTGCCGGGTAAAATCTCGGTGAGATCGCCGGTGACGGCCTCCGCCTTGCGCCGCTCGCCCATCAGATCCATGAGGTTCGCGTAGCGGTAGAGGTGATCGTAGTCTTCGAGCAGACCGAACTCGTACACCTGTCGCAGGTAGGGATCGGGCTCGTTTCTCGCAACCCACGCAGTGAGATCCACCGCGACCTGCTCGTAGCCGATCGTGTTGGCGAGTACGCTCTCGCCGGCCGGAATAAGCCAATTCACGGCCTTTTGCTGCTGCTGCTCGACGCGCCTCACGTCGGCCAGCATCTGCCTGACGCCCACGTCCGCGATGCGGCGAGCGGCGTTGTGTGAGTTCATGATCGCCTCGATCTCGATCCCGTTCATGGCGATCACGCGGCAGCGCGTATGTGGGTGCACGGCCTCGGTGTCGTAGGGGGTGGAGTTTAACTCCGACCAGCTCCTGAGCTGTTTATGAAGCGGAATGCCCTGTTCCTCGAGCGGATTGAATGCCATATGCCGTCTCCTTCTCGCGCGCGGCGGGGCGAAGGCGATCCGCCCCCGCCACCGGCTCGCGTCAGCCAGCACGGCCGTGCACGCGACGTTCCAGAGCGGCAAACCGTGAATCGCGACGCCGGGTTCGAATTCGTCCCCGGGGCCCTCGTTCGGCGAGGGAGCCGCGCGCGGCGCCGCAACCCGAAGCGGGCCGCGAACCCGATGCGGCCGCGGGCAGACAGGTCTGATTCAACCCGCTGGCGTTCTGGGGTACGCTCGCCCGCATGGCTCGGCTTTCACTCGTGGGCTTTTTGCTGGTCGCTCTCGCCGCCTTTGCTTGCGGGGACGGCGCCGGTGAAGGCGGCGCCGACGCAGGCCCTGGGGGCGGCGGCGCGACGTACGACGAGCTCGACGCCGAGCTTCAGGAGCTTTTCGACCTCATTAACGAGGAACGAGAGGCGGCGGGCGTCTCGCCGGTTGCGCTTCGCGGCGACCTCGTGTGCGCGGCCCAGGTTCACTCAGACGACATCGGCGACACCCAAACGTGCAGCCACGACGGCAGCGACGGCTCCGAGTTCCCCGATCGGGTGCGCGCCTGCGACGGCGACAGCGTCACGGCGGAGACGGTCGCCTGCGGCCAACAGTCGCCGCGCGCCGCGGTCGACGGCTGGCTGAACAGCCCGCCCCACCGCGATATCATGCTCGGCGCCGGCCGGCGCCACGTCGGCATAGGCGTCCACCAAAACTACTGGACCGCCGTGTACGACGACTGAGCAGCGCTTCGAATCGCTACGCCTGGGCCGAAGCTTAGGGTACGCTCGGGCCAGGGTAGCGATGGGCGCGATCCGGCACGACAACGGGCGTTCGCCGCGACCCGGTTTACCACCGACCACGCCGCATCGATCCGCGCGCTCGACGACGGCGCCTGTGACGGGGCCGCGGTCTACGATTCCGCGTGGCACGCCGCCCAAACACAGGGCATATCCCCGACGCGGTTTACGCTCGTGAGCAAAACCGACCGCATCCCATGGGACGCCTACGCCGTCACCGACGCGCTCGACGAGGCGACGGCAAACGCCCTCGCCGACGCGCTGGCCTCACTCGAGGTGGGGAGCCCCACCGCCGAGGAGGTTCTGCTCGATACGGAAGCGCCGTTCGTGGGCTTTCAGCGCGGGTACGACGCGCTGTACGACTCGGTACGCCGCATCGAGGAGTACCTCGAGGACGAGCCCACCCCCGGCGGCGAATAGCCGCTACGCCAGCCGCGCCATCATATCCACGCAGCGGCGGCTGAACGCCCACTCGTTGTCGTACCAGGCCAGAACCTTGACCAGCCGGCCATCGACCACCTGGGTGTCGCCGGGGCTGACGATGGCGCTCGCTTCGGTGCCGATGACGTCGCTCGAGACGATGGGCGCCTCGTCCACCTCGAGGATCCCGGCCATGGGCCCTCGCGCCCACTTCATCATCGCGTCGTTTACCTGCTCTGCGCTCGCCCCGCGCGACACGCGGCAGGTGAGATCGAGTAGCGAGCCGCACTTGACGGGCGCGCGCACCGCCAAGCCGCTGAGCCTCCCGTCCAGGTCGGGGATGATGCGGCCGATCATTTCGGCGGCGCCGGTCGTGGCGGGCACCAGGTTGTCGGCCGCCGCGCGGGCCCGGCGGCTGTCCTTGTGCGGCCCGTCGAGGAGGTTCTGCGACGTCGTATAGGCATGAACCGTGTTGATCAGGCCCTGTTCGATGCCGAACTCTTCGTGAAGGACCTTGGCCACCGGCGCGAGGCAGTTCGTGGTGCAGCTGCCGATGGAGACGATGTGGTGGCGCGCTGGGTCGTAGTCCGCGTCGTTGACGCCGATGACGAAATCGCCGTCGAGCGGGCTCTTCCCGGGCGCCGAGACCAGGACCTTACCGGCCCCGGCGTCCAGGTGCATTTTGGCCTGCTCGCGCTTGCGGAACAGCCCCGTAGACTCGAGGACGACGTCCACGCCCTTGTCGCGCCAAGGCAGCGCTGCCGGGTCGCTCTCGGCGCTCACCGACACCGTCTTCCCGTCGATGTGTAGCGAGTCTCCCTCGGGCTTAACGCGGTGTGCGAACCGACCGTGCGTCGAATCGAACTGCAGAAGCGGCGCGAGTTGTTCAGCGCCCGCCAGGTCGTTGACGTGCACCACCTCCACGCCCGGGTCGTCAAACGCGATCCGTAACGCTTGCCTGCCGATACGCCCAAAGCCGTTGATGCCGATCTTCATCGATTCCTCCTTCCTTGGGTGGTCAGCTCTTGCAAACGGATGACCACCGGCCGCCCCCGCGCGCTGGCGGCTGCTCCTTCTGCGCGACATGCGGGCACGTCGTTTGCCTTCCTGACAAGGGGCCAGATGCCCGTCAACACCCAGCAAAGGAGTGACTTCATGGCACGCGCGGCCGCATTCGCCGTGACGTACGCGGAGGCGGACACGGGACCGTCGCCCCGCTACTCGTAGCGGACGGCGACGACGGTGAAGGTGATGTCCCCCTTGGGGCGACGAACCTCGACCTCGTCGTCCTCCCGCTTGCCGAGCAGCGCCTTGGCCAGGGGCGAGTCGATGCTGATCAAGCCGCGCGACGCGTCCGACTCGTCGGGGCCGACGATTCGATAAACGGCGATCGACCCGTCCTCGTCTTCGAGCTCCACCCACGCGCCGAACCGGATCGTCCCGTCGGCCGAAGCGGGCCGCTCCACGACCCGAAGCGCGTCGAGCCGCTTGGCGAGGTGTTCGAGCCGGCGGTCGATCTCGCGCAGCCGCTTTTTCCCGTAGATGTACTCGGCGTTCTCGGACCGATCACCGTGGGCGGCGGCGTCGGCGACCTCCCGCGTCACCTTCGGCCGTTCCACGCGCCAAAGATGATCGACCTCGCGCTGCAGGGTGCGATAGCCGTCTAGCGTGATGTAATTGGACTTCGGTCCGGTTCCTCGTCGTCGGTTCACCCCGCGACCTTGCCCTCGGTGAGGCCGGCCGGCAACCTGGGCATCGCCCCCGGGAGCCCGGCGGACCGCGCAAGCTCGGTTCCGCGCCGCGCTCACTCGGGCGCGTGCGCGCACTGCGGGAATTGGGCTTCCGCTTCGATCTCGACGCCGTCGCCGGGCTGGACGGACTCGATGACGATCTCGTGGTCGTGGACGTCGCGAACGCGAAAATCAACCGGCGCTTCGCCGAGGCCGTCCTCCGCCACGAAATCGTTGTGAAGCGCGCGCTCCAGCTCGGTGAAGTCGGCGGCCGAAGCCAAGTTTTGGGCGATGCCTTGGGCAGCGCCGGAGCTTTGGCGATAGGAGAGGCTCGCGATCGCGTGGCGGTGATGGTCGACTTGCACGGCCGCCCACCACGGGTTGGTTCCGTCACGAAACCGCAGCCGGAGCGGCGCATCTGTCTCGCAGGCCACCTGCTGCCAGGTCACATCGACCCGCCCGGCTTCGAGCGGAGCGATGCGCTCGAACGCCTCTTGGCTCAGGTCGATGTGTCCTTCTTCGCAGCCGGGACAGCGGTCGACCACGCGAACCAAGGCCTCGCCCTCCGGCCCGCGCACGAAAACGCACGCTCCGCACGCGCGAGCGCCATCGTAGTCATCATCGCTCAGGGCGGCGACGAGGGGCGGCCCGCCCGTGACGACCGGAAAGCTGCAATTGCCCGAGCCGTCGGCCGCGTAATACGTCGCCTCCCCCGGCCGCTCCGGGAAGCGCTCGCACGACTGTCCGTCTGGATCGGCCGCCCGCGGCTCGCCACCGCAGGCGGCGAGGAGAAGCAGGCATCCGGCTGCGCTCGGCGCGCGCCACATGCCTCGAGGTTACAGCAGATCCAGTCGCGTCGCGTGGTCGAGGAGCCAAGGCACCCGCGGCGAGGCCGTGCCCGCTGCGCGCGGGCGAACCAGCGCCGGCGGCTGGCCCGAGCGTTGCGAAAAGCCGCTCGTCACGCGGCGCTCGCGGCGGGCTGGCCGCGATCGTTATCCGGCGAGGCACCTAGCTCGGCCGCGACTTTGGCCCACGCAACCTCGAGCGCCTCGTTGGCGATGCGCTGCGCCTCGGCTTCCGTCGTCGCCAGCTTGTCCAGCGCACCCCGGAGCGCCCGCCGAAGCGGCGCATCGTGCTCACGGCGCAGGTCACCGCCCTCGAGGCAGATCAGGGCGCGGGCGTAGACGATGTCGTCCACGAGCTCGCGAAGGTCCTTACGGCTCGGCGCGTTGCGGTTGACATGAAGCGTAAGCGGCATGATGACTCCTCCTCCTAGCGGGTTGATGAATCACCATGCACGCCTCAGGCCAACGATTTCGCCGACACCCACCCCTGTGATTTCAGCTCATTAGAGCTGGGCCAGGCACGCGAGAGCTGCGATTCGTGCATGCTTTGACACACCGCGGGTGTCAGAGCAGCAATGCATGCGCGCGGTCTCGGCGCCGCGCGAATATTTTGCGCCAGGGCGCAAAATATGGGCCGTAGCGCGACATGCCACCAGCGCATCGCATGACGTGACGAACCCGGCACGGGACCGATGGACGAGCGGCGAAGGAGCCGCCGCCGCGCTCGTCATGAGCCGCCCAGGCACGCACTCGGAGCGATGACCGTAAGCCGACGATCTCTATTCGCGACGGCCGGGGCTTTGGCCATCGGTGGCTCGGCGGGCAGCCTATGGGCGCTGTTGGGCCGCCGGCCCGAAGGGGGAGCGAATCCCGAACCGGCGGGCGGACTCTCGCGGGCGCGGGAGCCCCACGCGTCGTCCGCACCAACCGCGCCCGAGCCCGGCGAGGCCCGGCTCGCGCCGACCGATACGTGGGCGCAGATCCGCGCCCACTTCGAGCTCGATCCCGAGCTCGTCCACCTGGCCGGAATCCTGATCGCTTCCCACCCCAGGCCCGTACGCGAAGCGATCGCCGACCACCGGCGCGCGCTCGACGCGGCCCCCGCTCCGTACGTATCCGAAAACGACGGCAGGCTAAAGGCCCGCGCGCGCCGCGCCGCTGCGGGCTACATGGGCGTGCGCCCGGACGACCTCGCGCTCACGGAGAGCACGACCATGGGTACGGCGCTGGTCATCACGGGCCTGCGCATCCGCGAAGACCAAGAGATGCTCACCGCGCGCGACGACTATTACTCGACTCATCAGTCGATCGAGTTTCAGGCCGAGCGCTCAGGTGCATCGTTTCGCGAAGTCGACCTGTACAGCGACATCAGACAGGCCACCCGAGAGGAGCTGGTCGAGTCGCTCGTGGGTCAAATCCGGCCGAGCACGCGCCTCGTCACCGCCACCTGGGTCCACTCGGCCACCGGGCTCCGCATGCCGATCTCGGACGTGGCCGATCGCATCGCCGAAATCAACGAGCGCCGCGCCGATCGCGATCGCGTCATCTTCTTCGTAGACGGCGTTCACGGCCTCGGCGTCGAGGATGAGGACATCGCCGCGCTGGGGTGTGACTTTTTCACGGCGGGGACCCACAAGTGGATGCTGGGGCCGCGCGGAACCGGCGTCCTGTGGGGACATCCGCGAGCCCAAGACGCGGTGAGGCCGACGATTCCCACGTTTACTGGCGATGTCGACTGGGGAAGCCGCATGTCGCCGGGCGGGTTCAAGGCGTTCGAGCACCAGTGGGCGCTGGCAGAGGCTTTCGAATTTCACGGCAACGTCGGCCGGAGGCGCGTGCGCGACAGGATTCACGAGCTAACCCGGGAGCTCAAGGTCGAGCTCGACCGAATGGATCACGTCACGCTCCAGTCACCGCGCGACGACGAGCTCACCGCGGGCATCGTGTGCTTCGACGTCGAAGGCCAAAGCCCCGCCCAAACCCGTGACGCCCTGCGGCGCCGACACATCGTCGCCAGCGAAACGCCCTACACGCCGCCTCGCGCGCGGCTCACGCCCGGCATCCACAATACCAGTGAGGACGTGGAGCGCGCGCTCCGCGCCGTCCGCGACCTCAGGCGCGGGTGATCGAACGCGCTTTGCGGACGCGAGCGCGCCGGCCGTCGCCCGGCCCGGGGCTCGGGGTGGGTGGGCTACG
>SLNH01000054.1 GCA_007133195.1 Nannocystineae bacterium | reverse complement strand
GGTGACGACGGCTCGCGCGCGCTCGAGGACGTTAGGCGCGCGGGGGGGCTGTGCGTCGCCCAGGATCCGGGCACGGCTCAGCATCCGAGCATGCCCCAGTCCGCCATCGACACCGGGCTCATAGACGCCATTTTGCCGCCCGAGGCGATGGCGGATTTCCTCGCCGCGCGCGTCGCGCATCCGCGGTCCCTGGCGCCGCGAGGGCGCGCGCCCTCTCGCGAGCAGGCGCCCGGCCCCGAGGGCTTCGCCGGGATCCTCGACCTTTTGGCGAAGAAGCACGGCTTGGACTCGCACGCGTACAAGGCCGGCACCCTGCGCCGCCGCGCCGAGCGCCGCCTCACGGCGCTCATGCCCTCGGCGTCCTGGCAAGACTATCTCGAGTATCTCTGGAAGCATCCCGACGAGGTCGCGGCCCTTTATCGCGACGTTCTGATTGGCGTCACCGAGTTTTTCCGCGACGCCAAGCAGTGGGACTACCTCGACGCGGAGGCCATCCCTCGGCTTTTGGATGAGCGCGGAGACTCGGAGCCCTTTGTCCGCGTGTGGTCCGTCGGCTGCGCGAGCGGCGAGGAGGCTACAGCCTGGCCATCCTGTTCCTCGAGCACCTCGACCGCAGGACGCCCTCGCCCCGGCTTCAGGTGTTTGCGACCGACGTAAGCCGCGAGTCGCTCGGCAAGGCCCGGCGCGGCGTCTACCCGGGCAGCATCGCGGCCGACATCACGCCCCGGCGCCTGGCCCGATTTTTCCAGAAGGACGAGGATTCCTACCGGGTCAAGCAGCGGGTCCGGGACGTCGTGACGTTCGCGCCGCACGACATCCTCTCCGATCCCCCTTTTCCCCGCATCGATTTCATAAGCTGCCGCAACCTGTTCATCTACCTCGAACCGCACGCCCAGGAGCAGAGCCTCGAGCGGTTTCACTTCGCGCTGCGCCCGGGCGGGCTTTTGTGGCTCGGCAGCGCCGAAAGCGTGCCCAAGCAGACCGACGCGTTTGCCGCCGTATCGTCCAAACGCCGGCTCTACCGGCGGTGCGAGGTCCCCCGGCAGCGCCGCGCGGCGTGGACCGCCGAGCCGTCGGCGAAAGCATCGCGAGCACCGGGGGTGCCGCAGGGTGAGCCGACGGGCGCGGCGCCGGACCAAAGGCGCGTAACCCGCCTCGTCGAGCAGTTCATTCTCGAGCGCCACGCGGCCGCCTGTGCGGTCATCAATCAGGCGGGTAACGTGATCCACCTATTCGGCCCGACCGAACGGTATTTGAAGCAGCCCCAGGGCGAAGTCCGCATGGATCTACTCGCCTGGGCGCGCCCCGGACTCTACGCAGCGCTCCGCAGCGCGATCAAACAGGCGCTCGAGCGGCGGAACAAGGTCGTCGAGCGCGAAGCTCGGGTCCAGCAGGGCGGCTCGAGCACTGACATCCGCATCACGATCGAGCCGATCCCCGCCGTTGCCGAGGATCTCTTCGCCGTCGTGTTCGAAGACGCCCGCGAACAAGCGGAGGCGAGGCCGGCCGGGGAAGCCGTCGAGGCGACCGTGAGCGACGAGGCGCTCGTGCGAGAGCTTTCACAGCAGCTTCAGGACACGCAGGCGGAGCTTCAAGGCGCGCGCGAGGAGCTCGACAGCGTCGGCGAGGAATACCGGTCGAGCTACGAGGAGCTCGTCTCCCTGAACGAGGAACTGCAATCGAGCAACGAGGAGCTCGAGACCACGAAGGAGGAAGCCCAATCGATTAACGAGGAGCTCCTCTCGGTCAATAGCGAGCTCGAAGAGAGAAACCTCGCGATGAGGATGGTCAACGCCGATCTGGAAAACCTCCTCGCGCTCACGCCGATCCCGATCGTGTTCCTCGATCGGGATCTCCGCGTTCGCCGCTTTACGCCCGCCGTCCAGAACGTAATGTGGCTCGTTCGCGCGGACGTCGGCCGCTCGATCGACCACATCAAGATGCGCGTGGACGACGATCGAGTCCGGGAGGACGTTCTGCAGGTCATGAGCGATCTCGTGCCGATCGAACGAGAGGTCCACAGCGAGTTCGGCCGGTGGCACGTGCGCAAGGTGACGCCGTTTCTGTCGGACGACCGCATCGACGGCGTGTGCATCACCTACCAAGACATCACGGCGCAGAAGGTCGCGCGGGACGAGAGCGAAGAGGCGCGCCACTACGCCGAGGCGATCGTACGGGCCGCCCGCGTGCCGCTTTTGGTGCTCGATCCCCGGCTCGTCGTCGTCTCCGCCAACGCCGCGTTCTACCGCACGTTCGCCGTCGCCCCAGAGGAGACGCTCGGCATTGTGCTCGCCGAGCTCGGCAACGGCCAGTGGAATATCCCCCGGCTCCGCGGTCTGCTCGAGCGGGTCATCGTCGAAAAGCGCGCGGTGCAGGACTTCGAGGTGGAACATAGTTTCGAGACACTCGGCCACCGCCAGATGATCCTGAACGCGGCGCTCATGGAGCGGCCCGACCGCCCGGCCCTGATCCTCCTTTCTATCGAGGACGTGACCCAGCTGCGGCGGGCGCAGCAAGCCGCGAAGGCCCGCGCCCGGGATCTCGAGCAGGAGCATCGCCGCAAGGACGAATTTTTGGCCATGCTCGGGCACGAGCTCCGCAACCCGCTCGCCGCGCTCGTAAGCGGCCTGCAGCTTCTCGAAAGGAGGCGAGGCGATCCGGAGGCGGTGGAGGAGATCCGGAAAAGGCTCGCCAGGCAGACCCAGCGGATGACGTCGATGCTCGATCAGCTCCTCGATGTCTCGCGGCTCGTCCGCGGCAAGATCGAGCTCGTGCGCGAGCCGGTCGACCTCGTCGACGCGGCGCGCACCGCCGCGGAAGCGGTCACGCCGGAGATCGAGCGCGCAGGCCACCACCTCGAGCTCACCACGCCTCCGGCAGGAGCGGCGCTCGTCCGCGGCGATTCCGTGAGGCTCATCCAGGTGGTTGAGAACTTGCTTTCGAATGCCGCCAAGTACACCGAGAACGGGGGCCGGATCAGGCTTAGCGTGGACGCGGAAGGTGGCCGAGCGCGCATCCGTGTCAGCGACACGGGGACCGGCATCGACCCGGAGCTTTTGCCGCACATCTTCGACGTATTCAGCCAAGGCCCGCAGCAGCTCGCCCGGTCCCAGGGCGGGCTCGGGCTCGGGCTGCCGCTCGTCCGCCTTCTGGTTTCGATGCACGGCGGCGAGGTGTACGCCTACAGCGAGGGCCCCGGGCAGGGAAGCGAGTTCGTCGTCGAGTTGCCGCGGCTGCTTTCCGAAACCGCCGGTGACCTGGTCGCCGAGAATTCGGCCACGCCTTCGCCAGCCGCCGCCCCGCGCCGCGTCCTCGTCGTCGACGACGAACGGGACAACGCCGACATGCTCGGCGATCTTCTGCGCGAGCGGGGCCACGAGGTCCGGATCGCCCACGACGGCCCGGCCGCCCTGGAGGCGACCGAGAGCTTCGAGCCCGAGGTCGTGCTCCTCGACCTCGGCCTCCCCGACATGGACGGCTACGAGGTCGCGGCCAAGCTCCGCGCGCGGGCCCGCGAGCGGCGCCCCTTCGTCGTCGCCCTCACCGGCTACCATCGCGATCCGCAACGCCTCAGGGACGCCGGCTTCGACGATCACCTGCTCAAGCCTCCCGAGCTTAGCAAGCTCACCGGGCTCTTGCGCATCGCGTGACGCCGACCTCGCGGCGGACGGCCGATGCACCTAAAATGCAACTGTCCGGAGCTGCAGCGGTACTCAGGCGAGATGTAAGCCAAGTGTCGCGCGGACGTTCGCGAGACGCGGGGGACACTCGCTTGCATCGGTGTTCGGTCACCGAGTTCAGCTATTTATAGCTGGTACGGATCATGCTTATCGCATCGGGCACACGCCCGAGCGACCCTCATGATCCGCGACACCGCCGCCCAGGACCGCCCGCGAAACGCGCCCTCACGCCGCATTGGGCGCGCCGTCGCGCTCGCGGGCATCGTGCTCGCCGCGGGCTCGCTCATCGCGTGGTCGGCCAAGGGCTGGTCGCTGGGTGGCCGCTCGGTCGACGCCTCGCGCCTCCGCGTCGCCGAGGTGACGAAAGGACCGCTTATCCGCGATGTTGTCGCCGACGGGCGACTCACCTCCGCTCACAGCCCTACGCTCTACGCGATCGCCTCGGGCACGGTCTCCCTCGAGGTGGTCGCGGGCGACGAGGTCGAGCGAGGCCAGGTGCTCGCGGTCATAGACAGCCCGGAGCTCGAAAGCCAGCTCGCCCAGGAGCAAGCTGGCGTCGCGCGCATCCAGTCGGAGGTCGGCCGCGCCGAGCTATCGGTGCGCGAGGGCCGACAAAAGGCGCAGATGCGCATCGACCAGGCCGAGGTGAGTCGCCAGGCCGCCTCGCGCGAGCTGGAGCGTGCGCGAGAGGCGTACGAGCGAAACGTGATCCCGGAGAGCGAGCTCATGCAGGCGAAGGACACGCTCAAGGAGGCGGACATCGAGCTGAGTCACGCTCGCGGGGAGCGGGTGACCGTCGGGGACATCGCGGGGTTCGAGCTAAGGGCCAGCGAGCAAGCCCTCGAACGCCAGCGCGCGGTCGCGCGCGAGCTCGAGCGCCAGGTAGAGGCGCTAACCCTTCGCTCACCCGTGGATGGTCAGGTGGGCCAGATCTTCGTCGACCCGCATACGAACGTGGCCGCGCGCGCCCCGGTCCTCACCGTCGTGGACCTCACCGCGTTCGAGCTCGAGATCCGCGTTCCCGAGAGCTTCGCCCGAGACATCACGGTCGGCATGCCCGCCGAGATCAGCGGCGACGGCGAGACGCATCCGGGTAGGGTTCGCTCGGTGTCTCCCGAGGTCGTGGAGGGCGAGGTCGCGACGCGGGTCGAGTTCGACGAGGACCAGCCGGAGGGCCTGCGCCAAAACCAACGCATGTCCGCGCGCATCCTCCTCGACGAGCGAGACGACGTGCTGCAAGTCGAGCGCGGCTCGTCGCTCGATAGGGGCGGCGGGCAGGCGTATTTTCTCGAGGGCGGCGTCGCCGAGCGCCGCCCGTTGCGCACGGGCGTCGTGAGCCTGCGCGCAGTGGAGATTCAAGACGGCGCGCGCCCCGGCGATCGCATCGTGATCTCGGGCGCAGACCGCTTTGGCGGCGCCGAGAGCGCCCGCATCGCGGGGGACTGAATCCTGACTCGCACTGGAGAGCCAAACCATGCTGCACATGCGCACCATCTCGAAAATCTACCGCACCGAGCTCGTCGAAACGCACGCGCTGCGCGAGCTCGATCTCCATGTCCGCGAGGGTGAGTTCGTCGCCGTCACCGGTCCTTCGGGCTCCGGAAAGACCACCTTCCTCAACATCGCCGGGCTCCTCGAGGAGTTCACCAGCGGCGAGTACGAGCTCGACGGCGAGAGCGTCCGCGGCCTGTCTGACGACGCCCGCTCGCGCCTGCGCAACCGCAAGATCGGCTTCATCTTCCAAAGCTTCAACCTGATCTCCGACTTGAGCCTGTTCGACAACGTCGACGTGCCGCTTCGCTACCGCGGGATGAAGACCGCCGAGCGCAGGCGCCGGATCGGGGACGCGCTCGAGAGAGTGGGGCTCGCCTCGCGGATGGGGCACTACCCGAGCGAGCTGTCAGGAGGGCAGCAGCAGCGCGCGGCGATCGCCCGGGCGCTCGCCGGCTCGCCCAAGCTCCTGCTGGCGGACGAGCCCACCGGAAACCTCGACTCGCAGATGGCCCGCGGCGTGCTCGAGCTCCTCGAGGAGCTCCACGCGAGCGGCGCGACCATCGTCATGGTCACCCACGATCCCGAGCTCGCAGCGCGCGCGCAGCGAAACATACACATCGTCGATGGCCAGGCCACGGATGTCGAGGCGCTGCCCAGGCCCGGCCACGGCGGCTTGGCCGCCACGCCCTCCCGAATCTAAAGGCGACCCGACCATGCTTCGCTATTACCTCGAACTCGCCCTGCTAAGCCTGCGCCGCAGCAAGGTGCTCACCGCGCTGATGGTCGTCGCCATCGCCTTTGGCGTCGGCGCCAGCATGACGACGCTCACCGTGTTGCACGTCCTGTCTGGCGATCCGCTGCCCGAAAAGAGCTCCACGCTCTACTACCCGCAGCTCGATCCGAGGACCGAGGACGGCTTCCCCCCTGGAGACGATCCGCCCGACCAACTCACGCGCCTCGACGCCGAGACGCTCCTCGCCGAGGGGCGGGCGGATCGCCAGGCGCTGATGACCGGGGGCCAGGCGGCGGTGCTCCCCGACCCCGAGGGCCCTGGCGGCGCCATCGAACCGTTTTACGCCTCGGTGCGCTACACATCGACCGACTTCTTCCCGATGTTCGATGTGCCCTTTTCGGCCGGCAGGCCGTGGGACGCGAGCGAAGACGAAGCCGGCGGCCGCGTCGCGGTAATCTCGAAGGAGCTAAACGACAAGCTCTTCGCGGGCGAGGACAGCGCGGGTCGCGCGCTACGCATCGATGACACCGAGTTTCGCATCGTCGGCGTCCTGGACAGGTGGCGCCCCGCCCCGCGGTTTTACGATCTGACCACCAGCCACTTCACGGAGGCCGAGGAGATCTACCTGCCCTACTCCACCTCGCGCGACCTCGAGATGACCCGCGCCGGAAGCATGGACTGCTTCGACACGCGGCCGCCGGGGCAAACCGAGACCGACCTCGGCGCGCCGTGCACGTGGATCCAGTTCTGGGTCGAGATCTCCAGCCCCGACGACGCGGCGTCGTACCTCGCGTTTCTCGAAAACTACTCCGAGGAGCAGCGCCAAGCGGGGCGCTTCGAGCGGCCCGTAAACGTCCGCTTGCCGGCTCTCATGGACTGGCTCGAGGAAAACGAGGTGGTGCCGAGCGACGTGCAGCTTCAAACGTGGCTGGCCCTCGCGTTCTTCGCCGTTTGCCTGATCAACACGATAGGCCTTCTGCTCGCCAAATTCTTGCGGCGCGCACCCGAGATCGGCGTGCGCCGCGCGCTCGGCGCGTCGCGGCGCGCGGTGTTTTCCCAGTGCCTGGTCGAGTCGGGCGTCATCGGCATCGCCGGCGGCTGTCTCGGGCTCGCGCTTACGCTCCTCGGGCTGTGGGCGGTACGCCAGCAGCCCGTGGAGTACGCCGAGCTCGCGCAGCTCGACCTCGCCATGCTCATCGCCACCCTGGTCGCGGCGATCGTCTCGAGCTTGCTCGCAGGCCTCTTGCCAGCGTGGCGGGCCTGCCAAATCGCGCCGGCCATGCAGCTCAAGTCGCACTAGGTCGACGATTCCGAGGAGAAGCCATGACTATCGCCCCCATCCTCCGATCCCTACTCGCGCGCCACAAGACCGCCGGCTCGCTGGTGATCGTGGAGATAGCGCTCACCTGCGCGATCGTCGCAAACGCGGTGTTCCTGATCGGCGAGCGCCTCCAGCGTATCCAGACCGACAGCGGGGTCGCGGAGCGCGAGCTCTCTCGGGTTCAGCTCGCCGGCGTGGGGAACCAGGACGACCCGCACGGCCAGACGCGCGAGGACCTCGCGGCGCTGCGCGCGATTCCCGGCGTCGACTCGGTGACGATCACGAATCAGGTTCCCTTCGGAAGCTCGTCGTGGAATAGCTCGCTCCACCTCGATCCCGATCAGTCGGAGCCCGCTGCCCACGCGGCCCTTTATCTGGGCGACGCCGACTTTCTGGACACCGTGGGGCTACGCCTGGTCGCGGGTCGCGACTTTCGCGACGGCGAATTTCTCGATTATCATCCCGAAGAGGGCTGGCAGCAGATGCTCGAGGTCGACACGGTCATCATCACACGCGCGCTGGCAGAGCGGCTCTTCCCCGGGGACAGCGCCGTCGGTGAGGTGCTCTACTTCGGCGAGGAGACCCCGGTACGCGTGGTGGGCGTCATCGAGGGCCTGATGCGACCCACGGGCGACTCCGCGGACGCTCCGGGGCATCACTCCGTGCTCCTCCCCGTTCGCACGCCCTATACGATCGGTGGGAGCTACGTTCTCCGCACCGCGCCAAGCGATCGCGAGCGCGTCCTCGGCGACGCGACCGAGGCGCTTTCGCGCCCCGGGGCGAGCCGCGTGGTCCTCGAGCAGGAGACCTTCGAGGAGCTTCGCGCGGAGTTTTTCCACGCCGACCGCGCGATGGGCTGGCTACTTCTGATCGTGTGTGGGGCGCTCCTCATCGTGACGGCTCTGGGTATCGTGGGCCTCGCGAGCTTCTGGGTTCAGCAGCGCACCCGCCAGATCGGGGTGCGCCGCGCTCTCGGCGCGACCCGCGGCCAGATCGCCCGCCACTTTCAAGTCGAAAACCTAATCCTCACGAGCGCGGGAATCGTTTTGGGCATGGGCCTCGCGTACGCCATCAACGCGTGGCTGATGCAGCGCTATGAGCTGCCGAGGCTGTCTTGGATCGCCTTGCCCTTCGGCGCAGTCACCCTTTGGGCGCTCGGCCAGCTCTCCGTCCTCGGGCCCGCGCGGCGGGCGGCGGCGATTCCGCCGGCGGTGGCGACGCGGAGCGTCTGACATGACCGACGACACGATGCCCGTGGCCCTCGTCATCGACGACCATCCCGCGGTAGCAACCGCGCTCGAGGTCTTGTTTTCGCTTCACGAGATCCGGACGCTGCGCGCCGAATCTCCACAGGAGGGGCTCGCGATGCTGTCCCGGGAACACGTGGACGTCGTGATCCAGGATATGAACTTCTCGGCCGATACCACCTCGGGTGAGGAGGGCACCGCTTTGTTTCACGAAATCCGCGGCGCGCACCCCCACGTGCCGGTCATCCTGCTTACGGCGTGGACGCATCTCGAGGGCGCGGTGGAGCTGGTCAAAGCCGGCGCCGCGGATTACCTCGCGAAGCCGTGGGACGACGACAAGCTGATGGCCACCGTGCAAAACCTCATCGAACTCGGGCGCGCCCGGCGCGCCCTGGCGCAGCTCCGAGCGAGCGATGAGAGCCGACGAAGCGCGCTCGCGGATAGCTTCGAGCTATGCGGAATGACCTTCTCCGACACCGCCACCGAGCGGGCGGTGGCGCTGGCCTGCCGCGTCGCCCGCGCCGATGTGCCCGTCCTCATCACCGGTCCAAACGGTGCCGGCAAGGAAAAGATCGCCGAGATCATCCAGGCGAACTCGGCGGTCCGAGGCGGCCCCTTCGTGACCCTCAACTGTGGCGCGCTTCCGAGCGAGCTCATCGAGGCCGAGCTGTTCGGCGCCGACGCCGGCGCATATACCGGCGCGAGCAAAACCCGCGAGGGGAAGTTCGAGGCCGCACACGGGGGCACCTTATTTCTCGATGAGATCGGGAACCTGCCGGCCTCGGGGCAGATGAAGCTTTTGCGCGTCCTCGAGAGCGGACGCTTCGAGCGGCTCGGCTCGAACCGAGAGCGGCAGGTGCGAGTGCGCGTGCTAAGCGCCACGAACGCCGATCTACCGGCGCTGATCCGCGCGGGGGAGTTTCGCGAGGATCTTTACTACCGGCTGAACCTCATCGAGATCGAGCTGCCCGCGCTCGCCGAGCGCCCGGGCGATATTGTCCCGCTCGCGGAAACCTTCCTCGGTCCCGATAGGCAGCTGTCGGGCGAGGCGCGCAAAGCGCTCATGGCCCACGCCTGGCCGGGTAACGTGCGCGAGCTCAAAAACACGATGCAGCGCGCCGCGCTGCTCGCAGCCGGCGCCGAGATCAGCGCCGCCGACCTCGGGCTACGCGCGCCCCCGGCGAGCGGGCCGCCGGCCCAATTGGACCGCGCGGCGATCGAGGCGGCGCTCGAGCGCTCGCAAGGCGTGGTCGCGCAGGCCGCACAATCGCTCGGGATGAGCCGCTCGACGCTCTATCGTTGGATGGAGAAGCTCGGGATCGAGAGGTCATGAGGCGCCCGCTCCTCGTCCGCTTTGCCGCGCGCTCGCTCGTTTTGGTCGCGGCGGCGCTGGCGCTCTCGATCGCCCTTGAGGCGTGGCTTGGCGAGGCGCTCATCGCGAGCGCGCTCTCCCTTTTCCTCGTGGCCCCGCTTGCGTTCTTGCTCACATACCGGCTGGTCACGCCGATGATCTCGCTGTTCCGCGCGCTCGAGGGCACGGTGGGCAGCTACCGCGACGGGGACTTCAATTTCAGCCTGTCGTGGCCCCGCCGGGACGAAGTCCGCGATCTCGTGGACGCCCACAACGCGCTCGGGAAAACGCTGCGCGAGCAGCGGCTCGCCCTCGTCGAGCGCGAGCTCTTGCTCGACACGATGGTCCAGCACACCCCGGTGGCGATGGTCCTCGTCGATCCGGCGCAGCGCGTCGTCTACGCCAACGTCGCCGCGCGCAAGCTCCTCGCTGGCGGGCGCAAGCTCGAGGGGATGGCGCTGTCGTCGCTATTGGACCGCGCGCATCCGGCGCTGCGCGAGGCGATCGAGCGGGGCGGCGACGGCCTCTTCGTCGCTCGCCAGGGCGACCAGGAGGCGGAGGAAGACGACGACAGCTATCACCTCGCGCGGCGGAGTTTTCGGTTAAACGGCCGCGTCCACGAGCTGTTCTTGCTGCGCCGACTCACCGCCGAGCTCCGCCGGCAGGAGGTGGCCACGTGGAAAAAAGTCATCCGCGTGATCAGTCACGAGCTCAATAACTCGCTCGCGCCGATCGTATCGCTCACGCGTTCGAGCAGTGAGCTCGCGCGGCAGGGGCGCGCGGAACAGCTCGGCCGGGCGCTCGCGACGATCGAGGAGCGGGCGCGCCACCTCGAGCACTTTATCCGCGGCTACGCCCGCTTCGCCAAGCTGCCCGCGCCGCAGCTCGCGAATGTGGCCTGGCCCGAGATGGTCGAGCGGCTGCAAACGCAGATCGATTTTCGAGTCGCAGGCCCGATCTGCGAGCGCCCCGCGCACATCGACGCCGCGCAGATCGAACAAGCGCTTTTGAACCTGCTTAAAAACGCTCACGAGTCGGGCAGCGCCGCGGAGGACGTAACGCTTTCGATCCGCGAAGCCGCAGGCGAAACCCGCGTCGAAGTCGCCGACCGGGGTAGCGGCATGAGCGACGCGATGCTCGAGAGCGCGCTCTTGCCGTTTTACTCGACCAAACGCGACGGCACGGGCCTCGGCCTCGCCCTCGCGCGGGAGATCGCCGAAGCGCACGGCGGACGCATGGCGCTGTGCCGACGCGACGGCGGCGGACTCGCGGTGACCCTGACGCTCCCAGCCAGGTAAACGGCCCTTCGCAGTCAGAGTGGCGGCTCGCCCAGATCCCGGAGCACGCGCTGCGCGGCGTTGTGGCCCGCGGCGCCGATCACCGAGCCTCCGGGGTGGCAGCCGGCGCCGCAGGCGTAGGTCCCCGGCACGGGGACGGCGTAGGGGAGCCGGTCGGAAAAACCAATGGTGTTGTCCACGTGGTGGATATGGCCGCGGGTCATGCCGAAATGGGCTCGATAGCCTTCGGGCTGAGCGGCGCCGCGCGAAGACGAACCTGCACTGTCACCGCCGCGCGTGATATACAGGGCCGGTATGAACACGTGTCGCGCTCTGTGGCTCCTCGGCGCTGCGTCGGCGGTCGCTTGGGGATGTGGTCAAGTGACGTCTGACGATCCCGATGCCGCGGGCGGCGAGGAGCAAACCGACGCGGCCGAGCCCCCACCGGACGCGGGCGAAGGCGCGGACGCAGGCGAAAACGGGGAAACCTGCTTCGAGCACTTTCACTGCGACTCGGGGGCCTGCGATATCGGCGGCGGCTTTTGTGTGGACGAGCGCAACATCGTCTACGTCGATCCGGACGCGGGCGAGGACGCCGAGGACTGCGGGGAAAAACATCAGCCTTGCGAGTCCGTCGGCGACGGCCAAGGAGACGGCGCGCTCGCAAAGGTCGGCGTAGGGCGTGACCGGGTCGTGCTCGCCGGAGGGAGCTACGATGAACAGGTGACCATCACGAGCATGACGGTCATGATGATCGCGACGAACCAAGACGCCGTGATCGCGCCAGAGGAATCGGGGACCGCTGTGCGGGCCGAGCTCGGAGCCAACGTCATCCTCGACGGCGTCGATATCGCGACATCCTCGGGCACCGGGATCTCCGTCGCGGGCGGAGTCGACCTGGTCATCCAAGACGCCGAGATCGACATCGGCACGTCGACGGATTTCGGCACCGGACTCCGCTGCGACACGGAGGAGCCCCCGAACCGCGTGCTCGTGCGCGACACGGCCATCCGCGGCGCCGGCAGCGGGACCACGCCGCTCAGCCGCGGCGGCGTTTTGGCCGCTGACGGCTGCGAGGTCGATATCCGCGACTCGGACATCTCGGACAATCGCGGCACCGGAGCGATCGCGCTATCCGGCGCGACTGTGACCATCCAGGACTCGCGGATCGCGAACAACGGCTCGGACGACGGCTACCCCGGCGTCGTCTCCCAGGGCCTCACCACCGAACTGATCATCGAGCGCTCGCATATTCTCGGAAACGGTGACGGCGACGGCACGGGAGAAGGTGTCGAGGCTCGGAGCGGAACGCTCGAGATCACGAGGAGCACCGTCGAGGACAACTCGAACACCGGCATCGACGCGTCGGGCGAGTCAGCCGTTGTCGTCAACAACGTGGTCGTCGGCAACTTTCCGGGCCTGAGAGTTTCTCCTGACGGTGGCCAGGTCGAGCACAACACCATCGTGGAAAACGAGTTCAGGGGCATCCAGTGCAACGACGACACATCCGGGCACTCCAACATCGTGTGGGATAACGGAACTGAGGACGATGACCAGGTCTCGGGCTGTGAGCTCGAAGACTATTCGAGCATCCAGGGCGGCGGGGATGGCGAGGGCACGATCGACACGAACTGCGAGCTAGACAGTGACTTCCGGCTCTCGGCGGGCTCGCCGTGCATAGGCGCGGGGGACCCTGACTCCGAGGTCGACGACGACATCGACGGCACGTCCAGACCCCAGGGCGACCGGCACGACATCGGCGCTCACGAGTTCGCGCAGTAAGCGCCCGGCCGGTCCCAGGCCGCAGCCGTTTTCAGCCGAAACGACGAGGCGCGCCGGGCTGCCGCAGCAGTTACGGCATAGCGGCGCGGGGTTTTGTCACTTTGCCTGAGAAGCCGGGCGCTTTTGCCGTGTTGTCGCCCCGGCGCATGGGCCGGGTTCGGGGGCCGGGTTCGATCGTGGGCGCCCGAGATTTGCATCGCCAGTTCGCATCGTCCTATGGACCTCGAACGTATCGTCATCACCGGCGCCTCGCGGGGGATCGGGGAGGCGATCGCCTATCGCCTGGCGCGACGGGGTCGCCGGCTCTTGCTGCTCGCACGCACCGAACGCGACCTCGAGCGAGTCTCGCGGCGTGCTCGAGGTCAGGGCGCCGATGTCGAATATCGCTGCGTGGACCTCGCCCGGCCGGAGCAGGTCGAACAGCTGGTAGGCGAGCTCGAACGGGACTTCGGCCCCGTGGATGCCCTGGTCCTCAACGCCGGCGTGGCCAATCAGCGCTCGTTTTTCGAGACCGACCTCGCGAGCATCGACTACGAACTGCGCGTCAACTTCGAGGCACCCGCGGTGTTTCTGCGGCACGTCGTACGTCAGATGATCGAGCGCAACCGAGGGTCCGTCGCGGTGGTCGGATCGCTCACGTCGGTGGTCCCGTTTCCGGGCAACGCGAGTTATGCGGCGAGCAAGGCGGCGCTCCAGGCGCTCGTCCGCAGCCTCCGCCTCGAGCTCGCTTCGACGAACGTGCATCTAGGACTGGTGTTGCCGGGGTTTACCGCAACCCCCATGACGGAGGGCATGACCAGCGCCCTGCCGGCCATGAGCGCAGATCAGGTCGCGCGCGCCGTGGAGCGCTGCCTAACCGCGCGCCGGCCCTTCGTGGTACCGGGGCTCATCAACAAGGTGGGCCTGCGCCTGTTTTCCGCCGCGCCTGCGCTCACCGATGCCGTGTTGGCTCGTTTGTCGAGCCCGCGCCTCGGCCGGCGATGGAGGAGGACGCTATGGCCAAGAGTCTCCTGATACTCGGCGCCGCCGGCCTCATCGGGACCGAAATCCGACGCGCCGCCGCGGCCGAGTACGAGCTTCTGTGCGTGGACCTCGTCGCAACGCCAGCGTCCGCTGGATTGACTGGGGTCACGAGTGTCGTAGGTGAGGAGCGCTACGAGGTAGACCTCGGATCGCCGGCGGAGATCGATAGCTTCTGGACAGATGCGCAGCTCGAGGCGCGCGAGATCGCGGCCGTGATTCATCTCGCCGCCTACTACGACTTCCGCAACCGGCCCGATCCGCGCTACGGCCGCGTGGTTCAGGGACTGGCCCACTTGCTGAAACGCATCGGGGATTCGCTCAGTCCGAATACGCCGTTTCTCTTCGCTTCCAGCATGGCGGCGATGGCTCCGACGGATCCGGGGCATAAGCAGGTCGCCGACAGCCCCCGCGCTGGCGCCTGGGAGTACCCCCGCCACAAGCGTGAGGCCGAGGCGACTCTCGAAGCGGCCGCGATCCCGCAGCCACGTATCGAGCTCGTGCTGGCAGCGGTGTATTCCAAGTGGTGTGAGCTCGTCCCGCTCTATCAGCACATCGAGCAGGTAGCTCGGCGCTCACCACTGGGCTGGTTTTATCCCGGATCCGCGGAGCGCGGGCTCACCTACGTCCATGTGGGCTCGGTCGCCGACGCGTTCTTGCGGGCCATCGGCGCATTCCGGGGAAAAGGCGGGGTGCACAGGCTCCTCATCGGCGAAGACAGACCCGTTACCTATCTCCAGATCCACCGAGCGGCGAGGCGAGC
>SLNH01000018.1 GCA_007133195.1 Nannocystineae bacterium | reverse complement strand
TTTCGGTCGAGGTGATGAGAGCGCCGGCGCGATCCATGAGATCGAGGCCGGTCTCACGGTTTTCCTCCGCGCGGGATATCACCGCGTCGCGCGGCACGTGCGCGATGCCGCCGCGCGCGAGCAAGTCGCGCACGCTCTGGTAAACGCACACGTGGGCCTCCATCCCCACGACGATCCACTGGGTGCGCTCGCCCGCCAGTGCGTCCCACGCCTTTGCAAACCCCTCGCTCGCGCAAATGCTGAACTCGGTCTTTTCGAACCGATACACGCGCTCCCCGAGCGCGAGCAGCGCGCTTTGCACGGCCTCACGCGTCTTGCCCAGTCCACGGGGATACTGCTCGCTCGCCACCACGGGCAGTTCGAGGCGGCGCGCGAGCTCGACGAGGACGGTTACGCTCTTTTCGAGCGCGGCGAGGACGTCCGGGTCCATGGCCGCCGCGAGCCGCTCCTGAATATCCACGATCACGAGGGCCGCCCGCTCGGGCGACAGCTTGAATTGCGCAGGATGGTTCATCGCGTCACGCCGTGCCTAAGCTCGTTTACCGGAGCGATTCGATGGCCTCCGAGAGGCGCTTTCTGCGCGCGCGCTCCTCGCCCAGCCGGTGCCGCTCCTTGTCCACCACCTCGGCCGGCGCCCGCTCGACGAACTTCGGGTTGTCCAGCTTCTTGCCGATAAAGGCGATCTCTTTGTCTACCTTCTCGAGCTCGCGCTCGATTCGCTGCCGCTCTGCCTCGAGATCGACGTGCCCCGCCAGCGGCACGATCACCTCCACGTCCGCGCCGACGACGGCCGTCGCCGACTGGGGCACCGCGCCCTCGCGATCGCTCAGCTCCACGCGCACGCGCGACGCGTTTTCGATTACCCCGGCGTGCTCCGATACGAGGCGCCTTCGCTCGTCGTCGCCGATCCTGAGCTCGGCGTCCAAAGTGGCCGAGGGAGGAACGCGATACGTGGAGCGGATGGCGCGAATGGCCACCGCGACCTCCTGCAAAAACGCCATGTCCTGCGCCGCCCGGTCGTCTACGAGCGCGGGCTCGCGGCGCGGGTACAGCGTGATCGTCAGGCTCTCCGGACTGGCCGCGGGCTTCGGAAGCCGCTGCCAAATCTCCTCGGTCACGAACGGCGTAAACGGATGAAGGAGGCGCAGGGTCTGCTCGAGCACCGTGGCCAGGGTCCCCTGGGTGAGAAACCGCCGCTCGGTCACCTCGGCGTCCGTGCCCTGGGCCGACAGCGCCGGCTTTGCGAGCTCGATGTACCAGTCGCAAAGGTCGCCCCACACGAAGTGGTACAGCGCCCCCGCGGCCTCGCTGAACCGGAACGCCGCGAGCGCCTGCTCCACCTCGCCCGTGGTCTGCTGCAGGCGCGTGAGAATCCACCGGTCGGCGAGCGTGAGACCATCTAGGTTTCCGGCCTCGAGCCGCTTGGCGTAGCGCTCCGCCTCGAAGTCGTCCAGGTTCATGAGGGAAAAGCGCGACGCGTTCCACAGCTTGTTGATGAAGTTTCGGTAGCCCTCGATCCGCTCCATCGAGAGCTTCACGTTCCGCCCGGGCGTGGTCATCGCCGCGAGGGAAAACCGAAGCGCGTCGGCGCCGGCTGCGGTCATGCCGGACGAGAAGTGCTTCTCGATGTTTTTGAGCGCCTCCTTGGGCGCACCGTCTGCCCGTGCCCGCTCGAGCAAGTCGTCGAGGCTGGCGCCGTGAACGACGTCCAGCGGATCGACCACGTTGCCCTTGACCTTGGACATCTTATCGCCCGCCTCGTCCGTGACGATGGGCGTGAAGTAGACCTTGCGAAACGGCGTCTTACCCAAAAAGTGGATCCCCATCATCATCATCCGGGCCACCCAGAAGAAGATGATGTCCGGTCCCGTCACGAGCGCGGAGTTTGGGTAAAACGTGCGCAGCTCGGGCGTCTTGTCGGGCCACCCGAGCGTGGAAAACGGCCACAGCGCCGAGGAAAACCACGTGTCGAGGACGTCTTCGTCTTGCCGGATCGAGCCCGATCCACAGCTTTCGCAGGCGCTGGGATCGTCGCGGACCACCGTCACTGCACCGCAATCGGCGCAATACCACGCCGGAATGCGATGCCCCCACCAAAGCTGTCGCGAGATGCACCAATCGCGGATGTTTTCCATCCAGTGCCGGAACGTCTTTTCCCAGTGCTCCGGCACGAACTGTGTCTTCCCGCGATCGACCGCCTCCACCGCCGGGTCGGCCAGCGGTTTGGCCCGGACGAACCACTGCTCTGACAACAGCGGCTCGATCACGGTGTTCGATCGATCGCAGCGGCCGCGCGGCACCGTGTGCTCCTTCACCTCGCCGAGCTGCCCCGCCGCCTCGAGATCGCGCACCACCGCCTCGCGCGCCTCGCTCACCGTCATGCCCTGGTATCGGGCGGGCGCCGGATCGATGACGCGGCCATGAACGTCGATCACCGACAGCTTGTCCAAGCCGCAGCGCTCGCCGCACTCGAAGTCGTTTTCGTCGTGGCCGGGCGTCACCTTCACGGCGCCCGACCCGAACTCCGGATCCACGAACGAGTCGGCGACGATGGGAATCTCGCGATCGGCGAGCGGCAGGCGGACGCGCGCGCCCACGAGGTGGCGATAGCGATCGTCGTCGGGGTGCACGGCGACGCCGGTGTCGCCGAGCATCGTCTCCGGCCGAGTGGTCGCCACGCGAATGACCTCGCCCGTGCCCTCGACGGGGTAGAGGAGCTCCCACAGCTTTCCGGGCTCCTCGACGTTATTCACTTCCAGATCGGAGACGGCGGTAAAGCAGTCGGCGCACCAGTTGACGAGTCGGTGAGCTCGGTAGATGAGCCCCTGTTCGTAGAGGCTCACGAACGCCTCACGCACCGCCCGAGACGCCTCGGGATCCATGGTGAACCGGCTGCGCTCGTAGTCGAGCGAAAAGCCCAGCGTCTTGAGCTGCTCGAGGATCCGCCCGCCGTTTCGCTCCTTCCAGGCCCACACGCGCTCCAAAAACGCCTCGCGGCCGAGCTCGTGGCGGGACGTCCCCTCGGTGCGCTGCACGTGGCGCTCGACGAGCATCTGCGTGGCGATCCCCGCGTGGTCGGTGCCCGGCATCCACAGGGCGTTTAACCCCTGCATGCGGCGCCAGCGGACGAGGACGTCCTGCAGCGTGTCGCCGAGCGCGTGGCCCATGTGGAGCGAGCCCGTCACGTTCGGCGGCGGCAGCGTGAGCGAGTACGGCGCCTTCGCCGCGGTGGCGTCGGCGTGAAAGAAGCGGTGAGAGAGCCAGAAATTCAGCCAGCGCGGCTCGACCTCACGCGGATCGTAGGACTTCGATAGCGGCGTATTGGACATCACAGTGCGTAGCGGCGCGCGGAGCGCCAGGCCGGCGCCGCGCCGCGCTTACGGGGCTTTCGACGCCAGCCGGTCGAGGTTTTCACGAATGATGGTTTCGGCCAGCTCCGGGACGACTTCCCAGACGACGCGTTCTACCACCTCGTGGCTCAGCTTGACGAGGGCCGCCATTTCCGGGCCATTCGGATCGAGCCCCGCTTCCTGGGCCACAGCCGACGCCCGCTCGCTGATCGCCTCCGCGGTCATCCTGCTGGCGGCTGATTGCTCCTGCGCGGTGGCCTCACCATCCTGCGAAGGGCGCGCGTCCGCTCCCTCGGTCTCGACGGGCGTGACTCCCGCCGGCGCCTTGCGCTGGCCCGGCGGCATCTGGATGAGCGGCATCCCCATCAGAGTGCTCGAGCGCCCGGCGCCTGATTTTTGGCCCGCCTCCCCGACGCCGCGGCTCTGCGGCGGCGCCGTGGGCCGGCGCGCCGGCGTGCCTTGAATCATCGGCGGGCGGGTCATGGCCCGGCCGGACTGGCCGCGGGATGCAGCCGGCGCGGTGGCTGGAGGCACGGTCGCCGGCCGCGAAGCGGTGGTCCTCCCGCTCGGCGCCTGATGGCCCCCGCTCGGCGCCTGATGGCCCCCGCTCGGCGCCTGATGGCCCCCGCTCGG
>SLNH01000394.1 GCA_007133195.1 Nannocystineae bacterium | reverse complement strand
TGTAGTGGCTCGCCACGAGGTCTCCTTCGGCCACCATGCTCTCGAGCGTCACGTGCATGTCCGGAAACGCGGTCGTGTAGATGGACAGGAGCTCGCGGAACCCCTCTCGTCCGCGGAACTCTTCGCCGCCCGGGGTCTGGTAGATAAAGTCCTCCGCCAGGAGCTCGTCTACGAGATGGAACTGGCGAGCGTTCACGATCTCGTCGAACACGCGGCGCATCGTCGCCTTGTTGTGCTGTTGCCTCTCTGACTCCTGCATCGCGACCTCCTTACCGGGCACCTCCAGCGGTGCCTTGCCTCGCGTCCCCCGGAACTACGCCGGCGCGGATCGTCGATACCCGTTCGCGCGAACTGCAGCTCGCGGCTCATCCGAAGTAATGCAAAGGCTGTTCCGCTGAGCACGGGTGTCCTCGACCTCGATCTCGACACCCGGCTGAGCCCACGGACATTCCTCGGCGGCCCTCCTGAGCGTCGCCGGGGATTCGACCACGCTTGGTTGCGCCTACGAGAGCGCGAGTCGATGATGAGGTCGCAGCCAGCCTCACGGCGCCAGTGGTGTGGCCTTCGGGCGATGTCGATAGCGCCGTGGCGTGGCGGAGCTTCTATCCCCTTAGGGGATCGGCCACGGCAAGCCGCGAGTCGCCTCGCTACTCGCTCGGCCCGTTGGCTGCCGTGAGCGTGTCACCCACGGCGGCTGCGAGCCGCGCGGCGGCTTCCTCGAGCTCCTCCTCCTCGTAAAACGAAAACGAAAGGCGCAGCGAGCTCGACAGATCGCGCTCGATGGCGCAGCGGGCTCCGGGCGCGAAGCCGACGCCGTGACGCTCACGGGCGCGCTCGAGCAGCGCAGTGGTGTCGATGCTCGCGGGAAGCTGGCCCCATAGAAAGTAGCCGCCCTCGGGGCGGATATAGTCGAGCTCGGGAAGGTGTCGGTCGAGCGCGCAGATGAGCGCGTTCGCGCGGCGGCCGAGCTCTCGACGCAAACGACTCACGTGCTGAGACAGTGCGCCTGTTTGCATCGCCGACTGAACCAGGCTCGACACCACCGGATTGAGCGCGCCGCCGCTCCGCAACACGCCATGCCCGAGAAAGCGAGCGATCAGCGAAGGCTCGGCGTGCAGCCAGCCAAGCCGCAAGCCCGGGCCGAGGACTTTCGAAAACGAGCCGAGAGACAGGACGCGCGCGCGGCCCCGGTCGTAGCTCATCATCGTAGGTGGCCGGTTATCTGGCTCGAAGTGAAGCATCGGGTAGGGCTCGTCAGCGACGATCAAAAAGTCGTGGCGGACGGCGAGCTCGACCAGACGCTCGGCGCGTGCTGGATCTAGGTTCACCGCACACGGATTGTGAAACGACGGAATTACGTAGACGAGTGCGATCTCGAGCCCGCGAGCGAGCGCGTCTTCGAGCGCGGTCACGTCCATGCCGCGCTCGTCGACCGGGATGCCCACGGGTCGCAGGTGAGCGGTCTCGAGGATGCCGCGGGCCAAAAAGTAAGTCGGGTCGCCGCAGGCGACTCGCTCGCCGGGTCGCGCGAACACCTGGGCGGTCATGCCCAGCGCCGACGAATTACCGGCCGTGGCGGCGAGCATCTCGGGCCGCACCTCGTCGCCCGATTGCTCGCTCATGAACGCGGCCAGCGCCTCTCGGAAGCCGAGGTAGCCCTGCGCGACCCCGTACTGGAGAACAAGCGGATCGCGGTCGGGGCCTAGCCGGTCTCGACCGGCCGCGTCGAGCAAATCGAGCGGCAGCAAGCTCGGCGCCGGTTGGCCGAGGCGCAGGTCGAGGAGCTCCTCCGTCGCGTGGCTCTGTGGAAACTCTCCGTCCTGCCGGGTCAATGCACCACCTCGGGGCGAGCATGCCACGACAGCGAAACCGGGGCCCAGGCATCGGCGCACGCCTTCTCAACCGATGCGTCGCAGCGCGCTTGTGCTAAAGGCCCCGGCGAGCTGCGCCTCGTGAATTAGCGGCAGAGTCCTCCAAGCACCTCGATCAGGCTATCCATCTCGCCATCGGTTCCGATCGAGATACGCAGGAAATTGCGCAGCGCATCGGTATTGAAGTGGCGCACCAGGATGCCGCGCTCCCGCAGGGCGACGAAGAGCTGTGCGGCATCGTGCTCTGGGTGGCTGGTCAGCAAGAAGTTGGCCTGAGAGGGCAGCACCTGAAAGCCGAGATCGGAGAGACGTCTGGTGGTGCGTTCGCGGGTTGTGATCACGCGCTCCCGGCAGGCGTCGAAATGCTCCCGGTCCTCGAGCGAGGCAATGGCGAGTGCGCTCGCCAGGCTGTCGATGGGATAGGAGTTGAAGGAGTCCTTGACCCGTTCGAGTCCCTCGATCAGCTCCCGGGAGCCAACGGCATAGCCCACCCTCAGGCCGGCCAGGCTGCGGGACTTGGAGAAAGTCCCGGTGACAAGCAGGTTGGCATGGTCGGCCACCAGCGGTATCGCGCTTTCACCGCCGAAATCGACATAGGCCTCGTCGATCAGCACGACGCGGTGGGTGACCCGCTTCAGCAGGCTTGCGATCTCGGCTCGGCTGTGACCGTGGGCCGTGGGGGCGTTGGGATTGGCGAAGATCACGCCGCTGCCGCTGTCATCGAACGCGTTCAGGTCGACGCGCCACTGCTCATCCAGGGCAAGGCCTTGGCGCTCGATCCCGTACAGCCGGCAATAGACCGGGTAGAAACTGTAGGTGATGGCCGGCATCTGCAGGGGCTGGCCGTGGCAGAAGAAGGCCTGAAAGGCGAGGGCCAGGACCTCATCGGAACCGTTGCCGACAAACACCTCTCCGAGGTCGACGCCAAATTCCTCGGCCAGCGCGTGGCGCAGGGCGCTGGACTCGGGGTCTGGATAGAGGCGCAGACGGTCGGTGGGAAACTCACGCAGCGCGGCTTCCACGCCGGGGGCCGGCGGGTAGGGGTTCTCGTTGGTGTTCAGCTTGATCAGGCGCTCACGCGGCTGTTCCCCGGGCACATAGGGGGTTAGCTCGTGAACCGCCGCGCTCCAGAACTGGCTCATGGTGGCTCGCTGTTGCCGTCGCCGGGCTGCTTCGCGGCGCTGTCTTCGTCCGCTTCGTCGTCCGCTGCGGCGCTATTCGATGTCGACGGCGCCCAGGTCGATTTCGACGCTCTCGCTTCCGTCGTCGAGGGTGGCGACGAGCTCGAGGTTTTCGCCCGACCGACCGCTCACGTCCCAGATCGCTTCGCCCCGGCCGCTATGCAGGCCGTAGGTGATGACATCCACCTCGCTGCCCCCGGGCGAACGCGCTCCGAGCTCCCCGGTCACGTAATCGAAGTCAGGATCGCGGATTTCGTATTCGATGACGATCGTGTCTCCGTCCTGGGATTCGGAAAGGGGGCGAAGGAGCTCCATCTCGGGTGGCCGGTTTCCTGGCGCGGGTGGCCCGCGCTCGGCGCCCTGGTCGTGCCAACGCTGGAGGATCTCCTTTTGCCGGGAGGACAGGGGCCGAAAGTCTGTCAGGTCGTTTCCGGGGAGCGCGGGCGGCATCGTTCCTTGCTCCACCGCCCGGGCGACGATCCGGTCCGAGACGTCACCGGCGCCCAGCACGATTTCGCCGCCGACGTCCTCGCCGCGGAACTCGGTGCCCTCGTCGAGCGTCGTTCCGCCGAACACGTCCAGCCGGAACAGCTCGGGGACGGACTCGGCGCCTTGCACCGGCGGGAAGCTGTGACAGCTGGCGCAGTTGGCCATGAGGATGGGGCGGACGTCTTCCGCCCACGTGGGCTCCTCGGGGACGTCTCCGCCGCAGGCGCCCGCGAAGGCGAGCGGTAGGGACAGCGCGGTCGCCCGCAAAACCGCGAGCGCCCGCCGGCCATGGGTCTCGTTTTTCAGCCCGGTCATCGCCTGATCACAGATAGTAGTGGAGCATCAAGAGGCCTAGGGTCGAGGCGTCGCCGTACTCGCCGCCCTGGGCTTCGAACCTCGCCATCCCCATCACCTCCCAGTGGGCGAGGGGGAAGAACTGCGCC
>SLNH01000471.1 GCA_007133195.1 Nannocystineae bacterium | reverse complement strand
TACGCCGATGAACGTCTGGGACCTGAGGCTGACGCGAGGCGGCAGAACGAGGCTCTCGCTACCCGGCGGGTGGAGCGCCGCGCTCGTGGTGCTCCGCGGCAACGTCCGGGTTAACGATGACGCCGCCGGGGAGGCGCAGCTCGTCGTGCTCGATCGGGCCGGGTGGACAATCTCGGTATCGGCCGATAGCGATGCCACCGTGCTTTTGCTCGCCGGCGAGCCGATCGATGAGCCCCTGGTCGGCCATGGCCCGTTCGTGATGAACAGCGAAGCCGAGATCCGACAGGCGATCGCCGACTTCAGCAGCGGCCGCTTCGGCGAGCTCGCCAGCTATACCTCGCTAACCAGCGGATCGTAAGCGACAACCGACCGCCGCCTAGCTTTGCCTGGGCGGCGGCCACCCTTTCTCGAGACGACCTCTCCGACGAGCTGACGAAAGCGCCCCTTATGAGCAACCTATCCGCCGAGCTTGGCCACGACTGCGACGCGACCCCCGGATGTGACGCCCTCGAGCTCATCTTGCGGCCCCGCGATAAAGATCTCGGAGGATTCTCGGTGCGCCGGGTGCTGCCGACCGCGAAACGCAGGATGGTCGGCCCATGGATCTTTTTCGATCATATGGGCCCGGCGGTGTTTCTCGCGGGCGAGGGCCTAAGCGTGCGCCCGCATCCGCATATCCACCTCGCGACCGTGTCGTATCTCTTCGAAGGCGAGATCCTCCATCGCGACTCGCTCGGCAGCGTGCAGACGATCCGCCCCGGCGACATCAATCTGATGGTCGCCGGCCGCGGCATCGTGCACTCCGAGCGCGAGCGCCCCGAAGCGATCGCCGCGCCGCGGCGCCTTCACGGGCTCCAGCTCTGGCTCGCGCTGCCCGAGGCTTACGAAGACATCGAGCCGGCGTTTCATCACTACCCGGCCGCCGACATCCCGTCGCTCGATCGCGACGGAGTGGCCCTGCGGGTGATGATGGGCACGGCCTACGGCGTCACCTCGCCGGTGCGGACGTTCGCTGAAACGCTCTATGTCGAAGCGAGCCTGAAGCGCGGACAGAAGCTCGTTTTACCCGACGCCCGCGAGCGCGCGGTGTACGTCGCCGAGGGGGCGCTCAGGGCGCAGCGTGACGAGATTCCCGAGCACGCGATGGCCGTCTTTGCTGACGCGAGCAGCACCGCCGTCGAGGCCGTCAAAGACTCCCGGATCGCCGTGATCGGCGGCGAGCCTGTCGGTGAGCGCTTCGTGGAGTGGAACTTCGTCTCGAGCCAGCGCGCCCGGATCGACGAAGCCAAACGCGCCTGGCGGGAACGCCGGTTCCCGGTCGTTCCCGGCGACGAGCACGAGTTCATTTCCCTGCCGGAGTGACCGGCCCGCGGTGTGCTGCGGGCTGCGCCGCGATGGTGTCGTCATCTGCGCCAGTGGTGACGGCGTCGACGATGTGGCCCCGTTCTTGGTGTCGAGGCCATTCTCATTCAGTCCTGGCTACCGAACGGACCTCCAGGGTCGCGGTCTGGGTGGCGTCTCCGGTGTCGAGCGTGACGTCGTGCGAGTCGGGGGCGAGGTCGCGATCGCCGGTGTCGACGCCGAAGGTGACGAGTTCGCGGGCGTCGGCGCCGAGCTCGAGCGACCGCTCCTCGACGGTGTCGCCGCCCACCTGCAGGGTGATATCGCGGCTTCCGGAATCGCCGTCGTTCTCGATCCAGGCGCTGAACAGGGCGGTCTCGCCCGGATCTACAGCGGTGTCGGCGAAGCGGCCGCTGGGCAGGTCGCCCGCGGCCCAGATCGCTCCGTCGCCATCCTCGGTGCCGCCATACAGGGTATCGCCGTGCACCGCGAGGGCGCGCACGTCCTCTTCGTCCTCGGCTTGATAGACCCAGGCGTCGCCCTCCGAATCCTCGACGGGCTCCCCCGTGGTGGCGTCGATGGCCTCCACGCGGCCGTCTTCTTCACCGCCGATGTAGACGGTGTCGCCAAGTACGACCAGGGCGAGGATGTCGTCGCCATAATCTTCATAGAACCAGTCGCTGCCGTCGGACTGGACTGCCTCGTTGGTGTCGGTGTCGGTCGCCTGCAGCGTCTCATCGAGGCCGACGCTGTAGAGGATGCCCTCCTGGACCGCCAAATCGCGGACGCCATCATCTTTGCCGTGGATTTCATCGCGGATCCTCTCGCCGTCTCCCGGGTCGTCCGCCGGGATGCTGTACAGCGATCCGTCATCATCACCGGCGTAGACGGTGCCGTCGGCCTCGGTTACGGCGAACAGGTCGTCGTCGGTTTCGTCATTGTCATCGAAGACCCAGTCCTCATCATTGACTGTTGCCGCCTCGCCCGTGTCCGGATCGATGGCCCGGATGGTGCCGTGGTTGCCCTCGCCGTCGTCCTCGCCGGCGCTGAACAGGTACTCGTCACCGAGAGCGAGGTCGCGTACCTGCGCCTCATGCTCCTCGAACTGCCACGGCGCCTCATCGAGTTCGACGGCCTCGCCGGTTTCGGTGTCGATCTTGCGCACAATCTGGTCGCCGCCGCCGCTGTAGAGGACGTCGCCGTCCGCCAACAAGGCGTAGACAGGGTCATCCCCATGGCCACCGAAGACCCAATCGTCGCCATCAACAGTAATGCGTTCGCCGTCCGCGGCGGAGCGGGCGATCACATCGCCGTTCGCCAGGCCGGCGTAGACGTCATCGCCGTCGGCGGCGATGGCGAGGACGTCCTCCTGCGATGGCTTGGCCCACTGCGCTTCAGGCGCCGCGGCGTCGGCGAGGGCGATCCGGAAATCGGGTTCGGGCGGTGCCGCGTCGCCCGGCTCTGCGTCCGCCGGAGCGCGGGCATCGCCCGCCTCGGCGTCCGGCCCCTTCTCCGCGTCGGGGCCCACCCCGGGCTCATCGTCGCTCGGACACGCGGATGCAAACAGCCCGATCAATGCGATCGAGCCGCCCCACGGGCACCATCCGCCTCGGTTCATAGCACCGGAAACGCGAGCTCTCGTGCGCCTATGGATCATCGTCTTCTCCGCGTCGCTGACACTGCGCTCGATCCAGATTGACTCTTTCAAACCCAATCTACCCACCTTCTCATAAAGGCGACGGGCTTTCGAAGTCCCTGCAGACGAGAATTCGCCCGGCGGTGTAGGCCACGACAAGCTGTGGAGATCTCGCCTGGCCGCTCGGAGAACCGAGGGCGGTTTTCGGCAGCCCAGGGTTGGGCGATTCGCGCACCGAGCGGCGGCCGACGCCGTCAGTGCTGGCCTCGGCGTTCAAATCAACGACCTGATGCCGGCGCTCGGCTCGCGCGTTGTCGCCCGCGCCAGGACGGTGAGCGTTGGCGAGCGGGAGGCCGGCAGGGCCTCGCGGAAATCCGCCCAAGGCGGCCCGCGAGGCCCTCAAACAGCCCGGCAAAACGAAGGCTGCCGCGCCGTCCCATGCCTTTGCGGCGCTCAGCAGCCCTTACCGGGCCAGTCTGTCTGCCCTTAAGCGCGATGAGCGCTTGTCTTTATGCGCCCCAACCACAGCGCACAATCGTATAAGACGAGCACCAGGTCGTCGTATAACATTCATAGATAGTGCCGAAACCACCATCACAGGCCGAGAGCCACCCTCGTGCAATATTTTCACACGTCCCAGGAATGCAAGACATCGGCTGCATCGCGTCGTCTTCCACGCTCATCTCGACGTATTCCATCACCTCATCGACGATAATCCGGCCCACCGGCTCGGCCTTCTCTGTGGAATAGAGCGCAAACTCGTCGCCCGCGGCCACATCATCGACGTTGGCAAGCGGCTGTTGGATCGGATGGTCGGCGCCGTGCCGGCCTGTTCGCCATCGCCGGACAGGTTCGCGTGGACGAGCTGTGGATCGCGCGGCCGCACGTGGGTCGTTCATATCCGAAGAGCTATCGCGCGCTCGTGGCCGCGCTGGCGCTTGGGGGAACGCGGATCGTCTACCCGCGGCTCGATGTCCCCTATCGCAGCGGGGATGTGAAGGCGCGCGTG
>SLNH01000458.1 GCA_007133195.1 Nannocystineae bacterium | reverse complement strand
GCACGAGCGTCGCCTCCCACTCGGAGCGCACCGCGCACGGAGGCCACACCGAGACGCCGTGGCGGCGGGCGTCGGCCACGAGCGTGCTCGGCGCGTAAAAGCCCATGGGCTGGGCGTTCAAAAGCGCGGCGCAAAACGCGGCCGGATAGTAGTGTTTGAGGTAGCACGATGCGTAAACGATGAGCGCGAACGACGCGGCGTGGGACTCGGGGAAGCCGTAATCGGCGAAGGCGCACAGCTGGTTGTAGATGCGCTCGGCGGTCCGCGCGGGGATGCCTTTGTTCCGCATGCCGCGGATCAGCCGGTCCGAGATCGCGGCCATGCGCTGTCTCGATCGCTTGTGGCCCATGGCGCGCCGTAGCTCGTCCGCCTCGCCGGCGGTGAAGTCCGCGGCGGCGATGGCGAGTTTCATGCCCTGTTCTTGGAACAGGGGGACCCCGAGCGTGCGCGCGAGCACGGGCTCGAGGGAGGCGTGCTCGAAGGTCACCGGCTCGAGGCCCGAGCGCCGGCGCAGGTAGGGGTGGACCATGTCCCCCTGAATCGGGCCGGGGCGGATGATCGCGACCTCGATGACGAGATCGTAAAACGTGCGCGGCTTCATGCGGGGCAGCATGGTCATTTGCGCGCGCGATTCGATCTGGAACACGCCGATCGTGTCGGCGCGGCATATCATGTCGTAGACCGAGGGATCCTCGGCGGGGAGCGTCGCGAGATCGAGCTCCTCGCCCTGAAAGCGGGACAAAAGCCGCCTCGCGCCGGAGAGCGCCGTGAGCATGCCGAGGCCGAGGAGGTCGATCTTGATGAGGCCCATGGCGCCGAGGTCGTCTTTGTCCCATTGCACGACCGTGCGCTGCGCCATGGTGGCGTTTTCGACGGGGACGACCTCGCTCGTCTGGGCCGCGGTGATCACCATGCCGCCGGGGTGAATGCCGAGGTGGCGCGGGAACCCCTCCATGCGGCGGGCGATGTCGATCGCTTGCCGCACCACGGGATCGGCGAAGTCCAGGCCGGTTTCGCGGCGCAGGCGATCGCGGAGCTGGGGATCGAGAGCGACGTCGGAGGCGATCGCCCCGTGCGCCGCGGCGTCCTCGCCGGACGCGGCCGTGGGCACGGAGATGTGGCGATCCATGGATTTGGCGGCGCGATCGACCTGCTCTTGGGACAGACCGAAAGCCTTGCCCACATCGCGGATCGCCGAGCGGGCGTGGTAGCTGATCACGTTGCACGCCATGGCGACGCGCTCCGCGCCGTAGCGGCGATAGACGTATTGAATGACCTCTTCGCGGCGATCGCTTTCGATGTCGAGATCGATGTCGGGCATCTCGCCGCGCTCTTCGGACAAAAACCGCTCGAAGAGGAGCTCCATGCTCACGGGATCGACGGCGGTGATGCCGAGGGCGTAGCAGGTCGCGGAGTTTGCGGCGGAGCCCCGCCCCTGGCAGAGAATGTCGCGCTCGCGGCAAAACCTGGCGATGTCCCAGACGATGAGAAAGTAGCCGGCGAGATCCAGGCGGTCGATGACGGCGAGCTCGCGCTCGATCTGATCGGCCGCGCGGGCGGACAGCGGCCGGTAGCGCTCGCGCGCGCCGCGCCAGGTGAGCTCGCGGAGGTAGGAAATCTCGCTGTCGCCGGAGGGAAGGGCGAAGTCCGGGAAGCGGTAGCGGATTTCGGCCATGGAAAAGCGCAGGCTGCGCGCGATGTCGGCGGCGCGCTCGAGGGCCTCGGGACAGCGGGAGAAGCGCTCGCGCAGCTGAGAAATTGGCTGAAGGAAGCGCTCGCCGTTTACGGCGAGGCGGCGTCCGGCGCGGGCGAGGGTGGTTCCCTCGCGGATACAGGCCTGCACGTCGAAGATCCGCCGATCGGCGGATTCGGCGAAGCGGGCGTCTTGGGTGGCTACGGTTTGAATGTCGAGCGCGCGGGCGAGCTGGCGGAAGGCGCTAAGGCGCTCGTCGTCGCCGGGGGCGAGGTGGTGGGTGAGCTCGATGGCGGTGCGATCGCCGAAGGCTTCGCGGAGGCGAGCGCCCCACCGGTGGGCGGCGCGGAGGTCGCCGCGCCGCCACGCGGCATCGATAGGGCCGCTCGCGCCGCCGGAGAGCGCGAACAGGCCGGCGGTGTCGGAGGCGATTTCGTCCCAGGTGACCCACGCGCTGCCCTTTTCGCAGCGAACGCGCCCGGTGGTGATCAGTCGGCACAAGCGGGCGTAGCCGCGCTCGCTCGCGCACAGAAGCAGGAGGCGGGCGCCGGCGCCGGGGGAGACGGCGGCGGGCCGCGGGGCGAGATCGTCACGCATGGTGAGCTCGGCGCCGACGAGGGGCCGAGGGCCGCGCGATGCGCCGTGCAGATAGGCGCGGGGGGCGGCGTAGACGCCGTCGATGTCGGTGATGGCGAGGGCTTCGTACCCGAGGGAGCGCGCGCGATCGAGCAGGGCCTCGGGCGAGGACGCGCCGCGCAAAAACGAGAAGTACGAGCGGCAGTGAAGCTCGGCGTAAGACATCGCTTCAGATGGATCCTCCCTGTATAAGCTGGGTGATCCCCGCCGCTGCGATGAGGCATGCCCGCCCTCCCGGACATTTTCATCGAGCCCGTGATGAGGAGCGCCGGGCGCGGCGCGCTTCGCCGCCGCAGATGACAGCCAAAAATTAGGCTAGTCGAAGATGCCGTGGAGGTAGTAGCGCCCGGCGTGGTGATCGCGAAAGATCCAGTAACGCCCCCCGTCCTCCGTCTCGACCTCGTAGTAGTCGCGATCCATCGGTGACGCTTGCCACCAGTCGCCGGCGAGGCGGGTCGGGCCTCGCCTGGCGACGACCCGCCGGCGGCGGCCTTCGACCTCTACGGTCTCGAGATCGAGACGGAGCGGCGTGGGGGGATCGAGGAGGCGAAGCGCGCCCGCGCTCTCCGCGAGCGCCGCGGGGAGGGGGGAATCAGCGCGCTCGGCGGCGGCGTGGCCCGCGTTTTTCGCGCGGCGGGACGGCGCGAAGGGGGCCAGCCGATAAGCCCGTTCGGGGCGGTGCGTGTCCACGAGCTCGGCGGCGCAGGCGGCGTCCTCCCCGAGGGCGGCGCGGAGGCGCGCGAGCGCGGCGTCGAGGGCTTCGGGCGAGGCGTCTTTGCCGGCCGCGCGCTCGAAGAGATCGAGGGTCTCATTTTCTGGCTCAACCTCGCTCTCGATCGCGATGGTGATCGACGTGATCGGGTGATCGAGCTCGCGCTCGGCGAGGTGGGCGCGCGCCAGCTCGGCGAGCGCGCGGCCGGAGGTGAGCGGGCGCGAGGGCGACAGCTCGATCGGTGTGCGCGCGCCGCGGGGGCCGCCGAGCGACAGGCGAATTCGCGCCGCGGCGGCGCCGCGCCCGCGCAGCCGCTCGCCGACCCGATCCGAGAGGGGACGGAGCACGAAGGAGAGCGGCTCGATGGCCGTGATCTCATCCTCGGTTTCGATGCTCTCGCTGACGGGCTCGGTGGGTGTAAAGGGGGTGAGCAGCGCTTGGCCGTCGCCGCGCGCGAGCGCCTGGAGATCGAGGCCAGCGCTGCTGAAGCGGCGACCCACGGTGGGCGGGGGCAGGGCGGCGAAGTCTCCGAGCGTTTCGATGCCGAGGGCGCGGAGCATGGAGAGCACGTCGCGATCCGCCGGTAAGAGATCGATGGGGAGCGGGGCCAAAAATGCGGACGATCCGCCGCGGGGGACCGCCGCGCAGGGAGCAGAGGGCGCGCGGCGCGCGCCGCACCTGGCGGCCGCCCAGGCCGTGAAGCGATCGTCGGCGATGCCCACGCGGGCGCGATAGCCGAAGCGACCGACCTCTTCGAGGATTTGGGCGCCAAAGCGTGCGCCGCGCAGGTGGCGCCTCGGCGCCGCGCGCGGAACGCGGAGATACAGGGCTCGGTGAGGGGAGAGCGCGCTCCGCGCAGGACCGACGTCGACGGTGGTGGAGAGCGAGAGCAGCGCCTCGGCGACGGCGCGCGCGGCGCGATCGTCGGCGTTCGGATCGCCGGTTTGGACCTCGAGATCCG
>SLNH01000072.1 GCA_007133195.1 Nannocystineae bacterium | reverse complement strand
TCTCGCGGCTCGGGCTGGGGACGCACTCGGCGCCGTAGGTCTGCATCAGCGCCTTGCGATAGGGCTTTTGCTCGAAGCTCACCCGCACCATGAAGACCTTGATCGCGACCTCGAAGATCGACCCCGCGAACGCGAGCGCCGAGCCCCATTGACCGGCGCCGGTCTCGGTGCTGATGCGGCTCGTTCCCGCCGCCTTGTTGTAATAGACCTGGGCGACCGCCGTGTTGGTTTTATGGCTCCCCGACGGGCTGCCGCCCTCGTATTTGTAGTAGATGCGCGCCGGAGTCCCCAGCGCTTCCTCGAGCCGGCGGGCGCGGTAGAGCGGCGACGGTCGCCACATCCGATACACGTCGCGCACGGCCTGCGGGATCGCGATGTCGCGCTCGGTCGACACCTCCTGCTCGATTAACGCCATGGGAAACAGCGGCGCCAGATCCTCGGGCCCAATCGGCTCGTGGGTGCCCGGGTGCAATACGGGCGGCGGCGAGGGCAGGTCCGCGGCGATGTTGTACCAGGAGGCCGGAATCTCGTTTTCGGAGAGTTGGTAACGTAGGGGCTGCGACATGTCGAACGCTCGCGTAAAGGCTCACTTCCCTCATCGGAGGGGAGGCCTCATCATAGACTGCGGGCGCGGCGGAGCAACCCCCGGCTGCGAGAGTCGGTCACGGGGCCGGCGGCTGGGTGGTCCCCTCGACGTCGAGGAGCTCGCGGGATGCGACTTCCCGCAGAATGACCGCGGCGCGCGCCGGATCGGCCATCGCCACGTCCGAGAGGCTGATGACCCCTTCGACGCCGCCGGTCGCGTCGGTGACGACGATCCGAGAGACCCGATGCTGCACCATTAGATCCTCGGCGTCGCGGAGATCGTCGTCGGGGCGGCACGCCACGACCGACGGCGTCAGGATCTCGCCGATTTCGACCTCCGCCGGCGAGCGGGCCGGGGTGCAAACGCGCATGGCGAGATCGCGATCGGTGACGACGCCGATCAGCGCGTTTTGCTCGTCACATACGGGTACGAAACCGATATTCGAATCTTGCATGCGGCGTGCGGCGCTCTGTGCCGACTCGTGGGGCGCCGCGCATTGTACGGGCCTGCGCATTAGATCACGGCAGAGCATGAGTCTTCCTCCACAGCGTTGAGACGGTCCTTTTCGGAGGGCGCTGCAGAGGGCGTGCCACGGCCTGCGCGAGGTCGCGTCGGGAGGCGCGCGGGGAGCGTGAGTGGCTGGGCGAGCCACAGGACGGGTCTCGCACTGCCCCGAGGAGCTAGGGGCTCGCTCGATACGTCTTGTCGCCGCTCGTGTCGCAGATGAGCTCGCGCACGTTCGCGTCCGTCATGGCATCCCCGAGCGTTTCGACGATGGCGTCCGCCCGGGATTGCGTACAACCGGCGAAGTGCATGCGGAGGATTCGGCCATCGGAGCCCTCGTACTCGACGCGAACCTCCTCCTCGTGCGGACCGGCGGTTTTCTGGATCGACTCTCTCAGGATCTCGCGCTTCGACGACGCGTCGCCCTCGGCGTCATCGCCGTCCTCGCCTCCCGTCCAGTCCAGGACGTATTCGATCGCGATCAGCAGCCCCAGGAAGGCGAGGAAGATCACGAACCCCCAGCGTTTGAAAACGCGCCGTACGCTCTTGAGTTTCATATCGGAGCCTTCTCGGCCTCGTGGTCGATGCTCGGGCCCCTCCGGGGTCGGGCTCCGGGAGAAGGCGCCGACCGGAAGGACCAAACAACTTAAAACTTACCTCCGGGGTAGCGGTGTGGGCGAGGGGCGGAAGAATCTATCTTGGGCCAGGCTACGTAAAAGGCGCTTTTCGCGATCCACGGCGTCGGTCCCAATGCGGCACGGAGCCTCGGTGGGACGCTCGCCGAGGGCCGCCAGCCGGCTCGCCTCGCCTTCGGTGAACACGTCGAAAGCGTCCGGTCGCGGACGCGCCAAAACCGGTTAGCGACGGCGGCTCAGGCCGCTCACCTGCAGGAGCAAGCACGCCACTCCCGCCCCGGCTCGTCAGGGCCGGCGTCGCTGGCCGGTTTTGGGTGTCCACCGAGAACTCGCCTGCTATCACGCGGCGATGCAACGTAAGACGGCGCTAACGCTAGCTTTGAGCTCTGTGCTGGCGATCTCTTCCTGCGCGGCGAGCTCGCAGGAGACGCGCGACACCGCGGGGCCGCCGAAGGCGTCGCGCGCTCCAGACTCGAGCACGCGGCCCGATCTCGACCATCGAGATGACCTCGACATGAACTCGATCTCCGGTGCGGGTTTCCGCGAATACATCTCGAAAAACATCCACGAGGCTGATCGCTGGGGCCACTCGATGAGGCTTTTCGGGACCTTCCATAACCACATGCACGAGATGATGAGCGACCTCGCGCGCTATGCCGCCTCGGATCTAGGCCACGACGAGCTCATGCCCGAATTCGAAGACCGGATCTCAGGCGGCGAGTGGGGCGTTTATCGAGAGAATCTCGAGCGCACGGGAGCTCGCTCGTCATGGATGGACTTCGTCCAGATCACCGAGATCATGCACGACCGCGTGCATCATGCGATGTACAAGTCATTGGTTTACGACAGCGTCAGCCGCCACCGGGCCGCGGAGCTTGAAGACTACGTGGGCAACCGGGCGCCCTATGCGCCGGAGCAGACGACGACGGATCGGAACGAGTTAAGCTTCGAGTTCGTCTCGGCGGACGACTTTCGCGACCTCGTTTGGCATCGAGACTTCGACGGCGAGCACCTGCACGACGCGATGCAGGGCATGCTGGTGTTCGACGAACTCCTGTACGTCTTGATGACGGACTGGGCCGAGTACGGCGCCCAGCACGAATCCGAGGCGTGTAGGCCGCCGGCGTTCGAGGCTCGGATCGGCCGCGCCGAATGGCAGGCCTACGCCTCAAGTCTCGATGCCTGCGAAGACGAAGCGTGGCGCCAGTTCGTCGTGATCGCTGGCCTAATGCATGACCGCATCCACCACATGATGTATCAGATGATGGTCTACGACGCCGAGACCCACGATGCTCGATCGAGCCCCGCGACGGGGCCCGTCGGACTCATTGCGCGGCGGTGACCGGCGCGTCGGACGCCGCGAGCGAGGTCATGACCTCGGGGCGCATAAGCGCCTCCATGATCATCGGCCTGGCGACGACGAGGCCGTTGACCGTGGGGTCGAGGGCTGCGCAGACCCCTGCGAGCATCGAGAAGGCGCGGCCGTAAAGGACGAGATCTTGCGGGATGTGCACGCCTTCGATCTTCGCGAGGAGGTCTTGGATCTTCTCGCGTAGCATGTCGGCGTCGAGGGCCTTGAGCTCCTGCGGGCTCATCTCGAACATCTCGTCGAAGAACTTTCGGAGCACGGGCTTGGTGTGTTCGAGGTCTTGTTCGCTGAGCATGCCGAGTCCGGCCACGCCCTTCGCGAAGCTATCGACGTCGCGGCTCATGAACGCGACGGTGGTCATGACGAGTTTTTTCTGAAAGCCCCGGGGGAAGATCTTTACCTGGCCGAAGTCGAGCACGCAGATCTCGGCCGTGCCGTCTGGGCCGCGCCGGGCGAGCAGATTGCCCGGGTGGGGGTCGCTCTGGAAGACGCCGTCGACGAAGAACATATGGGCGTAGGCCCGCATCAGCTTTTGCATCACGTCGAGGACCGGAAAGTCCTCCGCCGCGAGGCGCTCATTCGCGGTTAGCTTCCAGCCCTCGAAGTAGGTGGTGCAGATCACGTGCTCGGTGGTGTAGGCGTCGACGACCTCGGGCACCGTCACATGCGGCACCTTTTTCATGTTCTCTCCGATGATCCGCGTGTGCTCGGCCTCCTTGCGGTAGTCGAGCTCGGTCTCGAGCGCCTTGCGCACCTCGGCGTAGATGTGCCGAAGCGGGATCTTCGGGACGAAGATGTGAAAGAGCGGTACCGCGCAGCGCAGCACGAAGAGATCGCAGCCGAGCTTCATCTTCACGTCGGCGTACTGAATCTTGAGCGCCACGTCGCGACCCTCTCGGGTCACGGCGCGGTG
>SLNH01000061.1 GCA_007133195.1 Nannocystineae bacterium | reverse complement strand
TTCGCTAGAAGGGGATTTGCCAACGCGGCGATGGGCGGATAGCTCAGTGGGAGAGCGCCGCCCTTACAAGGCGGTGGTCGTAGGTTCGAATCCTACTTCGCCCACTACGCTGCCTCCGCGCAGCCTGAAGTCGTGCTGAAAACTGAATCGAGGGGTGGTAGTTAAGTAGGTTATAACGCCGGCCTGTCACGCCGGAGGCCGCGGGTTCGAGTCCCGTCCACCCCGCTGACATCAAGAAAGCCAGGAGCCTGAAACTCCTGGCTTTTTTGCGTCCGGACAGGTGACGGAGTCGTCCCGCCCACTGCACCAGTGGGCGGCTAATGGAAAAGCTGTTCTCCCCATGGGACGATCCGCGCTGCCCATGGACCTCAATGAACTGTTCGTCTTCGCGCGGGTCGTCCAGGCCGGCAGCTTCACCGGCGCCTCGCGCGAGCTCGGCATGCCCAAGTCGACGGTGAGTCGCAAGGTCTCCGAGCTCGAGACGCGCCTGGGCGCTCGCTTGCTCCAGCGCACCACCCGCAAGCTAAGCCTCACGGACGTGGGGCACACGTACTACCAGCACGCCCAGCGCGTGGTCGCCGAGGTCGAGGAGGCCGAGCGCGCGGTTACGAGGCTGCAGGAGGTGCCGAGGGGGCTGCTTCGCGTGACCACGCCGCTAAACTTCGGCTTCCTCGGGCCGATCGTGGCGTCCTTTCTCCGCCGCCATCCCGAGGTGCAGGTGGAGCTCGTGGGCGCCGACCGCATCGTCGACCTGGTTCAAGAGGGGTTCGACGTGGCGGTTCGAGCCGGCCCTCTGGCCGACTCGACGCTCGTCGCGCGGCGCCTGGGCGCGCTCCAGAGTTTTTTGGTGGCGAGCCCCCGATTTTTGCGCATGCACGGCACCCCCAAGCAGCCCGAAGACCTCGAGCGCTTCGACTGCGTGGTCTTTGCAGGCGCCTCGGATCCGACCACATGGCGGCTGTCACTCGATGGAAAGACCCGCGCGGTGCAAGTTAGCCCGCGGCTCCTCGTCAACGACTTCGAGTTTCTCGACGAGGCGGCGCGTCAGGGCCTTGGCATCGCGATGCTGCCTTTGTTCCGCTGCATCGACGATCTGCGCACCAAGCGGCTAACTCGCGTGCTTCCCGCCTGGTGTTCGCCGCAAGCGCCCATCCACGCGGTCTACCCCAGCACGCGCCACCTTTCGCCGACGCTCAGGGCCTTTCTCGATCACCTCCGTGCCGAGATGACTCCTCCTCCGTGGGAGCGCGGGCCGGCCGCGACGTGAGGTCGCGACACGCCGGGCCCCATCTCCCTGTTCCGCGGAGTCGAGAGCGGACCGCGTTCGCGCCGGCCCATTCGTGGCCTTTACGATCATCGTGACCGGGCCTCGCAAAGGCGGGCGCGGCTCGTTCGTAGCTGGTGGGCACAGCCGCTAAGCACCCACGCCACGATGAACACGGTGGCGACCTTTTGCATCACCGGGGTCGCGATCGAGAGCGGCTCGCCGGCCATGACATCGCGGGCAAACAGTCCGAGGCCGATTAAAGTGGACGCGAGGGCCGCGGCGCCGAGCGCCACGATGACCCGGGGCAGGTCGGGGGCACCTGCAAATCCCACGAGCGTGGCGCAGCTGGCTCCGCCGCCGAAGATGGCCGCCAGAAAGATGGCTGGTTCGTGCGGAACCCCGAGCAGGCCAGGGGGCACCCCGACGAGGGTCGCCGCGGTTAACACGGCCAACACTCGCACGCACCGGCGTAGCCAGGTTCTGGCGCGAAAGGCGTCGGGCGCCGCCCACCAAAACAGCAGCAGGCTCGCGGCGAATGCCAAGGCGCCGGCGATCGCAAGCCGCGATCCGACCACATTGGGCTGTCCCCCCAGTGCGACGGGTCGCATCAGATCGGTCCAGAAGTTTCTCCACAGATCAAAGCCGCGGTCGTCGTCGACGAACGCGTTCCCTCCTGGGTAAAGAGCGGCTGCGACCGACAGGAAGACACAAAAAGCGACCAGGGTCACGATCGCCGCGGCGGACGCGGCGGCGAGCCACCGCTGGCGTGCGTGCCAGTGCACGACCTATCTGCTCCCAGTCCGTTTTCGCACTCGTGTAGACATCCGCACGCGAACGCGGTCTCCTTTGGATGCGGAGATTGGCCATCAGCGAGCGGGCCGCTGTGATGGCATTCACCTCATGCCCGCGTCGGTATGCGGCGGCGGGTCGCGCTAGCGGGCGTGGCGCCGGATGAGGTCGAGCAAGTCGTCGCCGAAGCGCTCGACCTTGGCGGGGCCGAGTCCGGGCACGCGAGCGAGCGCGTCGCGCGAGCGCGGGCGGTGTTCATCGATGGCGGCGATCACGCGGCGCTGAAACACCATGTAGGGCTTCCAATCGAGGGCGCGGGCGGTGCGGCGGCGGTAGCGGTCGAGCGCGCGCGCGAGGTCGCTCGTCGGCGGGCGCCTCGAGCGGGCGGGCGGCGCCGAGGCCGAATCGTCGGTGCGCTTGGCCCTCACAGGCCGTCCCGGTAGCCACACGGTCGGGTATTTGCTGCCGCGGCGCGCGAGGGCGCCCGACTCGAGGAGCTCGTCGATGGCGGCGACGATGGACGCTTCGCCGTGCGCTTTCAGGCTGCCGTGCTGGGGGAGGTCGACGAGGCCGAGGCGGCGCAGCGGCTTGGCCCGGCTGCCCCGCAGCGCGCGCGCGAGGTTCGACTTGCCCACGGGACGGCGCAGATTTTTGGCCGCCTCGACGATCGTCGCGTGCTCGTCTGCGGACAGAGGGGTGATCTCGCGCGGCGCGGAGGCCGCGGCGCTCTCCTCGTGACCGTCCGCGATCCCGTCGGGGTCTTGGCAGACGTCGCAGATGCCGCAGGCAGCGGCTTCGCCTTCGGCGCTCGGCTCGGCGAAGTGTGCGCATAGGACCTTTTGGCGGCACAGGCGGCCGCGGGCGTAGGCCTCCACCGCCGCGAGCGCGGCCTCGTCGCGATCGCCGAGCGCGGCGCCCGAGCTGCCACCGCCCCGCAGGCGCCGCTGGGTGACGAGATCACCGGGGCCAAAAAACAGGACGCAGCGCGCCGGCAGGCCGTCGCGACCCGCGCGCCCGGCCTCCTGGTAGTACGCCTCGAGGCTGCCGGGCGCCTGCGCGTGGACGATCAGGCGCACGTCGGGGAGGTCGATGCCCATGCCGAACGCGTTCGTCGCGACGAGGACGCGGGTTCTCCCGGTCTCGAACGCGCGCTGGGCGCGCTCGCGCGCGAGCTTGGTGCGCCCGGCGTGGTAGTAGCCGACCGCGACACCGTGGATGCGCAGCGCCTTGGCGAACGACTCGGTCTTCGCGCGGGTGCTGCAGTAGACGATCGCGCGCCCCCGCCCGGCGGCCCGCCCGCGCAAACCGGCGGCCTCGAGCTCGGCGATGACGGCCGCGGTGCGGGCGTCGTCGGAGCGCAGGTGGGCCACCGCGAACTCGAGGTTTTCGCGCCGGAAGCTGCCGCGAACGAGGGCCGGCTCTCGGAGCTGCAAGCGGCCTTCGATCTCTCGTATCACCTGCGGGGTCGCCGTGGCGGTGAGCGCGATGGTCGGGGCGGAGGTGACCTCGCGCAGCTCGCCGAGCCGCATGTACTCGGGCCGAAAATCGTGTCCCCACTCGCTGATGCAGTGGGCCTCGTCGATCGCGACCAGGGCGATCGGCGCGCGCTCGAGCAGGCGGCGAAAGCTGTCCAGCGCGGCGCGCTCGGGCGATACGTACACGAGCTCGAGCTCGCCCCGCGCGATCGCCGCGAGCACCCCGCGGCGATCGCTTTCCTCTTGATGGCTGTGGATCGCCGCCGCCGCCACGCCCGCCGCCCGCAGCGCGCCCACCTGATCTTCCATGAGCGCGATGAGCGGCGACACCACCACGGCGAGCCCGCGCCCTGCGCGGCTCGCGACGATCGCCGGCACCTGGTAGCACAGCGACTTCCCGCCGCCGGTGGGAAGCACCACGACCGCGTCGCGACCGGCCACGAGCGCCTGGACCGCTTCCGCTTGTCCGGGGCGAAACCGCTGGTAGCCGAAAACCTCGCGGAGCACCTTTCGCGCGGGCGCCTCGGCGGGTGTCGTTCGGACGGGCTCGGGCACCCCCCATGCCTACCACGCGCGGTTTCGCCGGACACCGCCTTGCGCGGGAGGACGCCCGTTCCCACAAGTGGAGCGGGGGAGGTTATGCTCTCCTTGGCGCTGCCGCAGGCGCCACCAGGCACGGAGGTCTGTCATGCAGATACCCATCCCCACACGCCGATCGGCGCCGGTGCTCCTCGTCGTGGCCGGCGTGTATTTGAGCGCCGGCTGCGAGGGTGTCCTCGGCATCCGCGAGCCGTCGCTCGCCGCGGAGGCTCCCGACGCCGATGAGGGCCAGCTCGACGCCGATCGCCGACCGGACGCCGCGCCAGACGCGGGGATCGACCTCCCTCGGCTCGATTTCGAGACCACAAGTGTGAGCTGCGCGCCGACAGGGTCTGCTCAAAGCATGGAGTTCGTGCGTGTCGACGACCCGGTGGGAGATGCCGTCGCGGTCGTCGACCAAGAGGGGCTCTTTTTGTGCAGCGATCCTCTGGGCGAGCCGATCGAAACAGCCGTTCCGCTCGATGCACCCGAAATCGTCGCCACGTGGGCCGGTGACCTGTCCGAAGACGACACCGACGAGCTGGTCTTTGCCTACGGCGGAGGCGCGGCCGAGATCGTAGAGATCGGCGGCGAAGGCGATCTCAACCCGCAGTTTTTGGAGTTCGAAGCTCCGCCGGGCGCTTTGGGCGGCGCCGTCGAGGCGGCCGATGTCAGCGGCGACGGCGATCTCGACATCATCCTCGGCTTGGGCGAGCGGTTCGCCGTGATGCTCCAGACGACCTACCCCGAGTTCGGTTCGGTCAACGACCTGGATCTCACCCCCTATACGCACGCGGTGTTCGCGCCGTTCGACGATGCTGAGTATCCCTGGCTGATCGCGCTCCACGAGCGCGAAGGCGATGCCCGCGCCTTCTCCGTGATCGTCCCAGACAGCGGCGAGGAGTCGTATTACGAGATCGGGGACGGCGGGACCATCGAGGGCGCCACGGGGTACGCGGCGGCGCTGCTAGGCGACGGAGGCCAAGCGAGCGTGCTCGTCGCCGACACCGACGACGGCCTCGCCGTGCTGTCCCCAAACCTCGCCGACCAGACCGTGGAGCTGGACGACAGCCTCGAAGTGGACCTAACGGGCCCGTTTTTCACCGCCGATCTCACCGGCGACGGGCACGAGGACCTCATCGGCATCGACCCGTCGGAGGGCGAGGGCGCCATCCACGCGGGGCAGGATCTCAGCCAGCGCGTCGGCACCTTCGACGCCAGCGCCGACACCGAGGCCATCGTCGTCGCCGATCTCGACGACAGCGGCGAGCTCGAGGTCGTAACCGTGTCGGGGAGCGACATCCGCGCGCACAGCGTCATCCCCTGAGCGCGCGCCCCCGCCGCGAGCGGCTGCTCGTCACGGGCTTCAGTCGATGGGGATCTCGTGGCGGTGCCGCTCGAGCCAGGTGTCGAAGCTCTGGAGCTCGGGGTTGAGCGAGCGCGCGAGCTCGATGCTGCGGTTTCCGCAGTACTGCTTTTCGAAGTCGCGCTTGAACTGGAACATGTTGCCGAGGTCCTGCGCGCCCGGGAACTCGAACGCGCGGAACATCTCCGGCGACACGTCGTTGTACCGCACCTCTCGCCCCATCGCGCGGCTCAGGCCCGCGGCGAGCTCCCCGCCGGTGAGAAAGCCCCCGGCGACGCCCACGGTCTTGCCGATGAACTCGTCGCCGCGCCGGAAGATGCCGTAGGCGCACTTGCCGATATCGGCCGCCGCCATGCCGGGCAGGCGCCCTTCGCCCATCGGGAAGGTGATCGCGAGCGAGCCATCGGGCTGGGTTTTGGGCCCCATCCCGAAGTGAATGAAGTTATCCCAATAAAACGACGTTCGATAGTACGTGGTGGGCACTTCGCGCTCGAGGAAGAATCGGTCCGCCTCGCCCTTGGCGTCGTAGTGAGGGACTTTGTAGCGCCCCATGAGGGTGGGCATGCGTTCGTCCTCGATCGGGAGGAACTTCCGGGTGTCCTCGAGGGTGGACCAAACGACGTGCTGAACACCCGCGCGCGACGCCGCCTCCGCCATCCGCTCGGTCTGCGCGAGCTCCTTGTCCGGCGAGAAGTGCTCCCAGAAGTTCGTGACGCAAAACGCGCCGTGGGCCCCTTGGAACGCACTCACCAGGCTCCGCATGTCGTCGAGATCCGCTTGCACGACCTCGGCGCCCATGTGGGCGAGCGAGCGCGCGGGCTCGGCGTCGGGCTTGCGGGTAATGGCGCGCGCGGTAAACGGCGCGTCTCGATCTTCGAGGATGGCGCGGGCGAGCCCCCCTCCCTGTACACCCGTCGCGCCGACGATCGCGATGGTCGCGGTCTGTGCCATGGCTCTCCTCCTGTGTTCCGGGTAGGTGCGGAGAGCACGTGCAAGACGAGCGCCTACATCCAAGGCGTGCGTCGACCCAGCGTCATGATCCGACCGGGGTACTAGTTGGCCTGTCGCTTGGCGTTGGTGTCCTGAAGGCGGCGTAGCACGCGCGTGGCGACGAGGCCCACGACGCACGCGAGCGCGAGGCCCCTCCAGATCAGCGCGTAGCCGGCGTCCACGCCGTAGGTGTCGACGATCCACCCGGCCAGAGGCGGGAAGAACGCGTCGCCGGTAAACCCGATCACCGAGACCACGCCCGCGGCGGTGCCCGTGAGCGCGAGGGGAACGCCGCCCTCCTCGAGGAGCGCGAAGTAGATGCCGCGCAGGGCGAACATCGCCAGCGCGATCACGGCGACGTCCACCCATAGAATCCACATCATCTGTGAGCTCGCGCCACCCGCGATGACCATGTCGGTCCAAAACAGCGGGTAGGTCTGCGGGGTAGGCATCCAGGCGAGCGCGGCGAAGCTCAGCGCGAGGACGGTAAAGCCGATTCCCACGGCGCGGCGCGTGGTGATCCGCTCGGCCAGAAAACCGGCCCCGATCGCGGCGATCGGCCGCAGCCAGTGCCGCAAGTTGCCTAGCCAGGCGGCTTGGTCGTCCTCCATGCCGAACGCGTCCCTCGCGAACTGCGTGGTGAAAAACCCGCCGAGCGACGAGCCGTAGGCGATCAGGATGATGAGGGCGAGGATCCAGACGATGGGCATCTTGACCACCTGGCGAAGGTGGCCCTTTTTCTCGCCCGCCGCGCTCGGCGGCGTGGGCTTGACCGGCGGCACGAAATACCAGACCGCGAAGCCCGTGAGCAAAATGGCGCCGGAGTAAACGATGACCGTGGCCTGGAGTCCGGCGGCCGCGGTCCCGAGCGCACCGAACAAAAACGCGGTGAGCGCGCCGAGCGACGCTTCCACGACGCCGCGCCCGCCCTCGAGGATGCCGAACGCTCGGCCCTGCTCGTCGGCGCCGCCCCACGATCGCGTCGCCTTGATGAGGGCGCCCCAGAACGTGAGGATCGCCGAAATCCCCCACAGCGCTTGAATGGCGAGCAGGACCGGCAGCGGCGGGAATGTCGCGTAAACGAGCCCGAGCAGGCCCGTGGCGAGGAGCGATACCGTGAGCAGCGCCCGCGCTGAAATCCGGTCGGCCAGCCACCCGCCGGGGAAGTAGCAGAGAATCGCGAAAACGCCGAACGAGGTGCTCATCCAGCCGAGCTGGGTGCGGGAGAGCTCCATCACCTCTCGCATCGGCCCCGCGTACTGCTGGTAGAGGTAGGGCAGCGTGTAGATGCTCCCCCCGGCGAAAACCAGGCAGAGCATAATGACCAGCCGTTCGACTTTGCGATTCAAAGCGGGCGAGGGGGCTTGCAGGGAGGCGCGGGCCTTTGCCGGCGCGGCCGCACCAGCTTACTGGCTGATGGCGGCCGGGCTCCAGTGGCGGCGGGAGCAATCGGTGATTCCCCTCATGAATTTTCGGAATGTCGCCATTTTGACCTGCGAAGCCGCGGAATCAGGCCCAGCCGCTCGCGGGCGCATGTCGCGGCCCGTCTGGTTCGCGCGCCGCCGCCGGCACGGCAGTAGGTGGGGCTCGTTCAGCCGTGGCTCGTTCAGTCGTTTCCGCGATCGGGGGCGCGCGCATCTGGGCGGCGGGCGGTGCCCAGGTACACGGGTGTGAGCGTAAACCGCTCGCGACCGGCCGGCTCGACCACGACGTCTTCGAAGCCGGCGTCTCGGATCATCGCGATGCTGTCACGATCGAGCCTGCAGCCGCCGGCTAGGCGCGACCAGCAGGGCGAAAGGCCCCCTTGCACGCGCGCCGCGAGACGCTGCGGCGACCGGGTGTGCTCGGCGAACAGCAGCGTGCCGCGCGGCCTGAGCACGCGCCGCATCTCGGCGAGCGCGGCCTCGGGATCGGGGATCGTGCATAGCACCCACGTGGCGACCACGGTGTCGAAGCTGGCGTCGTCATAGGGCAGCTGCTCTGCCCCGCGCGCGCTGAGGTCCACGTCGAGCGAAATGGATTCGGCTCGGCGCCGCGCGCGGCGCAGCATGTGCGGATCTGGTTCGACGCCGGCCAGCGAGTCCGCGTCGCGATAGTAGGGGAAGTTCGCCCCGGTGCCGACGCCGATCTCCAACACGCGCCCGGCGGCCTGGGGGACGATCTGCTTTCGAACCTTGCGGAGCGGCCACATCGCCGCATCTAAAACCGCCGCGACCACCGGATGGCCGCGCGGCTCGGTTTCGCTTTGCATCGTCGTGTTCTCCGATCACGTTGCGCGCGCGGGCAACACGCCTGGCGCGCGTGGTGGATGCTATGGTGCCGGCGATCCGTATGGCGTTCGATTTGCATGGCCATGCCCGCGTGAACAACCGGGAACAACTGTCACCATGACCGGCTCCGGATCAGTAGACCATGAGCGAGTCGGGGCCGGCGAAGAGTCCTCTGTCGGGACCGGGCGAGCGGGCGATCCGTCTGACCCCCAGGGCGCCGCGACGGGCGGGCGCGGCGAGACAGCCAGCGGAGGGGACACTCAAGCGCCTGGCCCATCGCCTGGCCCATCCTGGCACGCCTTGGAGGCCGACGACGTGCTCGCGCGCGTGCGGGCGGATCGCGAGGGCCTTGGCAGCGCGGACGCCGATGCGCGCCGAGACCGCTACGGGCCGAATCGGCTCCCTGAGCCGCCCAAGGCGAGCACGCTCATGCGCCTGCTCCGCCAGTTCAACAACGTCCTGATCTATATCCTGATCGTCGCCGCGGCGGGAACGGCCGCCATTCAGCTGTGGATCGACACGGCCGTGATCATGGGCGTGGTGGTTTTGAACGCGCTCATCGGGTTTTTCCAGGAGGGCAAGGCCCAGCGCGCCATCGAGGCCATTCGCGGGATGCTCGCGCCCAAGGCCGTGGTTCTTCGCGACGGGCGGCGCAAGCAGGTGGCGGCCGAACAGCTCGTACCGGGTGACGTCGTGGAGCTCGGCGCCGGCGACCGCGTGCCCGCCGACGTCAGGTTCTTTCAAAGCAAGAACCTGCGGATCGACGAGGCCATCCTCACCGGCGAGTCGGTGGCGGTGGACAAGTCGGTCGATCCGGTCGATGCCGACGCCGAGATCGGCGATCGCACGTCGATGGGCTACTCCGGGACCATGGTCGCCTACGGCCAGGGGCGCGGCGTCGTCGTGGCTACGGGGGCCTACACGGAGATCGGGCACATCAGCGCGATGCTCAGCGAGGTGAAGGAGCTGCAGACGCCGCTTTTGCGGCAGATCGCCCAGTTCGGGCGGTGGCTCTCGCTCGTGATCGTGCTGTTCGCGGGCGTCACCTTCGCGTTCGGCTTCGCCGTCCGCGGCTACGACGTCGCATCCGTGTTCCTCGCCGCCGTGAGCTTCGCCGTGGCCGCGATCCCCGAGGGGTTGCCTGCGATCATGACGATCACCCTCGCGATCGGCGTGCAGAAGCTCGCCAGTCGCAACGCGGTGCTCCGCCGGCTGCCCGTGGTGGAGACGCTCGGCGCGCTCACGGTGATCTATTCGGACAAAACGGGCACGCTTACGCGCAATGAAATGACCGCCACGACGATCGCGACGCCGGCGCGGCGGATCGATATCGGCGGCGTGGGCTACGCCCCGAAGGGCACGTTTCAAGAACACGGCCAAACGATCGATCCGAAACACGACGTCGTGCTCACGGAGCTCCTTCGGGCTTCGCTCCTGTGCAACGACGCGGAGCTCCACAAGCGCGAGGATGGTGCCTGGACCCTCGAGGGCGATCCGACCGAAGGTGCGCTGGTCACTGCCGCGCTCAAAGCGGGCCTCGCGAGCGGCGACGCGCGCCGCGCGTTTCCGCGCACCGATGTGGTTCCGTTCGATTCGGCCCACCAGTTCATGGCGACGCTCAACCACCACGGCGAGGCGCCGCTCGCCTCGGTCCACGTCAAGGGCGCGCCGGAGGTCGTGCTCCAGTACTGCGCGCGCCAGCGGCGGAGCGAAGGAGACGCGCCCATCGACCGCGACTACTGGCACGAGGTGATGGCCGATCTAGCGCGGCACGGCCAGCGCGTCCTCGCCGTGGCGACCAAGGAGGTGCCTGCCGAGACGTCGTCGCTGTCCATGGAAGATGCGCGCGGCGGGCTGTCCCTGCTCGGCCTCGTGGGGAGTATCGATCCGCCGCGCGAGGAGGCGATCACGGCCGTGGCCAGCTGCCAGAGCGCTGGGATCGAGGTCAAGATGATCACGGGCGATCACGCGATCACGGCCGGCGCGATCGCGGCTCAGCTCGGGCTCTCGGGCGACGGACGGGTGGTGACCGGGCGCGACGTGGAGCGCATGGACGACGACGAGCTCGCGCGGGCGACCCAACACACGAACGTGTTCGCGCGCGCCAGCCCCGAACACAAGCTCCGCCTCGTGAAAGCGACGCAGGCGAACGGCGACATCGTCGCGATGACCGGGGACGGCGTCAACGACGCTCCTGCGCTCAAGCGCGCCGACGTGGGCATCGCCATGGGGGTGAAAGGGACCGAGGCAGCGAAGGACGCCTCGGCGATGGTCCTGGCCGACGATAACTTCGCCACCATCGCCAGCGCGGTGGAGCAGGGCAGAACCGTCTACGACAACCTCCGCAAGGCGATCCTGTTCCTCTTGCCCACGAACGGCGGGCAAGGCATGACGATCATCGCCGCGATCTTTCTGGGGCTGGCGCTGCCACTGTCCCCCCTCCAGGTGCTGTGGGTGAACATGGTGATCGCGGTGACGCTCGCGCTCGCGCTGGCGTTCGAGCCGACCGAGCCCGGCGTCATGAAGCGCCCGCCGCGTCCGCCAAACGAGCCGCTTTTGTCACCGTTTTTGCTGTGGCGCGTGGTGTTCGTCTCGGTGCTCCTCGTCGGCGGCACCTTCGGTCACTTTTTCTGGCTCGCGGAGGCCGGCGTCGATCTGGATCTCGCGCGGACGGTCGCGATCAACACCCTCGTGGCGGCCCAGGTGTTTTATCTCATCAACAGTCGCTTCATGACCCAGTCGTCCGTACACGTGCAGGCCTTCATCGGAAGCCGCGCCGTGCTCGTGGCGGTGGGCGTGCTCGTGGTCATTCAAGCCCTGTTCGTGTACGCGCCCCCGATGCAGTTTCTGTTCGGGACGGCGCCCATGGCTGCCGCGGATTGGGGGCGCGTGCTCGCGTTCGGTTTCGTCGTGTTTTTCCTCGTGGAGGCGGAAAAGGCGGTGGTGCGGCGACGCCGCGGCCGCTTCGAGGCGCCGAGCGGCGCCGAGGCGACGCCCGCGGCCGGATCGGCTCCGAGCGGACCGTAAGGGCGCGCGCGGTCTTCGCGATCGCTCGCGCCACGCCTGTCATCGACGGGTGGACGCCCACCCCACGGCGAGGAGCGGCCTCCTGGAGCGGCCCGCTTTAGACGGTATATCGATCACCCCACCAGGCCAAAAACTCGTTGAAATCGATGAGCCCGTTACGGTTCTCGTCTAGCGCGTCGAGGCCGGCTTGGACCTCCTCGGGATCGACGCTCGCATCGAGCGCCTCGAGGAGGGCGGCGAACTCGCTGCGCTGGATCACGCCGTCGCCGTTTTTGTCGAAGTGGTCGAAGATTTCGCGAATCTCTTCGAGGTCCTCGTCCCGGAGCTTCGTTTTCGCCATAAGGCGGTGGTAGCACGGCTTTCGCCGGTGCGGGTGGCGCCGGTTAGGACAGGGTGGCAATTTGTCACTTGCAGCCGGGCGGCGTGGGATTGAGCCCACCCCCACCCTTCCTGCGTCGGAGCGCCTCGGCAGCCAGCCTGCGAACTGCGCCGTCTGGGGGCTCACTTCAACTGAGCTGCCTGTAGCAACCGGGCCGCGCCCTTGAGCTGCAGCGATCTTGCCGCTAGGCTGAGTGAGCGCCGAATCGAGCTAAACGCCCAGTGGCGGGCGATGCTGGACGGTTTCGCTCGCTGCGACCATCCCACGAGCTTTCAACTGCGAGGAGGTAACGCGATGGCCGACGATGACCTGCCCACCCCGGAGCCCAAAGAGATCGATGAGAAGAAATCGCTCGAGCTCCGCCACCTCGCCGAGGACGCCGTGCTCAAGGGGCAACCCTACGGTGACGAGCAGTGCAACAACTGCCTCTTTTATATGAACACCGACGAAAAGATCAGCTACTGCTGGCACCCGAAGCTCCGGATCCTCGTGGGCCACGACTGGTGGTGCCAGTGGTGGGAGCCGATCCCCGACGAGTAATCGGCCCGGCGAGCTCGTGAGCCGTCTCTGGCCTCGCTCGCCAAGTGCCGCGCCGGCCGGAAGGCGCCTCGAGAGGCGCCTCGGCCGGAGGCTTTCCGGCGGGGCGCGGGGTGGCGCGACGGCCGCCCCGCCGCCGTTGTAGAATGCTCCGTCATGCGCCGAAGTCGCCAGCGAGGCGGGGAGCGCGCGGCGGCCGCCGCTGCGCGCGACGAGCTGGATGAGGATGCCGCCGCGCGCGAGGACGCGGCGGCACACGAGGACATGCTGCGCCGCCGGGAGGCGGCGGCGCATTTCGATCGGGTCGCGGCGAGCCTGGAGCGGATCCTGGCGCCGACCCCCACGCTCGATATGGAGCCGGGGCTCACGGCGCAGGAGGAGCGGGGCCTCGAGCTCCTGTTTTCCGCGACTCGTGGACAGGAAAATGGCCAGCGGCTTTCCGGGCTGGTGCGCCTCAAGATGCTCGAGCGCGCGCTCGCCCTGCTCAGGCCTGGGCTCGTGGCGGCCTACGAGGCGCGGTCGCCCGAGCGGCACAAGCTCTACGACGCGCTGTCCGCGAAGATCGACGAACTCCGCGAGCGGATCTCCGAGCGGGCGTGGGTCGAAGGCGTGGCGTTCGACGGCGGCGGGGACGACGGCGGCGCCGCCGCGGAGGCGGACGGCGAGGAGGAGGGGCGGCGCGAGGGCGAGGGAGGGGGGGCGGCGGCCGCCGTGTCCGGGTCCCGCGCGATCGCTTCGCTGGAGATCCTCACAGACGAGCTCGCTCGGGGGGATTCGCTGAAAGAGACCACGGCCCTCGTCGACCTCCTCCGCGCCTTTCGCAGCTTGTCGTCGGCCACCCCCGAGGCGCGCGAGCCCGCCGTCCGGGCGCTCGAATCCGCGCTGAGGCGCGTGCTTGCCGATCCCGCCGACGCGGTCGAGGGGCTCAGCATCGACGATCCGGACGCGGCCCTGGCGGCCATTTCAGAGGCGCGGGACCTCGAAGGTGAGGCGCCAGAGGGCGACGCGGCCGAAACCGCGGCTTTGCGCGTGCTCGAGGCGCTGGCCGGCTCGGGCGGCGGAGACCAGACGTGACGGACGCGAGCGCCGAGGTCGATGCGGCGTTTCGCTCGCTCGTGACGACGGTGCGCCTTCGCGCGCAGGCCGCCCTGCTCCGCCGCCTAAACGCCGGCTACGGCTTCGCCGACGCCCGCGCGCCAGGCGAGCTGTTTTTGCGCGACCCCGCGGCGCGGGCCCGCCTGTCCTCGGATCCGATGCGCCCGCGCGACACCCACGCCTCCGCGCTCGCCGAGGTGGAGCGCGAGATCGAGGCCGCCGCCTCGGAGCTCGAGGCACAAACGTCGCGGCTCCGCGAGCTCGAATGCCGGCTCGGCCTGGGACCGGCCGAGGCGGCGCTGGCCGCGATCGCCGCCGCGTACGAGCTCGACGCCGACGTTCGCGCGCTTTGCCACGCGCTCGCCGCGCCCCGCCCCCCCGCGCTGTACCCCGACGCGTGCCAGGAGATCCACCCGGCGCTCGCCGCGGCCAGCGCGGCGCTCACCGCGCTTCACCCACGCGCGCCGCTCGTCCGCCTCGGCCTCGTGAGCGCGCGAAACGCACCGCAGACCGCGCCCCGGCTTTATGAGCCGCTCGCAGCGGGAGCCCGCTTCGTTCGCTGGATGGTTGGCGACGATCGCCTGACGACAGGCGCAGGCGACGCGACGACGTTCGAGGTGATAACCCCCGACGAAGAGCTCGGCGTCGCGCTCCCCGACGAAGCGCAGGCGGCGCTCGGCGGCGACTGGGATGGCGCGTGGCTCGTCATCGGCCCGGAGGGGAGCGGGAAGCTCGCCTTCGCCCACGGACTCGCCCGCGCCCGCGGACTTTCACTCGTCGCCGGGAGGCTGCGCGCGGAGGAGGACAGCCCGCGAGAGGTCGTCGCCGAGCTCGTGGCCGAGGCCTCGCTCCGCGGAACGGCCCTGTATTTGGCGGGAGCCGAGTTATTGGCTGGCGACGACGCGGGCGCCGCGGCCGCGTCGGCCGAGCTGCGCGCGTTTTCGGGCCCTGTCGTGTTGGCGACACGCCGCGCGAGCAGCGCGGCGCC
>SLNH01000371.1 GCA_007133195.1 Nannocystineae bacterium | reverse complement strand
GCTAGAGCCCTAGTGCCAGCTTAGGCCCGCGTTCAGCGCGAGCTGGTGGATTCTCGCCTCGGAGTCACCGGACAGCGCCGCGCCGTAGCGGAGCTGCAGATCGAAGGCGGCGTAGGTGCCTCGCACCACGTCGAGCCCCAGCGCGGCGAGCGCCCCGGGGACGATGTCCCGTCGATCCTCGATGTCGGCGACGATCGCGTCGTAGGTAAACGACGATCGGGCGATGCCGACGCCGCCCTTGAACCAGAGTCTGGGCACGAGCCACTGCTGAAGCGCGCCGGCCGCCATGCCGTGGGTGATGGTGACGCGATCGTCGCGGTGCACCATCCCCCATCCCTCGATGATGAGCGCGGTGTCCGAGCCCAGAAAGCCGCCCGCGTAGGCGTGGACGCTCGCCGATTCGAGCACGTTTCCGCAGTCGAACTCGTCGTCGCAGTTCGAAAACATATTGCCGGCGCCGACCCCCACGCCGAAAGTCGGGCCCGTTCGCAGGGGGCGCGGCCCGTGGTCCGCGGCGGCCGGCGCCGATGCGAACAAGACGAGTAAGGCGAGTGCGAGGGACAAGCGCGCCATGGGGCCTCCACGTGTTCGGGCGCCGCGTCAGGACGACGGCGGCGCGTGGCCGCTCATGGTAGCAAACAAGCCGCTCGCCGTGGTTCGCCGAATCGGGCGTCGACCGAGAGGTGCGCCACACTTCGCGTGCGTCGGGTCACGCGGCTGGGTGTACGCCGCACGTTGTACGATACGACGCCCGATGGCCTCATTGTTGGCCATAAGCGGCGAGCCAGCCGATAGCCGCGCGGGATGTGGCCTCGGGTGCTTCCACGTGCACGAAGTGGCCTGCGCCGGCGACGATCTCGCGAGCGAAGGGGCCCTCGAAGTACCGGGCCTGCGCGTCGCCGAGCGACGCGGCGATGCAGCGATCGCGCGCGCCGTGGATCTGCAGGGTAGGGACGCGGATCGGGCTGGTATCGCGGAAAAGCGCGCGCAGCTCACCCTGCCGGCGGAGCGCTCGATAGTGCTCGAGCGGAGCCGGGATGCTGGCCTCGAGGCACGCGGACACGGCCTTCGCGAGCTCGGCAGGGGGAACGAGGCCCGGCGACCACGCTCGCCAGAACAAGTCGGTCAGTGAATCGGCGCGGCGCGCGATCGCCCGCTCGGGGAGGTGCGGGACTTGGAACGCCAGCGCGTAGGCGCTGCGAAGCAGCTGCGCGGGGTGTTTGAACAGCGCCTTGGCCAGCGCGATCGGGTGGGGCACGGCCATGGTGACGGCCGCGGCGACGCGCTCTGGGGCAAGGCCCGCGGCCACGTACACCGCGATCGCGCCCCAGTCGTGGCCGACGAGGAGTGGGCGGGACCCCGGCGAGAGCGCAGCGGACAGGCGGAGCGCGTCGAGGCCGAGGGCCCGCGGGCCATGGGGAGGCTCCGTGGTGGACGGCGCGTAGCCGCGGATCCACGGGGCGACCGCCCGGTAGCCCGCAGCGGCCAGATCGCCAAGCAGGGGGAGAAAACTGTCCGGCGCGTCGGGAAAGCCGTGAAGGCACAGCACCAAAGGCGCGGTCGGTGCGCCCCGCGCTACATAGCAAAAGCTCTCGCCCCCGACGTCGATGCGCTCATGGCGTGCGCGCATGCGCGGAGTGTGGCATAGCGATCGCACCCGCTGCACGCCGCGCGGGGTGCATCAATCGACGAGCGAAGTGTCCATGAGTACGCAGCAAAACCCCCAACTGGTTCGAGAGAGCGTCGCCGAGTTCGCGGCATCCGTGTGGTCGCCGAGCCCGGCCACATCGCGCCCGCGGATTACGTATGAGGAGGTGGTGTGGGCGCTGTCGGAGATCGAGGCGTCGCCCAGGGCGACGATTACGCGCGGGGGGGAGAGCGTTCGCGGCGAGCCGATTTGGAAAGTGGAGGTGGAGCCGCCGGACGGCGCTCCGGAGGCGACCACGTTCGTCGTTGGAGGGATCCACGCCATGGAGCACGCGGGCGTCGCCGCCGCCCTGTCGCTATTGCGACGGGCCTCTGCGCCGACGACGCCGTGGCGGCGCCATCGCCTCGTGGCCATTCCGCTGGCCAATCCCGACGGGTTTCGCCAGGTCGAAGCCGATCTCGCCGCCGGCCGCGTTCGGTTTCGGCGGCATAACGCGCGCGGCGTCGACCTAAACCGCAACTTCCCGGTGGGCTACCGCCGCGTCGACGGTGCTTGGCGCCCGCTTTCGCGCCTGCAGTCCTCGGGCGCCGGGCCGCTGTCCGAGCCCGAGGCGCAGGCGGTCGACGCGGCGCTCGCGAGCTGCACACCGGACTACGCGGTGTCGCTGCACGCCTTCGGCAACTGGATATTCTTGCCCTACACCGGCAAGCGGCAGCGGCCCGCGGGGTATTCCGAGCTCGTGCGCATCGCTCGGGGAATGGCAGACCGGCAGCCCGGGGGCGGCTACCGGATCGCGCAGGTCGGTCGCCTCGCGCCCGTCATCGCGGCGCGCGGATCCGAGCTGGATCACATGTATGACACGTACGGGGCGCGCGCGTTTTTGCTCGAGATAGGTTCGGGTCCCCGACCCTTTAGGCCAAAATCCTGGCTTAGTCCTTATGCCTGGTTCAACGCGGAGGAGCCGCAGTTTCACTCGGACGTGGAGCGCGCCGTCGCGGCCGTCGAACACCTGGCCGAGGGCGCATGAGTCGCGGTGCGTGAATCCGTCGTCGGCGCGGAGCGCGCTCGCGCCTATTGAGCGGCGACTTCGCGCGCGAGAAACGCTGCGACGTCCTCGCGCAGGCTCTGCGCCGCGCTCACCATCGCCTCGCGCTGGTGCTCGGGCAGGTCCGAGGGCTCGAATGATGAGCGCGGGATTTCGACGCGCGCGCGCCCCTGGACGAACGACATCATCCGCCCGCGCTCGTCGCTCACGGCCACGCGAAGCTCGCACGACACCTCGACGTGATCGCCCCGCTGCCTGCGCTCGAGATCCACGATCGAGACGTCCAGGCCGTGGGGCGAAAGGCCGAGCTCCGACGCCGCGTCGTGTTCGACGGTGATGTCTGGGTCGGCCGCGAGCGCCCGCTCGAGCGCCGTGCGCACGAGCCTCGAGCGTCGCTGGGCCTCGGCGCTCTCACCGCCCTGGGAGCGGTCGCTCACCGATTGGACGACGATGTAAAGGCGCGGCAGCGCGCTGGAACGGCCGTGGTGCGAAGCGTCGGCCATCGCGCCCACGCTGGGCGCCCGCCGGACCAGAATTTCGGCCGCCCGCCGGCGGGCGGATGCGCGCACCTCGAGCTTTTCGATCGCGTCCCTCGCGCGCTCACGGACGAGGTCGCTCTCGTCGTCCTCGGCCTGGTGAAGGCGGGGCAGCGCTGCCGTGTAGCCGAGCTCGCCGAGCGCCGCCGCGGCGACGGCGCGGACCGTCGCGCTGTCGTCGCGCAGGGCGCGGAACAGGGGTCGCAGCACGCGGGCGTCGTCGATGCGCCCGAGATTGGCGGTCGCCGCGAGCCGCGCCTTTTCGTCGTTCGCGTGCACCGCGGCTCGCGCGAGGCGCTCGATGCGTTCGCCGTCGGCGCGGTCCGCTCTCGCCTCGCCGGCCGTCTCGCCGAGCCAGAAAATAAGCCCCGCCGCGAGCAGGGCGGCGGTCTTCGGGAACTTTGCGGAGCGCCAGGATGGTGGCATCGATACGACACTCGCTCGCTGGTCTGCGCCTCGTTGAAAATTCGATGTCCGGCGACCACGACCGGACGCACTGACGATAGCGCGCGAGGTGACTCGAGCGGAAGTGAATCCCGCTTTCGCTTCGCAGTTTCACGCCGTGCACTCGTACGTGTATGGTCGTCATATGTCGCTTCGACGCCGTGGGATGGCTCATGACGCTTTGCTATCTCGACCTACAGTCGGCGGTCGCGTGCGACGACAGCGGTGACGGAGCACATCGGCCCCGACATCCGGCCCCAACACAAGTGACCCATGGCGAAGCGACCAGCGGCGAAGTGACCAGCGGCGAAGCGACCAGCGGCGAAGTGACCAGCGGCGAAG
>SLNH01000460.1 GCA_007133195.1 Nannocystineae bacterium | reverse complement strand
GGCGGGATCCCCGAGCCGTCCGGAACGCCGTCGTCGCCCGAGCCGGCCTCGGCGCACGCGGTCAAGGCGGCGGACGCCGAGGCGATGACAAAGAGGGTCTGACGTAAGCTCATAGCCGACAATATTGCACGTCATGTGCCCGGCTCAACCTCCGGGATTCGCGCGGATTTGCAAGCCACGGGCGCGCGCCGAGATGGGCGCTGGGGCTTTTGTCCCCTGGGCCCGAGTCGCCACCCCGGCTCCCGTTAACACGCGAAAAGCGCGCGCATTTTTCAACTCCACGGGCGACGGCGGGCGACGGCGCCAGCGCTCGTGAGCCGTGTTAGAGTCACCGCCCCGCGCCACCGCCACGAGCGCGCGTGGCGCCTCGAAATTCGACAGACGCGAGCGCGATCGCAAAGGAGACAAAAGGGGCGATGATGGAGATCATTTCGACCTACGCGCGCGAGGTTTTGGACTCGCGCGGAAACCCCACGATCGAAGCCGAAGTCGTCTTGGCGGGCGGCGGCTCGGGCACGGCGATGGTGCCGTCTGGCGCCTCGACCGGCGAGCACGAGGCCGTCGAGCTCCGCGACGGCGACGAGAATCGCTTCGGCGGCAAGGGCGTCACGCGCGCCGTCCAAAACGTCGTCGAGCGCATCGGCCCGGAGATCGTCGGTCTCGAAGCGCTCGACCAAGCCGCGATCGATCGGGCGATGCTCGAGCTCGACGGCACGCCGAACAAGCGCGAGCTCGGCGCCAACGCGATCCTGGCGGTCTCGCTCGCCACCGCGCGCGCCGCCGCCGACGCGAGCGGCCTGCCGCTTTACCGGTACCTGGGCGGCGTCTCCGCGCTCACCATGCCGGTGCCGCTCATGAACATCGTTAACGGCGGCGCCCACGCCAATAACAACCTCGACATCCAGGAGTTCATGATCGCTCCGGCGGGGCTTTCGAGCTTCGAGGAGGCGCTCCGCGCCGGCGTCGAGGTGTTTCAAAACCTCAAAAAGCTCCTCGCCGAGGACGGCAAGTCCACCTCAGTGGGCGACGAGGGCGGGTTCGCGCCCACGCTCGAAAATTCCGAGGAGGCCATGGACGTCATCCTCAAGGCGATCGAGAAGGCGGGGTACCGCCCGGGCGAGGATATCTTTTTGGCCCTGGACGTCGCCGCCTCCGAGTTTTTCGACTCGGGCGAGGGCGTCTACCGCTACGGGGGTGAGGCGGTGAGCGCCGACGACCTGATCGATCGCTTCGAGCGCTGGACCAAAGACTACCCGCTCGTCTCCATCGAAGACGGCCTCGCCGAGAACGACTGGGACGGCTGGAAGACGCTCACGGGCCGCCTGGGCAGCCAGGTCCAGCTCGTGGGCGACGATCTGTTCGTGACCAGCACCGAGCGCCTGCGCCAGGGCATCGAGCGCGGCGTCGGCAACTCGATCCTCGTCAAGGTCAACCAGATCGGCACCCTCACCGAGACCCTGGACGCCGTGAGCACGGCGCAAAGGGCCGGATTTTCGGCCGTGATCTCGCATCGCTCGGGCGAGACCGAGGACGCCTTCATCGCCGACCTCGCCGTCGCCACCAGCGCCGGCCAGATCAAGACCGGCTCGGCGTCGCGTTCCGACCGCATCGCCAAGTACAACCAGCTCCTGCGCATCGGCGACGAGCTCGGCGACACCCAGCGCTTCGCCGGCAAGGCCGCGTTCACGGGCCGGGGCTAACCTAAGGCGGGGAGGCGCCGACGTCGGCGGGGCACGGCTCGTGGTCGACGCAGGCGCCGGCGTCGTCGTCGCAGCGCCACGCGCAGTCATCGTCGGCCTCGCAGGCGTCCCCCGCCTCGCCCCGGGCCACGCAGCGGCCGAACAGGCAGCGCGTGGTGGCAATGCAGCTTTCCTCGTCGCCGGCGCAAATGTCGCCCTCGCCGGGCCGCGGCTCGCACGCGCCGCCGCGACAGACCGCCCACGCCCGGTTGCAGCGCGGATCAGTCTCGCCCTCGGGGTCGCAAGCCTCGCCGAAATCCGCGTACTGGCGGCACTCGAGGACCGAGGTGTCGCAGTACAGATCGCCCGGAAGACAGCCGAAAAGGCAGCGCTCGCCCGCTTCTTCGGGGAGCGGCGTGCAGCGCGAGTCGGTCTCGCAATACGCCTCGCGCACGCAGTCGAAGTGCGTCTCACAGGACTCACCGATCTCGGCCGGGTCGGGCTCGTCATCGGCCGGCCCTTCTTCCTCACGCGGTGGCGCGCTGCAGGTGCCGAGGCAACACTGCGCGCCGCACGCGGCGTCCTCACACGCCGCGCCCCGTTCGCACTCGGCGCTCGAGGTACACGCCTGCCCCTCGCCGAGCTCGCCGATGAACATGCGGTCGCAGGCCGGATCCGAAAACGGCGTGGCCGCGCACGAGGCCGCGGCGGTGGCGTGAAAGCACCGGCCCGCGGCCAGGGCGTCGTAGCCGAGGCGCCCTGCGCGAATGGCGTCCTCGCTGCGCCGGCTGTCGTAGAGCTTGGGGTCGGCGAGCCGATCGCAGGTGTCCTCGTCGCGGATGTGCCGGCAGCGCACGGCCCACTCGCAGTGTGCGCGCTGCGCCACGGCCGAGAAGTCGCCGAGCGCGACCGGCTCCACCGCTTCGTCGGGCGGCGCGGCGCACGCGCCGGTGACGACGGCCACGAAGGCGGCACACGCCCCCGCGCGCGCCGCGGCCGCCGCCGAGCGCCCGGCACGAGCGAGACGCCCGGCGAGGACGGCGCCGTGGCGAGCGCAAAGCGGGCCCATGCTGCGAGCCGGCCTCCTCAGCCGCGGCCGAGGAGGTTTCTGGCGATGACCATGCGCTGAACCTGCGAGGTCCCCTCGTAGATCTGAAGGAGCTTGGCGTCGCGCATCAGCTTTTCGACCGGATACTCCTTCGTGTAGCCGTATCCGCCGAAAATCTGGACCGCGTCGGTGGTCACCCGCATCGCCGCGTCGGCGCCGTAGGCCTTGGCGTAAGCCGACACGATGCTGTCGATCTCCCCGCGATCCACATTCCACGCCGCCTTGTGGCAAAGAAGGCGCGTCGTCTCGTGGGCGATCGCCATCTCCGCGAGCATGAACTGCACGGCCTGGTGCTGGGCGATGGGCACGCCGAAGGTCTTGCGCTCGAGGGCGTACGCGCTCGACTCCTCCATGGCCCGCCGGATCACACCGGCCGCGCCGGCCGCGATCCATGGCCGCGACCGATCGAACGTCTTCATCGCGATCTTGAAGCCCTGATCTTCGCGCCCCACGAGCGCGCTCTCGGGCACCGCGGCGTCCTCGAAAATCACGTCGGTGGTGTTCGACGAGCGCTGGCCGAGCTTGTCCTCCTTGCGCCCCGCCTGAACACCCGGCGTGTCGGCGTCCACCACGAAGCAGGCGATGCCCTTGTGGCGCAGGCCCTTGTCGAATGTGGCAAACACCGTGTACCAGTTCGCCACGCCGCCGTTCGTGATCCAGCGCTTTTGGCCGTTTAAGACGTACTTGTCGCCCTTCTTCTCCACCCGGGTGGACATGCCGGCCACGTCGGAGCCTGCGTCGGGCTCCGAGCACGCGTAGGACGCGTAGATCGGCTGATCCACGAGGCGCCCGAGATACTCCTTCTTCTGGGCGTCCGTCCCCGCGATCACGAGCGGCATCGCCGCGAGCATGTTCGCGGCGAGCGATGTGTTTACCCCGAGACAGCCGTGGGCGATCTCCTCGAGGACCAGGCAGTGCTCGAAGCAGCCGAGGCCGAGCCCGCCTACCTCCTCGGGCGCCTCCACGTTCATAAGGCCCGTCTCCCAGGCCTTCTTGAGCACGCCTTCGGGGAACTCGCCGGTCTCGTCGTAGTGCGCGGCGACGGGCGCGACCTCCTTTTTGGCGAAATCGCGCGCCGTTTGAATGAGCGCCTCTTGCTCTTCGGTGAGGGAAAGGTCGAAAGCCATAGCGCCGCTATGGTATCCGCCCGCCCCTGCCGGCGCTAGTGTCCGGACCAGGGAGGTTGATTCGCCAGACAGCGCCGTTCGCAGCGTTTGCGCCCTCCGCGGCC
>SLNH01000250.1 GCA_007133195.1 Nannocystineae bacterium | reverse complement strand
CCTGGCAAGGCGATCCGACGCAGGAAGGGTGGGCCCCTTTCAAGGAGGAGCAACGCCGCCAGGAGCCCGAGAACAAGCTGGACCGGATCAATGTCCCTGGTCCGGACGCTAGCCCCGAGACGGAGCGGCGACCGGGGCCACGCGCGAGCGGCGCCGGCGGCCGGTCCGCGTGAGGTCGCCCGCAGATGGCGAAAGCCTCGCGGCGCCCGCGGGCCGCACTCGCGCCTACAGCTGGTTGACGAGGCGGGCGTCGATGACCGCGAGGTAATCGCGGATGCGGCCCTGGATCGACGCGAAGGTGTCGATGGTGGTGGCGTCGTGAATCGTTCGCGCGACCTTCATCACTCGAGCGAGGTAGGTAAACAGGCTCCCCTCTTCGTGCGCGAGGCGGTGGCGGTCCACGAAGTCGAGGAAGTCCACATTCTCATCGTCGATGCGCGCCCACACGTCTTTGTACTGCTTGCCGCCGTGGAGCTCGGGGTGCGGCACCTGGGCGGCGAATTCCTGGTGGATGGTCTCGATCCGCGACAGCTCGCGGGGGAACTCGCGCTCGTATTCTTCCTCGACGTCCTCCCAGGTGACCTGGGGGTTTTCACGGCGCTGTTCGCGCAGGCGGTCGCGGATCCACTCGCGACGCTTTTCGTCCTCTTTGCGGTCGAGCATCCGCTGGATGATGTTGTGATCCACGAGATACTCGGCGAGCTCGCGGCAGCCCTCGTAGTCGAGCTGATGGTGCATGAGCACGTAGTAGATGAACAGACCGTCCACGCCGTGGAGGTTCCCGATGAGCTCGCCGGAGACCTGGCGCCCGTGCTCGTCGATCACGCCGAGGGCCTTGAGGTTGTCGGTGACGTGGGCGAGCTGTTTGTGAGCCTCGCGCCGCTCGTTGTCCGACAAAAGCAGGTTGTCGACCACGGTCGCGACGTTGAGGTTCATGTAGGGGGGAAGCTTCTCCCCTCCCAAGCCGAGCTCGTCGTCCTCGCTGGCCCCGGGCAGCGCGCTCTGCTGGAGATCGGGTAGGCCGATGGCCAGCACCTGCTCTGCGGTGATTTTCGTCTTCGAGCGGAGGCTCGCCGGCTCACCCTCCACGAGTTTTTGGTGCTCGGTCTCGTCCCAGATCACGTCCTCGCGCCGCTTGGCATCTGCGCGCGCCCGCGCGTAGACCCCCTTGCGAACGCGCTCCTCATCCACGCGGTAGCCCTTCTTCTTGGCGTCTTTGATCTCCTTGCGCAGCTCCTGGACGATATTGTCCGGCGCGAGCGCGATGGCGATGCCTTCGTCGTCGAACTGCGGCCGGCCGGCGCGCCCCGCCATCTGGTGATACTCGGCCGGCGTGACGAGGCGCGCCTGCTTGCGCACGTACTTGCGCAGCGACGGGAACACGACGCGCTTGGCCGGCAGATTGATCCCGGCGGAGATGGTCTCCGTGCTGACCACGAACTTGATCAGGCGCTCGAGGGCCAGCTCCTCGACGAGCTGCTTGTAGCGCGGCAAGACGCCGGCGTGGTGTATGCCGATGCCGTGCAAAAGGTAGGCGCGAAGCTCCGAGGCCAGACCGCCGTCCATGAGCACCTCGTCCGCGCGGCGCTCGATTTCGGCTTTCTCCTCGTCGCTCGTAAACCGGCTGCAGCTTTTGAGCAGGCGCGCCTGCTCGAAGCACTTTTCGCGTCCGAACAAAAAGACGATCGCCGGGGTGCCCCCTTTGGCGGCGAGATCGCGCACCACTTCGATGACGTAGCTCTCGCGGTACTCGTGATACAGCGGCACCCGTCGCTCGCGCGATTCGACGAGGCGCATCGGCACGCGCCGCGTGAGCTCCACCCACTGACAGAACTTATCGGCGTGGCCGACGGTCGCCGACAGGATGACGAGCTGCGCGCGCGGGTCGAGGCCGATGATCGACTGCTCCCAGACGTAGCCCCGCTCCGGGTCGTTAAAGTAATGCCCCTCGTCCATGATCACGATGTCGGCGGGGGCGTTTACGCGGTCGGAGACGATCTGGTTCCACAGGATTTCGGCGACTACCACCTGCACGGGTGCAGATCGGTTCACCTTGTAATCGCCCGTGGCAAACCCCACATTATCGGCGCCGAAGTCCTCGCAAAGCTCGCGGTACTTTTCCTCGGTAAGCGCCCTGAGCGGGGTGGTATAGACCGCCTTACGCCCCTGCCGCAGCGCGGCGAAGATCCCCGCCTTGGCCATCAGGGTCTTGCCGGTGCCCGTCGGCACGGTGACCATGACGCTGTCGCCTGCGAAGATGTGACCGAACGCTCGCTCCTGAATGGGGTATGGCTCGAGATCCTTCGAAAAAAAGAACTCCTCGTAAAACTCGAGCTCGACGTCGGCCGCAGAAGGGGGAGACAAAGCCGTTTGACCGTGCCCGCCCGGGGGCGCGCCGTCAAGGCACCGACGAGGCAACGGAAGGCGGGCGCGCGCCAGTCCTCTCGGATTGCGACGTGATGTCATGCGCGCCAAGCTGATAGCGGCGATCGCGGCCTCGGCGCTGTTTCACGCCCTGGTTTTCGGGGTGCTGGCGCTCGTGCCATATCCCACCCCGGCGATCGATGAGCAGGACGATTCCGACATCATCGCGTTGGAGCTCGCGGCGCCGCCCGAGCCGGGGCCGGCCCCGGATCCGGAGCCAGGCCCCGATCCGGAGCCGGAGCCGGAGCCGGAGCCGGAGCCGGAGCCGGAGCCCGAGCCAGACCCAGAGCCCATTCCCGATCCCGAGCCAGGACCCGAGCCCGATCCCGAGCCAGAGCCAGTTCCCGATCCCGACTCGGAGCCCGATTCGGATCCCGACCCGGCAACGGATTTCGAGCCGGACGGCGCGCGCGATCCCGTGGCCGAGCCCCCGGCCGCCGCGCACCTAGGTGAAGCCGCGGAGGGCGTGCGCGACGCGCTCAGGCGCGACGACGGCGAGGCTCGCGACCTGGGCGACGTCGAGATCGATCCGCGCGCGGTGGCCAAGCGGCTCGAGCGATCAAGCGAACCTCCGGAGCGCGACATCCTCGCGCTCCCCGGTGAGGCGGCCCAGACCGACGAGCCGCGCCGCGAGCCCGCGCTGCGCCCGACCCCCGACGGCGGCTATGTGGCCGATACCTCGGTGTTCCGGGCCCGCATCCGCCCGGACGGGGCCGTCGAGTTCCACGACCGGCCCGGCGTGCGTCTCGGCGGTCTCGGAGATCCCGACGACGCGCCCCACGTCGACACCGGGACACACGACGACGCCACCGGCCTCCGCCACCGGCTCGATGAAACCGAACTGACGCCGGTCATGGGCGGCAACATCGACGGAAACGCGATGCTGTCCCGGCTGGTCGGCGATGATCCCTACGACGCGCGAAAAGCGGCGTTTTTGGACCAGACGCGCGAGCTGCGACGAGAGCTCAACCGAACGGCGCGCAGTCGAAACCTCGGCCGAGCTGCGGCGGCCACATCGGACAGGCTCCGCGCAGTGTGGGACAGCGAAAGCCGCTCCAAAGCGGAGCGGCGCAGGCTGATTTTCGAGCTGTGGGACGAGGCCGCGGAGGAGGGCGACGAAGAGATCGCGCGCGCCGCCGGCATCGTGCGCGAAAACATCGAGGGCTTCGTCCGCCAGGAGCTTCCCGAGGGAACCGACGCGGCCTACGGCGAAGCCGAGCTCCGCGAGCTAAACGCATCCCGGCGCTCGTCGGCGCTGTTCGCGCCCTACGACGACGAAGCGGCTGGCCCCGACGACGGCGACGGACAGGCCCCCGAGCGATGAGCAGCGAGGAGTCCGCGCGCGACGCGGGCTTGCCCGGCGCCCGGTGCGCCGGGCGAGGGAAGTTGGGAAATGCCACCGAAACTTGGCCCACGGCGCCATCGCCACCGCCCGCGGCCTCCGAATATCGAATACTTGCGGCTGGCACCGGGCTTGCTTTCTGCCCCGACATGCCCACCGCCACGACTCGCCAGGCCACCCCTTGCCCCGCTCGCCACGCCACCGAGGTCAGCGAGGCCGAGCTCCTAGGGCGCACCCTTTGCCGCGACGAGGAGGCGTG
>SLNH01000363.1 GCA_007133195.1 Nannocystineae bacterium | reverse complement strand
CGCCACCGCCTCGCGCACGAAGAGGGGAGCCTGTTTACCTACCTCGCTCGAGTGATGAAGGTCGCGCGAACGATTCACGACGCCACCACCATCGACACCTTCGGGTCGATCCAGGGCCGCATCCGCGATTACCTCGCGGTCATCGACGCCCGCCTCGTCAACCAGCTGTAGGCGCGAGCGCGCCCGTGGGCGCGCGCGGCTTTCGCCATCTGCGGGCGACCTCACGCGGACCGGCGCCGGCGCCGATCGCGCGTGGCCCGGTCGCCGCTTCGTCTCTAGCGACTATCGGGATCGAGACCGTGGAAAACCCGGGGCGCGGGTAGTAATCTCGTTTACTTTAACGACAAGAAGGGAGGCTTTTATGACCAGACAGTGCGGATCTTGGATGGCGCGAGCCGCGGCGGGCCTCATCGTGGTTTTCGTGTTTTTGGGCGGGTGCTCGAGTGGCGCCGAGATCACGAGCGACACCGACGCGTGCGCCATCGACATCGAAGACGGCCTCGAGCGGATTGCCGCCCTCAATCGGCTGCAGTTCAACGTGAGGCAAGGGGATGGCCAAACGGTGATCGACGAGGGCTCGATCACCAAAGACTACCGGCGCCGCGGCGTCCGCCACGAGGTCTCGTTCCGCCCCGAGACCTCCAATGACGACTGCGATCTCGTGTTCTACCGCCACGTCGAGCGCGAGCAGGGCTCGCGGCACTCGAGCAGCGGGACGTTGGCGAGCCACACCCTCGACGCGTGCACCTGCGAGGATAAGGACTGACCAAGTTTCAGAAAGGTCACCGCTAAAGCCGCCGGTCGGTGAGAAACCGCAGCACGAGCTGTCGGGTCTCGGGATGCCTCGCGATGTGGGTGTGGCTCGCGGCCACCTCGGCGAACCCGGACATCCCGGGCAGCGCGGTCTCGGTGAGCGCCACCGTCCCGTCGCTCCGGTCGTGAGGCGGCAAGAGGCCGAGCGCGCGGATCAGCCAGCTGGCCGGATTTCCGACCGAAGGTCCCCGGGTTCCCGCGATCACGGCAAACGGCGTGGGCGGGGGGGGCCACGCCTGTCCGTCGCCCAGATCGAACCCCGCCGGTCCGAGCGCGCGCTGAAACCACCGGCGCTCGGACAGCGCGGAGGCCACCTGGCTGCCGCGGTTCGGCGGCGCGAGCATCACGACGCCGTCCCAGCGGAGATCGTGGCGCATATGCCGGGCCAGAATTCCGCCTAGCGAGTGGGTGACCCCGAGGATCGGGCCGTCGCCGACCTCCCGTCGGATCTGCGCGGCCACGTCCGCGGCGAGCTCGGCGATGGAGCCGCGCGTGGACGGGTAGGTGCGCGCCCAAGTCGGATAGCCGGCGCGCTCGACCTCGCGCCGGAGCGGCCCGAAGGCGCGGTGGGTGCGGCCGAGGCCGTGTAAGAACACCACGGTCGGCGTCACGGCTCCTCCGTTGGCGCGGCGGCGGTGGCGTCGCGGGGGAACAAAAGGGCGAGATCCGGCGGCCGGTAGCGATCCACGGCTTGGATGATCGCCGCCTCCAGGGATGCGCGCTCATCCCGCAGGGCGGCCAGCTCGCGGCGCAGCCACAGCATGCGCGCCGTGGTGACGAACAGCTTCCTGAGCGCGTCCGCGCGCGCCATGACGTGGACGAACGCAAAGCCCGAGATGGGCAGCGCGATCGCCGTCGCCGCCGCCCATATAGGGCCAAATTTCAAGCCCATGAAGATGGGGAGCGACACGTAGGCGGCCAGGGTGAGAAGCAGCCCGCAGGCGAACTTCGTCGTCGCGATCACGTCGCGTCGCGGGGACAGTCGGCTGCCGACGATCGACAAGAGCAGCGCCAGGGGCGCGTGGATCGGCGCGCCGAGCGCGGCGAGCGGCAGCCAGATGACGAGGAGTGTCACGTGGCGCGCCACTCGGAGGCTCGTCTGTGCCGTGCTCAGCCCGCGCCGCACGCTCTCGTCGGCGACGCCCGCGGCGGACAGCCGGACGAGGTAATCCCGCACGCGCGCATAAAGGGCGTGAACCTCGGGTTCGTGAGCGACGTCGGGATACAGCCGGTTGAAGCGCCGCGCGAGCTCGACCCGGCTCTCCAGAGAAATGTCGGCCGGTTGATACAGCCGCCGTACGCCGTCGAGCACGCGCGCCGTGTCCCAGTCGCTCGCGTTGATGGTGAGGGCGCGGAGCTGCGCCTCGAGCTCTGCGGTGAGGGCGGCGGCCTCGGCCTGGGTCGGGTCGTCCGCCTCCCCCGCCTCGCCTTCGGTGGTGGCCTCTCGTCGCGCAGGCCGGTCGGCCTCGACCTGGATCGGAGGTCCGAACTGGATCAGCACGCTGCTCCGAAACCGATTGCGCGTGAGGTAGCACAGGCCCGTGGGGACCAAGTACACGTCGATGTCCGGAAAGTTGGCCTTGGTGCCGAGCGCAATCCGCGCCGCGCCGGTCTTTAGCGGGGCGAGTTGCGACTCGTCGTGGCTGATGCCCTCCGGGAAGATGCCCGCGGCGCGGCCGCGGCCGAGCACCTCGTGCATGCGCGCGAACATGGCCGAGTTGTCCACCGGGCCACCGCCGCTCTCCTGGCGCCTTCTGACGGGCACCACGCCGAGGGCGACGAGAATCGGCCGAAGGAGCCTGTTTTCGAACAAGACGTCCTTGGCGGCGAAGTGCACCACGCGATCGCAGGTGGCGATGATGAGGACCGGGTCGAGGAGCGAGTTGGGGTGGTTGCCGCAGAAGATGACTGCGCTCCCCGGCGGCGGGATATTGTCGCGGCCGACGACTTCGATCCGGCGGAAAAAGACTTGCACCGCGATGCGGAGAATCCGCTGCAGGATGCGATAGGCGCGCATAAACCCGCCAGCGATCTTATCATGTCGCGGCCCAGGCCCTTGTCACCGTGAGGGGCCGCCGGACCGGCGGGGTCACGGTGCCCGCGCCGAACCGAGCGCTACTCGGCGAGGCGCGCGCCGGCTCCGCGCTCGCCGCCGGCGGGCGTGCGGAACGCGCGGCTTCGCTCGAGCTCGCGGCGGTAGTCCGCGATCGACTGGTTCCGCGCCGCGCGGCTCCACCCGTAGATGCGCTCCAAGACGTCGGCTACACCGTCGATCACCGATTCGCCCTGATCGCGCGCGACGAGCAGCATGGGCAACCGCCGCGCGAGGACGTCCGCCACCGTGCGTGCTCCGTCGGCCTCGGCGGCAAAGCGCACCTCCGCCCACACGAAGGGAAGCTCGCTGTCCATGGGCTCACCGAGCGCGGGGTCGTCCCGAATGAGGGCGGCGACCTCGCGAGCGCGGCCGCCGTATACGCCGGTTAGGTGGCGCGCCGTGTCGGGGGAAAGCCCCTCGTCCACGCTGAGGTCGCGCGCGAGGTCCTCGAGCGCGCTCCACGTGGCCGCGTCGAGATCGCGCGCGCCGAGCAGCGGCCGACGCTTCGTGTCCGCCTTCGTGATCGCGCGCCCCTCGAAGATCGTGGGGTCGGTGTCGCGGATCCACTGGAGCGCGCCTGCGACCACTTCCTTGGCCATGAGCCGATACGTCGTGAGCTTGCCCCCGGCGATCGCGAACACGCCGCGCCCGTCTGCGAAGATCTGGTGCTCGCGCGAGACTTCCGATTCCCGCGCCGCGCGGTCGTCCACGAGCGGCCGCAGGCCGGCCCACGTCGAGATGACGTCGTCGGGGTAGAACTCGGCCGCCGGGAAGAACGCGTTGGCGCTCTCGCACAGGTAGCGCACGTCGTCTTCGTCCGCGCAGACCTCGTCGGGATCGCCCCGAAAGTCGGTGTCCGTCGTGCCCACGACCGTGCGGTCGCGCCACGGGATCGCGAACATCACGCGCCCGTCGATCGGCGAGATCATCGTAATGGCCCGCTCGAGGGGGAGCTTTTCGCGCGGGAACACGATGTGGATCCCTTTGGTCGGGCGGAGAAGGGGGCCCGGCACGCCGAGCCCCGCGCGCTGGGCCACGGTGTCGGTCCACGGCCCCGCCGCGACCGCGACCGACCGGGCGAAAAACGACATCTCCTCGCCGGTGACGCGATCCACGGCGCT
>SLNH01000023.1 GCA_007133195.1 Nannocystineae bacterium | reverse complement strand
GATGCCGAATAGATGCCGAATAGATGCCGAATAGATGCCGAATAGTCGCGCTCGGGTCGGCGCGGCTGTCAGGTCGCGCCGCGCCCGTTAGGCATCCGCTTCGGGATCGAGGAGACGGCCGAGGAAGAGCACGGTGCCCGTCGGCTCGTCGACGATGAAAAACAGAAACGGTCGGTCGATGTGTAGGGTGACCTCCGGCTCGGGCGGCGCCGACGTGGTTCCGCCCACCACGCCCGTGGCGGCCGCGGCCTCGGTACCCTCCTCGTCGACCGCCACGAAGGCCTCGTGGAAGACGCCGGTGATGTGGAGGTCGGGATCGGCGCCGCCGTCGATTCCCGAAAAGTCCGCCTGCTGTGGGGCGAACGCGGCGCTCATGCCGAGGTCGCGAAACGGCTGCAGGAGATCGAAATCCGTCGAAAACTCGAACTGCGGGAGGCCGAGCTCGACCAGCGTGTCCTCCGTGCCGGCGAGCGCTTCGTCCAATGCCTCCGCGCCCATCTCGCCCTCGATCTCCTCGAAGCGGCCCTCATCGGGCACGACGAACACCATCGACAGTGACTCGCCGACGTAGGGCATGACGGCGACCTGGTAGCCGTCGCCGTCGGCATAGGGGAGCTCGGCCTGCTGGTGCATGCGGGCGACGTCGATGTCGGCGCCGTCCAGCCGGGTAAACGACCGCTGGTGAGTGTCTTCTGCTTCGAACTGATGCAGCCAGTCGGCCTCGAGATAGATGGCGTTGGTCAGGACGAACCTGGTCAGGCTGTCGATCGAGCCCGCGGGCAGAAGCGACGGGATACGTTCGTTCGTGCGCGCGGAGACCCACTCGTTGATGATCTCGCGCGAGGCCTCGGGCTCTGTGATGAAGTCGAGGAGCCTGAGCCCGCTGCCGTGGTGTTCGGCCAGGGTGTCCAAGAACGGCTCCATCACCGGGTACTCGTCCTGCGACCACAGAGCGTTTGCGACGGCGAGCTCGAGGGTCTCGCCGTCTCCGGCCTCGCCAGGGCGCCGCTCGAGCGCGCGGTCAAGCGCGTTAAACGCCTCGTGGTGCCCGTCGTCCGGCAAGACGAAGCCAAGGGTATCGGCCATCTCCTCGGCCGTCTCGCCGGCTGCGCCGGCGTGCGTCATGGCGAGCGCGACGGATATCGAATACGGCGACAAAAACAGGTTCTCGTCGGGATCTTCCCGCCGCAGGACGTCGTACATGTCGAAGCCGAAGGCGGTGTTTTCCCGCACCTGAAGGTCGAGGTCGGCTTCGCTTGGCGCCGGCTCCGCCCGCGGCGCGTCCGAGGTCACGAGCGCCTCGTCGCCCGCGGTCGGGTCGGGGCCCGGATCGGACAGCTCGCACCCGGCGCCCAAGGGGGCGAGGGTGAGCGCTGCGAGCGAGAGCGCACAGGCGCCGAAGCGGGCCGTGCGCGCGGGCCCGGTAACGCCTGCCGAGTGGCTGAGTGCGCGGCCGTCGTGCGTAATCATATCCGCTCGCAATGCAGTATTCGTGCCGCCTCGTCAAGCGCGGCTTTTGCGAATTTCGCGAATTTGCGCGTCGATCCGTGCGGCGGCCGTGCGGCGGCCGTGCGGCGGCCGCGAACGCGCGCCTGCGATCCTGATCGCGATGGCAGACTCGCCGCCGATAACGCGCCTGCCTCACGGCCAGCGCGTCACGCCGAGGAGCTTGTCCATCGACGACTGATCCGCGGGCGGAAACTCGTAAGCGGCCATCTCGTCGGAGCTCACCCACCGGACGGCGTGCACGCCGACAGGCGCGGGGATGGCGGCTTCGGGGAGCGCGCAGGCGAACAGGTGCATGTGGACGGTATAGCCCTCGTAGGCGTGGTGGTGTTCGCCGAGCTTCTCGCGCACCTCGACGCCGCACCCGATGCGTTCCCGGATCTCGCGGGTGAGCGCGTCCTCTGGCGTTTCGCCGGCCTCCACCCGGCCGCCCGGGAATTCCCAGAGCAGGGGGAGCACGGCGCCGGGCTTGCGCTGCGTGATCAGGTAGCGACCGCCTCGCTCGACAACGGCGGCAACGACGGAAATGACGGGGCTCGCCATGAGCGCGATTATGCGCCCGCTCGGCGCGATTGCAATGCGAAGCCCGTACGTAGGCTCGTGATCGCCAGCGGTGTCCGGGCCGGCCCGCGCGGGTTCCGCTCGGAGGGCACCACCGCGCCGGGCTGCCGCAGGCGCCGCGGAGCCGCTGAGAGCGAGTTGGCGTCACCACCGGCTGGCGCTATCGTAGGGCAATGACCGTAAAGCGCGTGACGCCGGACGAGGCGAAACAGCTCCTCGACGAGGGCTGGATTTATGTGGATGTGCGCTCGACCTCGGAGTTCGAGGCGGGGCACCCCGCGGGAGCCTATAACGTCCCTCTCAACCACGCCGAGCCAGGGCGCGGCATGACCCCGAACCCCGAGTTCGAGCAGGTGATGGAGCGGGCGTTTTCGAAGTCGGACAAGCTCGTCATCGGGTGCAAGAGCGGAGGGCGCTCACTGCGCGCCGCCCAGATGCTGACCGAGCTTGGGTTTACCGAGCTCGTGGACATGCGCGGCGGGTTCGGCGGGGAAGTGGACCGCCAAACCGGCGCCGTGGCGTGTGAGGGCTGGGAAGCGCGCGGACTGCCCGTCGAGCGCGAAGCGGGGTCGGAGCGCGACTACGCCTCGCTCAAGAATCGCTAGCTAGGCACCCCGCTTACTCCGGCCTCGGATCGCGCTCCGCGCCACGCCACTGAACGCCGCCGTGCAGCGTCTCCCCCACGCGCGCGGCGAGCGCATCGATCTGGTCCCAGTCGGTGTAGACGTGATCCCGGGTCGTGTCCGTGGCGGCGCCGCTCATGCGGGCGATCTGCCGCATCATGAGCCTCCGCAGCGGACCGTATCTCCGGTAGGACAGCGCGCCCGCAACCGGCATGGTGAGCGTTGGCTGCCAGCCGATGCGTTCGGGGAAGCGCGAGGCGAGCTCGCGCGCCTCAGAAGCGCCTCGTTCGTCGGCGGCCGCGAGCGACACGGACAGCCACGCCGACGGTAGGGTGTCGAGGTCGTCGCGATGCGCGCGCACGAAGCGGGTGAGCGAGCGCGGGTGGCGGCCGTAATGCACCGAACCCGCGACGATCGCCGCTTCATATCCGCGGAGCGAAAAGCCGCTCGGTAGATCTCCTGCATCGAGAATGTCACTGTTCACATCGCGCAGGCGGAGTCCCTCGGCGAGGCGTTCGCAGATCTCCCGGGTGTGGCCGTAGTGCGATGCGTAGATGATGGCGACACTCATTGCTCCTCCCTTCGAAACAGGGTGCAAGGCGTCGGCCAACTCGAGTCGCGCCCGGTCGCCCTCCGAGCAGGGTCGCGGGCGACCCGCGCGCGAGTCGACCGCGCGCGCGGCTGGATCGCGACGGAGCTTTTCCGTACGCTCGCGGTGATGGCTGTCCGCTTCGTCGAGATTCATCCCGCCGACGAGGAGGGGCTCCTCAACACCGAGTGGTTCCTCCTCGAAAACCCCGGCGAGCGGCCCTTCAACACCAAGAACTGCGCGCTTAGCGTTCGCAAGAAGGGCCAGAAGAAGAAAACCGAGCTCGGGATCATCGATCCGGGCTTCGTGCTCGGACCGAACGAGACGATCCGCGTGATCACCGGAAACCCAGGCCGCAAGGCGCACGGCAAGCCCCCGGACGACGGGTACCGAAACTACAGCTTGTTTTTGGCGTCTCCCGTGCTGCGCGGGCCGGGGACCATCCTCAGCTTGGAGCTCCGATCTCTGCCTGTGGCCAAGGCGGTGTTCGATCCCGACGCGGAGCGCGGCGTCGCCCCGAAGAAACGCTAGCTTCTCGAGCTCGGCTAGCCGAGGAGCTGGCCCGCTACGATGGTCGTCGCGAATCCGACGCCAGCGGAGACGACGAAGGCGAGAATCACGGCGATGAGGCTGGCTTTCTGGCCTGCGGCATCTGCCTCGCGCGCGGCTAACTGGCGCGCGGGCTGCGGCCCAGCGCCGGGCTCGGCAGCGGTAGCGGGCCTGCCCGCGGGTTCGGCGGACGCGGGCGGTGCGGGCGGGG
>SLNH01000068.1 GCA_007133195.1 Nannocystineae bacterium | reverse complement strand
GGTGTGCCAGCTGGCCGCGCGCTCGAGGGCTTCGCGGAGCTTGTCGGGAGGCACCGCGACGACCTCTGCGAAAGGGATCTCACCCGCGATTCGTTTGTTGTACAGGTAGCCGCCGGTGAGCTCGTTTTCGCCGGGCGGATGGAAGATGGCAATCACGTCAGGGCGCCTCGGAGCCGGGAGCCCGGCCCACGAAATCGAGCTGGTGCGACACCAAGGACAGCTCCCCGCCATCGACCTGGCGGCGCCGCGCCTCGAACCAGGCCCGGAACCGGTCTTCGGAGAGCTCCGGGTGTCCGCGCAGCTCGTTTTCGATCGTCGCCAAGATGTGGCGCAGGAACGTGGCCTCGTCGCCGGGATACGCGCCGCGTATCGGGTGCACCACCCAGTCCGACGAGCCGGCGGCCAGGATTTCGCCCCCGGCGTCCGGGATCGCCCCCAGCAAAAGCCGGCCGGTGCGGCTTCCGCCGGTCTTGCGTCCGGCGACGACGCGCTCGTCCATGCTCAGGTGATAAAGCTCGAGCAGCTGGGCCTCGAACGGGGGGTCGCAGGCGGGCATGAAGATGGTCTCGCCGTCGAAATTGACGGGGAACCAGAACAGGCCGCCCGGGGAGAGGTGCGCCCACAGCCGCGGCAACGTGTCGCCTAGGTCGACCAGATCGAGCACCGCGCTGGCGATGAGCAGATCGGCTGGTTCGGGCGTCTTGTCGGCGGCGGTGAGGTCCCCTTCGCGGTAGCGAAAAACGAGACGCCGATCGTCTCCCTCGAACACCGTCTCATCGCCCTGCTCACGCGTCGTCATGCCCGCGCCCGCCGCCCACTCCGACACGTGCCGGGCCGCCTCGCGCGCCGCCCGGGCGTCTTCGTCGATGGCCGTGTAGTCGGCATAGCGGAGCAGCCCCCAGTCGAACGCGCGCGCGATCATGGTCCCCGGTCCGGCGCCGACCTCCACGACGCGCGTTGCCGTCGTGGGGGTCCCTGGGGACAGTTGCGCCCGCAGCGTGTCGACCACGTGGCGATTGAGCGCCCGGTCTTCTACTGAACGTTTGGCGAGTAGGTAGCGGAGATAATCGGCAGCCACGCCAGGTTGATAGCAGCCGGGCGCGACCCATGTCACCGGCGGACCCCGCGCCGCCTGCTACGGTCGAGCGGTCCACCCGGTCGCGGGAGCTGCCGGGTTCCCCCGCGAGCGATTGATGCTATAGTCCCGGCAATCTTGGCCTAAGTCGGCGCCCTCGCGCGTTCGGCGAAGACTAAAGTTGAGCGGAAAGCCATGACAAAACCGGCCGTTAAGCCTGTTGCGCGGTGCGTTGTCGAGCGGTACGCAGAGACGGAGTTGCCGACGACGCACGGCGCATTGCGCGTCTTGGTCTATCGCCTGGGCTCGCGCGGGGAGGAGGCGCTGGCGGTCACCGCCGGCTCGCTGTCGGCGACAGGACCCGTATTTACGCGCGTGCACTCGGAGTGTTTTACCGGCGAAGTGCTGGGCTCGCTCAAGTGCGATTGCCGCGAGCAGCTCGAGCTGGCGCTGAGCGAGATCGCCGAGCGCCAAACCGGCGTCCTCGTCTATCTCCGGCAAGAGGGGCGGGGGATTGGCCTCGGCAACAAGATTCGCGCGTATGCGCTGCAGGCCGAGGGCGCTGACACGGTCGAGGCCAACCACAGGCTCGGCTTCGGGACGGATCTGCGCGAGTTCGATGCCGCCGCCGCGGTGCTTCACGATCTCGGGGTGAAGTCCGTCGAGCTGCACACGAACAACCCCGAAAAAATGGAAGCGCTCACCGGCCAAGGGATCGAGGTGGTGCGGCGAATCCCCGCGCACGGGGGCGTAAACGCCCATAATCGCGAATACCTCGAGACCAAAAACCGGCTTCTCGGTCATGACCTCGGCGCCCTGCTTCGCGGTCGGCTTCAATAGCGCGACGACCAACCGAGCGGCCGAGTGCTCCCATGCGCGGGCGCGCCGCGCGCGCGTTTTCGATCCGCGCCATCGCTCGGTGCGCCGTCGCACATCGTCGCTGCCGAAATCGCGCGGGGCGGCCCTGTTCGCGAGCGAGAGCCTGTAGATGCCCGTGGCGGTCGCGTCGATAGTGCCGCTGGCGCTTTCGCTGGGGTTTTTGCACGTGACGCTCGGCGTGTTTTTCTGGCTGCCGGAGCCCTCGGTCGCGGCGCTGGCGGCGCCCTCCGTAGACTGGCTCGTCCTCATTCTCGGCGCGTGCGGCGCCGCCTGGCTCGGCGACAAGCTCGGCGGAGGCGTCCGCGGGGGAGCCCGGTTCGGCAGGCGGCTCGGCCGGGTCCTCTCCTTTGCGATCACCGTCTGGATCGCGGCGTGCGCCGTGCTCGGCTTCGGCCAAGGGTTCGCGCGGCGGGAATTCGGCTACGACGTGGTGGTCGCGCTCCACGTCCGCTACGTCCCCGAGCTGTTCCGGATGATGTATAGCGGCGAGTCGCCGGGCATGTTCGTCCTGTATTGCGGGTTGCTCGCCGCGGCGCTCGTGGCCCTGTTCGTCGCGATCCGCGCCTCGCTGCATGGAGTCGCTCGCGTCGCGGTGGCGCCGCGTGGTCGCCTCGGGCTGGCGGCGACGGCCGTGGTGTACCTGGTGGTGCTCGCGCCCTTCACCGGCGTCGCGGGCTCCGCGAGCAAGGAGCTCGTTCAGCAGGGCCTGGTGGCGATCAGCCTCGACAAGCAGCTCGAGGAATCGGCGAGGAAGCTCGAAGCTGAAAATCAGCGGATCCGCCCAGACGAAAACCCGTTCGCCGAGATGTCAGATCCCCCTTCGATCTACCTGTTCCTCATCGAGTCCTACGGCGCCGTGACGTTTCGGAGTCCGCAGCTTCGGGACCAAGCCGTGCCGTTCGTCGGGGAGCGCGAAGAGGAGCTGACCGGCAGCGGGTACGCGGTGCGCAGCGCCTATCTCGACGCCCCGGTGTTCGGCGGCAGTTCGTGGATGGCCGGGGGGAGCATCCTGTGCGGGGTGTCCATCGGCGAGCAGCAGGCCTTCGACAGTCTCTTCGTCTCCGACGCGGTGTGCTTCCCGGAGCTTTTTAACCGGGCGGGTTACCGAACGATCGAGTCGTCGAGCGCGAGCACCTTCTTGGAAGACGACTACGCGCGAACCTACGCGTTTGACGCGTTTTATCACTACGAAGACTTCGAGTACGCGGGCATGGGCTACAGCTGGTCGCGCGTGCCCGACCAGTACGTGATCAACTTCATCCACGAGCGCGAGGTCCTCGCGCGGGACGAGCCCCGGTTCATCTATCACTTCCTCACGAGCAGCCACCATCCGTGGGACCACGTGCCGCCCTACATAGACGACTGGGACATCGGCGACGGCTCGGACCACCTGTCGGGGGGAGGTCGGCGGTTTCGCAACCGCTTCTCGGGCGGCGACGAGTACGTGCCCGGGTACTGGGCGACGGTGCAGTACTCCATGCGCGCCGTGGTGGACTACGCGGCGAACATGATTCCGGAGGACGACGCGCTCATCGTCATCCTCGGGGATCACCAACCGCGCGAGCCCATCGCGGACATGGACGGGCCGTGGTGGGTGCCCGTGCACATCGCCAGTCGCGACCACGACGCGGTCCGAGCGTTTTCGCGTTTCGGATACGAGGAGGGTATGATCCCGCCCGATCTCGCCCCCGATGACCCGGCCGAGCAGCCGGAGGGACTCCACCACCTCATGCGACACATCTTCGAAGCCTATGCTGAAGGCGCCGACGGGTAGGCGCGATCGATTGGGGCCGGAGGCGGCGTGGCGACTCCTCCTCGATGTGGCGGGTCGCGCGCGCGGCGGCGCGCCCATCACCGACGTGGTCGCAGTCGACGCGCCGGAGGGGGACGAATCGCGTAGCGAGGCCAGTTCCCCGGCTCGCGTTCGGATCGATCCGACAGCACCGCGCGGCTGGCGAGCCGATGACAGCGAGCCCTCGGCGGAGGCCGAGGAGCTTCTCGATCTCTACATGCCGCTCTGTGTGGGCGCGCAAAGCCGCGCGCTGGTGGTGGGACACCTGGGTCAAAGTCTCGATGGCCGCATCGCGACGCGCGGCGG
>SLNH01000016.1 GCA_007133195.1 Nannocystineae bacterium | reverse complement strand
TGGCCCTGCGCCGCCGGGATCGGCGGGTCATTTCGGCCAATCGGGTGGCATGCAGGCGCGATCGCCGTCCGCCGCTCACTCCGTGCCCCCCGCTGCGCCGGGGCCGGGCGGACCGTTGCCCGGCAGCGGCCCCGTTGCACAGCCGCCCACGCCAGCCAACGAGGACCCGTCCGCGATTGTCGCCTATGCGCGGCTCGCCGAGCAAAAACCGATTTACGAAAGCATCCCAGGACCGCCTCCGCCCGAGAGGCGCGGCCCTCGCGTGGGGCTGATCGCGACGATCGCGGGCCTGGTCGCCGTGATTTCGGGGGGGAGCGTGGTTCTCGCGCTCAATCTGGCCGGGAGTGACGACGACGCGGCGGCAGGTGGCGACACCGGCGACGAGCCCGGCGAGCAAGGCTCCCAAGAGGGCGATGACGGCGAGATGCGCACGGCTGAAGATGGGGTCGTCACCGGCGCCGGTGCGGACGAGGACACCGGGTTCGACCTCATCGTGGACCCCGAAGAAGTGCGGGTTTCGCTCGGGGGGGAGGATATTGGCCGGGCTCCGCTCGAGGTGAGGAATCTCCCGCCAGGCTCCCACACGGTGGAGATCGAGGCGCCGCCAGGCTTTTTCAACAAGACGACCGACATCGAGGTCGAAGAGGGCGAAGCCGAGCGGGTAGAGCTCGAGCTCGCCGCCATGGAGATATCTGGCCGATTCGTAAGCGAGCCGGAGGGCGCCGACGTAACGCTCGTCGTGGACGGCGACGCCGAGGAGCTCGGAGTCGCGCCGGCCGAGGCCGAGCTCGATCCGAGGAAGAGCTACGAGGTGACCTTCGACTTGGAGGGCTACCTGTCCGAGACGCGGACCGTCGAAGTCGGAAGCCAGCCGGAAATCGAGATGGAGGTCGAGCTCGAGCGCGATCCGGAGGCGGTTGCCGAAGTGGACCGGGACCGGGACCGGGAGCGGGCGGAGCGCGAGCGCCGGCGGCAAGAGCGGCGCCGCGCCCAGGAGGAGCGGCAGGCGCAACAAGTGGAAGAACCGGAGCCCGCCGAAACCGGGGAGCTTCGCCTAAGCTCGATGCCGCCCGCCGAGATCTACATAAACGGGGACAACACCGGTCGCATGACGCCGGAGCGGGGCATCGAGCTCAGCGCCGGCCAGCACCAGGTGACGCTCGTAAACGAGGCGCACGGGATTCGCGAGACGTTCGGCGTCGCGATCGAAGCCGGCGAGCCGACGACTGTGGTCAAAGACTGGAGCGATCGGATCGAGTGATCGCGCGCGCGCCGGTTTGCCGGTGACGAGCCCGCCCTTCCTACGAACCCGGGCCCGAGCCCGCTACCAACTCGAGAAGGTGACCGGCGCCCCGGCGAACTCGAGAATCGCCAGGCGGCTTTGTTCGGTGCCGTCGGCCGTTTGCAAGTAAAGGGTGGCGGGGCCACAGCTGCCGGTGGGGCGGCACAAGATCTCGATTCCATCGCCGTCTTTGCGTGTGGGCTCGCCGCCGGCCTCGAGCCTCGCGTGGTCCGGATCGTAGCCGTACACCTCTACGCTCCGCGGCAGGTGGATTCGGCTTACGTGTCGCCACACGCTGCTCGAGGCGTCGTCGTCTTCGACGCGGCGCTGCACCGTCACGAACTGGTCACCGCCTTCGGAGGCGATGAACAGGCGCGCGCGGGCGCTCGTGCCTTCCGCTTCGGCGACGTCTGCCCGCACCGGGCCGCCGGCCACGGCGTTTCGCGCAGCTTCCGCCACGCGGGTTTTGACGTCGCCCGTCACGCTGCGCAGGTCGGGGGACGGATCGATGATGATCGAGGCGATTCCCGCGAGGATGCCGAGAATCGTGACGACCACCATGAGCTCCACGAGGGTGAAGCCGCGCTGCCGCCTCGGCGGCGCGGCGCGGCCGGTTTCGATTTGGGCCTCGCGCGAGCTGCGAGCGCCGCGCGCGGCCTTGCCGACTTCACGCGCGCCGCTACGCATCGTCGTCGCCATCGGCTTCCTCATCGCCCTCGCCGTCGTCCCCGCCGAGCGTCGGCGGATCTCCTGTGTGCATGTTGCGAAGGTTCACCGTGACCGTGGTCCACCGGTAGAGGTGATCCCCGGCGTAGCGCTCGGGGCGATCGCCGTCACTCGTGCCGGCGAGGTCTACGCCGCACGGATCCAACGCCGCCCCGGGACAGGCCTGACCGAAGTCGCCGATCGGGTTGTGATCGGGCCGGTCCAGGTCGATGAACGCCGGGGTCGCGGGCGTGGGGACGTCGCCCACTTGGCTGCGGCTTCGCGTCTCCAAGCTGATACTCACGGCGATGGGGACGGCGCCCGGCGGCGGGTTTTCTTGGTTGTCGCCCGAGTACCAGTTGCGCTCGGGGTCGCCGTCGCCGTCGAGATCGACCGTGCGCCCCTCCTCGAAGTAGCGGGTGGCGACTTGCAGGTTCGTAAACCCGACGCCGACATTGACCCAGTCGTCAGGGACGAGGCCGCCGCTCGGTGACATCTGCAACACGCCGGCCTCTGGCCGCTCCGGGTCGATGCGATAGCTGCGGCCGGTGAACCGATAGATATGGCTCGGCTCCTCGTCGATGATAGCTTGCCGCAGATTGTCGCAGTGGGGATTCGGCGTGGTCCCGTCGCCCGAATCGTTGAACGGTGCGCCGCTCGGGTTGACGGTGACGAATTCCGGGTTCGTGCCCGTGACCTTCAAAAGGCACGCGGCCGACAGGGAGCTCAGGATGACGATGTCGCCGTCGTCGAACGTGCTCGGGTCGTCGATGTCGATTTGGACGTTGGCTGCCTGGCTCTGAATGCCGTTGATGAGCGCGAGCTGGCCGTCGTCGCCGAAGATCATGTGCAGCTCGTCGGGGCCGTCTCCGTACGGGTCGTTTCTCACCCGAAACCCCTGAAGGAGGCTGTCGGGATCGATGTCGGGGGCGACCTCGACCTGACCGGCCGGCAACAGGTAGCCCGCGTGCGCGAGGTCGCGCCGAATCGCGCCCGCGGCCATGCGCATGTTCGAGTTCACTTCGCTGGCTACGCTCTGCCCGCGAAAGCCCTGCGAAAGCTGGGTCTGCACGGTGAGCAGGAACACGAGGAGCAGCGAGGTGACGAGCATCGCCACCATGAGCTCCACGAGCGTGATGCCCCGCTCGCGCGACGCCCTGCCGGTAGCGGGGGCGCGCGGCTGGGTCCGCCACCGATTCACGACGAATCCTCCTCGCGGAGCAGGGCGGTCTCGAGGGTGATGATCCTCGGCCTGTCGTCGTCGGAGGCGCCCGGGTCGCGCCAGCGCACCTCCGCCTCGATGATGACGAGCGACGGGGTGCCGAACACCTCGCGCGCGTCCACCGTGCGCTCGAACAGAATGTCGCGCCGCCCGCGGATATCGCCCTGGTGGTACGGCGTGGGGCCCCAACCGGTGGCGTCGATCGGGCCGTAGGCGTCCAGGGCCTCGATCTGCGAAACGGACATGGCGCCGAGGTCCTCCACCATCTGCGAGGCCAGATCGATGGCCTGTGAGGTGTCCGCGGACACGGCGTTGCCCCGCGTGATCACCGTATACAGGCTGAGCAGCCCGGCCAAGCCGATGGTCGCGACCGTGAGCGCCACGAGGAGCTCGACGAGCGTCATGCCCGCCTCACGGCGCCGCGGCGGCGCGTCTCCGGGCGCGCGGCTCTGCGAGGCCCCGGCGTTCAAAACAGCCTGCGCCACGCGAGCACCTCCGTGGGCACGGCGGGGTTCGCCGTCTGCCAGTCCTCGCCGTCTCCGGGCGCGGACTGGCTCGGCTGCCCCACCCGGGTGACCTCGCCGGATTCGGTCGTGGCATAAAGCGCGCCCCCCTCGCCGAAAAGCGGGCCCACAGAGCGACCGTCCAGCGCGACCCGGAACCCGGACGTTAGCGTGTTGAGATCGAACGCCTCGACCACGGACTCGCCGCCTTCGCAAAGGCCGGTTCCGGGCGGCGGATCGACGGAGCGGGTGACAAACACCTGGCTTCGGCTCACCACCACGCCGCCGTAGAACTTTTCGCAGCCCTCGTCGGTGCACTCGCCGTCCTGGACGTCGCGGATCTC
>SLNH01000116.1 GCA_007133195.1 Nannocystineae bacterium | reverse complement strand
CCGCCGATTACTGCCGACGATTGGCGGCCGAGCGGCAGGACGAAGAGCACCGCGCTGCCGACGTGCGAGCGCGCCTCGAAAGCCTGGCCGAGCTGCTTTCGCGAGATTTTGGTGCGCGCCGCGTGGGCGTTTTCGGCTCCCTCCGCGCCGGCCGCCTGCGCGCCGACAGCGACGTCGATGTCTACGTCGATCGCATCCGGCGCGGCGGATACTTCGAAGCGCTCGACCGGGCCACCGAGCTCATCGGACGCCCGATCGATCTCATCGAGCTCTCCAAGGCGCCGCGCTCGCTCATCGAGCGCATCGAGGAGGAGGGCGAAGATGTCCACGCCTGATCGCGCGTCACTTTTGCGCCTTCGCCAGGACGTAGAGCGGGACAGCGGCGCAGCCGAGACGCTGCTAAGCGCGCTCGAGGCGCGGGCGGGCGACGCGCTCCCTGTAGACGACCCGGTATTTCTCGGCTACGCGGCGGTTACCCTTCATCAGCTCTACACCGCGCTCGAGACTGCCTTCGAACGGATTTGCCTAACCCTCGAAGGCTCGCTGCCGGCCGGCGCGGACAGTCATCAGGCGCTGCTTCGCGACATGACCCGCGAGCTCGACACCATGCGCCCCCGCGTTCTGCGGGACGAGACCGCCTCGGCGCTTCGCCCCCTGCTCCGCTTTCGCCACTTCGTCCGCCATGCCTACGCGATCGACTGGGACGCCGAGCGCCTCCAGGAGGTCTACGCCCAAGCTCGCCGCGCCTCTCCGCTCGTCGGCGCAGACATGGCCGACTTCCTCGCGTTTCTCGACGAGCTTATCGCGGAGCTCGCATAACCCGCCCGCGGCGGGAACGGCTCAGTCGACACGGTGCATCGGGCGCTGGGCACCTTCGTGGCCCACACGGGCGCCGACGAGCTCATCATCGCGACGACGCCCTACGCGCACGAAGCGCGGCTTTACTCCTACGAGCTCACGGCGCGCGTCGCCGAGCGCTTCGCCGAATGAGCCGGGAAAGCTCGACGGCGCTGGTGCTCGTTACGGGCCCTGTGGATCGAGGTCGCGAAGGGCGTCCTCGAGTGAGCGAATGTCCACGAGCTGAGAAAACCGCGAAAAGTCGCCGGGATTCGACGTAATCAGGTCGCGGAGGCCGTGGGCGACGAGGCTCGCGACCACGGCCGCGTCATGAATCGCCTTGCCCGCCACCGGGGTATCCTCGAGCATCGCGAGCAGCGCCGGTAACACCGGCTTTCCTCGGGCAGAAGCGATACGGCTCCCCGCAGGGCATCGAGGTTGGCCAGGGCGTCACGAAGCGGTAGCCCGAGCCCATTTCCGCTCACCGGGCGCGTGGTGGCGACGAGATACTCGCGCGCGATCTGCGCGGTCATCGCGAGCGCGGGATGGCGCTCGAGGACGGAAACCGCCAGCCCGTGGCGGGGCCGCGCCTCGTCGGTCGCGTCAATGAGGACGTTCGTGTCGATAACGGCCGGGCTAACGACCGTCGTCACCGTAGATGTCCCCGCGGCCGAAATCAGAGCTCGAGCCCACGCGCACGGTCGTCAGCTCGAGCTTCCGCCGCACGGGGCCTTCCGCCCCCGCAGACGGCCCGAGCGCCGCCTCCTTGAGAATCTGCCGAAGCTCCCCCTGAAGGCTGCGGTTATGGGTCCGCGCCCGCTCCTTGAGCCGCGCCACGATGGCGTCGTCCACATTCCGGATGTGAATCGATGGCATAGCAAAATGCTACCACGCGGCCCTCGAGCCGCAGCTGCGCACGAGCCGATCCGCTCTCGCCCGGCCGCGCTGACGTTATCGCCCCCCCGGCATAGGCGCGCACCGGACGGACGGCGAGTTGGCAGATCCCCGCCGAGCTACGCGTCGCCGCGAAGCCAGAGCGCGGCGAGCTCTAGGTCGATCGCGTCGAAGGGCTCGGCGCGCACCCGCGCGTCGCCGGCGTGGGTCGCGAGCAGCACAAGAAAAGGAGCTGCCGAGGTCCATTCCCAAGGTGGAGGCGGCCTTGGCGTGCGGACCGGCCGGACGGGGTGTCGTGTAGAGGTCGCCGCCCACGACTTCGGCCACGAGATGCTCGGGGGCTGCGAGTACATCCTCATAGCCTGCGCCCCGCTTTGCCGGCCCGCCCATCACCGGCAAGAATACGGCGAGCCGCTCGCTGCCGCCAAAGCGCCTCCCGCCGGTGGGCGGGACCCCCTTAGGGCCCGAAGATGTCCTCGGGCCGCTCGGCAGTGACGACGCGCTCGATCCAGCGATCGAGGTCGCCCTCGGAGGCGGCTTCCAAGTGGCGCTCGATGCTCACGTCCACGCCTCCGAAGCGGGCGCGGAGCAGGCGGCCGAGGGTGTCGCGGAGCGCCTCGGCGCGACCCTGCTCGACGCCTTGCTGGATGCCCTGCTCGACGCCTTGCTGAATGCCCTGCTCGACGCCTTGCTGCACGCCCTTTTCGAAGCCCCTCTGGAAAATCTGTTCTTCGATCGTCGCCATCACATCCTCCAGCTCGGGGGTGGCGGCCTCGAGGCGCTCGCGTAGCGTCTCGAACGGCAGATCGCCCGCCACCCGGAGAATATAGCGCAGGGCCACCAGCGTGTCCTCGCCCCCGGCATCGGCCCGGCGGAGGCGGCTGAGTTCCTCCCGCCAGGCAGCGGCCAGGCTCTGAAGCAGCCTCTCGATGCTCCGGCTATCCCGGAGCAGCCATAGCGCGACCTTGGGAAAGGGCGGGAGCGGCCGCTCGCGCAGGGTCTCGTCGGCAATCGCACCGAGGTCGTCCACGAGGATCTCGAAGTCGGGCAAAAGCGGCGCGAGCTCGGGGATCTCGGCGAGGCCCTCCACCACCTCGTGAAGCCGGCGCGCAGCCGTCCAGCCGCTCGGGCCGTGATGCACGATGAGCGGGACGATAGGCGGCAGGGTCTTTCGCTCGGGCTCCTCGCGGAGGACCGCGGCCCAGATGCGCTGGACGTAACCGAAAACGCGCCAAACCATCAGCGGCTCGGGCTCGCTTTGGTGCTCGAGGAGCACGTAAACGTACGCCTGCTCCCGCCCGCCGAGGATCGGCGCCCGAAATAAGAGGTCGGCGTGGCGATGCGCCATCTCGTCGTCGATGAAGCTCGCGCGCACGCTCTCGAGCCGGTCGAGATCGAGACGGCCGCTCACCGCCTCCGGCAGCACGCACCGAATTTCGGCCGCCGCGCTCGCGGGCACGGAAAACGCCCGCTTGAATAGCGAATCGTGATCCCCCATCGGCGAGGTCTCCCCCTCACCCCCGTTATCGGAGCCGCGGCGGGAAACTTGCCCCCCCGACTTGGTTTTTTCGCGCCGGCCGGCGCCGCGAACCCGCGCGCGACCTCTCATTCGACGCATCGCGCTCCGATGTGGATCTCCTCGGGCGCGGCACGGACGAGAACCCGCGATGCCTCGTCGTCGGCGGCCGCTTGGTAGCGGGACACGGTCCCGAAACACGGTCAGGGAACACGGACCAAGGATCCGGACCACAGTCATGGATCACGCACCACGGACCCGGAACACGGCTACGGAACACGGAACCGGAACCGCCTACGCACAAAGCCTGCGCAGCATCGCGAGTACGCGATCGATAAGCCCGAGCGCCCCCGCGCGGTGAAGGCGACCCGGCCGTGCTCCTGGCCGTAGGCGCCCAAAGGCGAGTTTTATCGCACGCCTTACCCGCCGACCGGAGGTGGCCAAGCCTCTGAGATCCCTGAGGCTACGTCCCTAAAAGAACCCCATCTGGGCTGCACCTCCGTCCTGCGATTGCCGAGCCGGACCAGCGCCCGACGCCGTGCGGGTTGACGTTTCCGCAAGCCATGCTCCAATATCAGGAAATGACGGAGCCGCTCTCCGCGCCGGAAGCCCGGGAGCTGATTCGGACGATTCTCCGCTCCGGCACGGTGAGTTTCTCCGGACACGCGGAGCGCGAGATGGAGAGCGACACCCTACTCAAGGTGGACGTGGAAAACGTCCTCCGGGGTGGAGCGGTGGGCGAGGGCGAATTCGAAAACGGGTCGTGGCGCTATCGCGTTTTCACCCAAAAAATCACGGTGGTCGTGGCGCT
>SLNH01000324.1 GCA_007133195.1 Nannocystineae bacterium | reverse complement strand
GGAGCGACGACGACTTGATCCCGGCCAAGATCACCGTGATCGGGGAAAACCCGGCCGAGCCGCAGGGCCACCTGTTCGACACGCACGACCGCGAGGCCGGGGTCGTTCGCATGATTCAAGCGGTGCAGGGCACGAGCGTCATCGGCACCGATCCCGACGAGCGGCTGCGCTTGCCGGCGGGCGGTACTTATCGCGTGATCGCCACGCGCGGGACGGAGTACAGCTACGACAGCGTCCAGGTCCCGCCCGAGGAAGAGACGGACACCCTCGAGTTCGAACTGCACCGCGTGGCGCGGCCGAGCGGCTATTTGTCGTCCGAGTTTCACGTCCACGCCATCGGCTCGCCCGACTCGCCGGTGGAAGAGCGCGATCGCGTCGCCACGGCGGCGGCCGACGGGGTGTCGCTCTTCGCCCAAACCGACCACGACTACGTCGCCGATCTTCAGCCCGTCGTCGAGGACATGGGGCTCGTCGAGGACGTTCGCGCGGTCCCCGGGCTCGAGGTCACGCCGTTCGTCTACGGCCACTTCAACGCGTTTCCCATCGAGCCCGACGAGTCGAGCCCCAACCGCGGGGCCATCGACTGGGGCGACGGCGACGGCGACCACGCGATGCTCCCAAGCCAAATTTTCGATGCCGCCAGGGACCGGGGGGCCGACGTGGTGCAAGTCAACCACCCGCGCGCCTCCGCCGGCTCGATAGCCAACTTCATGCACTATTTCGATCGCGCCGAGCTGAGCTTCGACTACGACGATCGGGTGGTCTACGGCGACCCCCGGCAGGCGCCGGTCCCGAACGATTGGCTCCGCCTCCCGGAGGAGGCCTCGCTCTGGGACGACGGGTTCGACGCCGTGGAGGTGTGGAACAGCTTCGACATCGCCGACACGAACGAGGACGGCGTTCGCGAGACGGCGCGCCTCGATCTCGTCCTCGCCGACTGGTTCAACTTCCTGTCGTTCGGCATGGACGTAACGCCCATCGCCAGCTCTGACACGCACACCATCGTCGAGGCGCCGATGGGGATGCCGCGGACCTACGTCCGCGTAGACGACGACTCCGGGCTGGCGCTGGCCGACGAGCTCATCGTCGACGACGTCGCCGCCACCCTCACCGGGAGAGACGACACGCCGCGGGATGTGGTCCTCACGAACGGTCCGCACATCGAGGTGTCCGTGCAGGGTGACGACGAGTCGGCGCTCGGCCGCGTCGTAGACGGCGACGGCGGCGAGGTGACGCTTGACATCACCGTATACGCGGCGCCGTGGGCGCACCTCGATACGCTGGAGATCTACGCCAACGCCACGCCCCCGATCGGCAACGACGCCGGGCCCCTCGAGCCCCACGTGTGCTTTACCGACCGCGACGAGCCGTCGGCGCCGTGCGCGGCCGCCCTGGACGAAGACGAGGATCTGGTCGTTCAGGAGGTGGAGGTCGACGAGGCGGGCGGCGAGATCCGCCTGCAGATCGAACAGGAGGTCACGATCGACGCCGGCGACATCGAAACGCGAGACGGCGCGAGCGGCGACGACGCCTGGATCGTGGTTCGCGCGCGCGGCAACCGCGGCATCTTCCCGGTCTACCTGAACGGCATCCTCGACTCCTCCAACATGGAGCTGTTCGTGGAGGGCTCGGAGGAAGACCGCGCGGAGGCGCTCGATGAGCTCGGGGTGCCGGCGACGGCGGTGACCGCGCCGGTGTTCGTCAACTTCGAGGGCGAGAGCTACCGAGCCCCGTTCGCGCCGGAATAGCGGAGCGCGGGGCGGGGTCGGCGCTGGCTACGCGCCCCGACTTGCGCCACAATGGACGCGGCTCGCGCACCCGCGCGGGCCGGCGCGCTCGCGCCTCCTCTGCAGCCGGACCAAGACCCGGAGCACGACGACGGCATGGAGTCATTTTGGGAGGCCCTTCGCAGCGCCGGCGGCGCCGGCGGGGCCATGTGGATCATCCTGGGCTTCTCGGTGCTCGCCATCGCGGTGGCGCTCGAGAGGCTCCTCGTTCAGTGGAAGTTCACCGAACGGGCGAGGGCGCTTAGCGACGCCGTGGATCGATCGCTGCTCCGCGGGGCGGTCGCCGAGAGCCGGTCTTTATGCGAGCGCTCCAAGTCGCCCTTGGCCGACGTGTTCTTGGTCGGCTTCGAGCGGCTCGGGCGCGCGAAGAAGGAAAACGTCGACGCCGCCGTCCATCGCGAGCGCACCCGGGTGATGGCGGAGCAGCGAAACCGCCTTTGGATCGTGGGCAGCATCGGCGCCACGAGCCCGTTCGTCGGCCTGTTCGGGACGGTCATCGGAATCATCCGCGCGCTTGCCGACATCGCCGAGATGGACGATGCGGGGTTCGCGGTGGTGTCCGGCGGCATCTATGAGGCGCTGTGGGCCACGGCGCTCGGCATCGGCGTGGCGGTCGAGGCGGTGATTATCTTCAACTACTTCAACCAGCGGATCTCGCGGATGGGGATCGAAGCGAGGATGCTCACCGACGAGTTCCTCGAGCACCTGCACGAATACGGCGCCCCCGACGGGTCCGACGAGGCCGGCCGCGCGGACGAGCCCGCCGCGGAGCAGGAGACAGCCGATGGGGATCGGTCCGATACCTGAGCAGGATCCCGAGGACGGCGAGGACGGCGGGGGGATCTTCTCCGAGATCAACATCACGCCGGTGGCCGACTTGTTCCTCGTGCTCCTCATCATCGTCATGGTCGGGGCGCCGGCCGCGGCCGCTGAGATGATCGAGCAGGCGCAAGACGACGACGACGACGCGGGGCTCGAAATTCGGCTTCCGACCGGCCAGACGGCGGAGATCGACCCCGCCGCCGCGGCGCTCGTGGTACACATCCCGCGCGAGGGGGAGATCGTCGTCAACGACACGGAGGTCTCCGACGAGGAGCTCACCGAGATGTTCGAGCGGGCCTACGCGCGCGACGAAAACACGCAGGTGGTGCTTCGCGCCGACGAGGGCGTGTTCCACGGCCGGGTGGTGGGGGTGATGGAGCGCGCCCGGCAGATCGGCCTGTCGCGCCTGGCCATCGCCACGGCTGGGGCCGGCGAGGTCCAAGAGCCCTGAGGGCCGCCGGAGCCCCGCGCGCGGGGGCGTTACGAGAGGCCGAACTTCGATAGCTTTTTGTGCAGGCCCTCGCGGGTGATGCCCAGGGCTTGGGCGGTGCGCGTCTTGTTACCGTCGTGCTCGCGCAGCGCCTCGGCGAGGAGCCACCGTTCGACCTGCTCGAGCATGTCCTTGAGGCTGCCGCGCGCCGGTGCGATCCGGCTCAGGGTGCCCTCCACCTTGCGCAGGTGCGGGGAAAGATCGCCGGCGCTGAGCCAAGAGTCGGGCTCTGCCTGGATCACGACCCGCTGGATCTCGTTTTCGAGCTCGCGGATATTGCCGGGCCAGTGGTAGCCCGCGAGCGCGTCGAGCGCGTCTTGCGAAAAGCCGGGGACGTCGCGGTTGTATTCCCGGGTGTAGCGGCGGAGGAAGTGCTCGGCGAGCAGCGGGATGTCGTCGCGGCGCTCACGGAGCGGGGGAAGCTGAATGGGGAACACCATCAGCCGGTAATAGAGGTCTTGGCGGAAGTTCCCCCGCTCGACCTCGCTGGCGAGCTCGCGATTCGTGGCGCAGATGATGCGGACGTCCACCTTGCGCTCGCTCGTCGCCCCCACCGGGCGGATGGTCCCTTCCTGCAGGACGCGGAGGAGCTTGGTCTGCAGAGACAGCGGCATATCGCCGATTTCGTCGAGAAACAGCGTGCCTTTGTCGGCGATCTCGAACAGGCCTTTTTTGTCGCTGTCGGCGCCGGTGAACGAGCCGCGCTTGTGACCGAAAAGCTCCGACTCGAGGAGGCTCTCGGGGAGCGCGGCGCAGTTTTGCGCCACGAACATCTTGTCGCGGCGCTGGGACTGGTAGTGCACCGCGCTCGCCACGAGCTCTTTGCCGGTCCCGGTCTCTCCTTGAATGCAGATGGTGGCCCGCGTGTCGAGCACCTTTTCGAGCTGACCGAGGAGCCTTTTCATCGCGGCGGACTCCCCGATGATCCCCTCGAACCGCTGCCGCTCCTCCCGCTCTTTGAGGTAGCGGTTCTCGCCG
>SLNH01000448.1 GCA_007133195.1 Nannocystineae bacterium | reverse complement strand
TCCGGTCCTTGCGGTGACACTTCGAGCACCTCCCCGCCCACGAGCTCGATGCGGTCGTCTTCGCCGAAGATCCCCGCCTCGGTCATGCGCAGCACCTCGTCCGCGGTGAAGCGCCGATGCCCGAGCGGCGAGCCAGCGTCCTGCGCGTGCACGCCCATGGTGGAAATGTAGCACGGGGCGGGGACGGGGCCGCCGCAAGGGCGCCCCAGGCGTCGGCGCGAGGGGCCCGCGAAGCCGACAGTCGCGAACCCCTGCGTGCTGGAGCGGCCCTAGCTCTCGGGCTCGGGCGCGGGCTCGGGCTTTTTGCGGACGAGCGAGCTCGCGGACACGTCGGGGATCGACTCGGCCACGAGCTCGGCGACGTCGTAGACCTTGACGTCGTCCTCGCGGTCCCGCTCCTTCATGCCGTCGGTCATCATGATGTTGCAGAACGGGCAGGCCACGGCCACCGCTTCGGCGCCCGTGGACAGGACCTCGTCGGTGCGGTTGACGTTGACCCGCGGGCCCTCCTCCTCCATGAACATGCGCGCGCCGCCGGCGCCGCAGCAAAACCCGTGGCGGCGGCTCCGCTCCATTTCGGTGACGCCGCTTTCGATCGGCAGGCTCGACAGGATGTTTCGCGGGGCGTCGTACTCGCCGTTCCAGCGCCCGAGGTAGCAGCTGTCGTGGTAGGTGACCGAATTGATCGCGGCGCCCTCGGGCGACAACTTGCCCGTGTCGAGGAGGTGCGAGATGAGCTGGCTGTGGTGGATGAGCTCGTACTCGCCGCCGAACTGCGGGTAGTCGTGGCGCAGGGTGTGAAGGCAGTGCGGGCACGACGTGATGACCTTGCGGGCGCCCGCCTCGTTTAGGGTCTCCACGTTTTGCTCGGCCTGCATCTGGAAGAGGAGCTCGTTGCCAGCGCGCCTGGCGGGATCGCCGGTGCATCCCTCCTGGTGGCCGAGCACGGCGTAGTTCACCTCGGCGGCGTTTAGCACCTTCACCATCGCCTTGGTCTGCTTGATGATGCGGTTATCGAAGGCGCCGGCGCAGCCGACCCAGAGGATGTACTCGGGATCGGGGTTGTCCTCGATCGTGGGCACGTTCAGCCCCTCCGCCCACTCCATGCGCTTGTCGTTGGCGATGCCCCACGGATTGCTTTGCCGCTCGATGTTGCGGAACGCGCGCCCGAGCTCGCCGGGCACCTTCTCCTGCTCCAACACGAGGTTTTGCCGCATCTGCACGATCTTGAGCGGGTGCTCGATGAACACCGGGCAGACCTCCTGGCAGGCGCCGCACATCGTGCACGACCACAGCGTGTCTTCGGCGATGCGGCCCCCGGCGAGCGGACCCATGTCGTCTAGGCGCCGATCGATCTTTTTGATCTGTTCCTCGATGTGAACGAGGTCGGCCGGCTTTTCGCCATTTTCGGCCTTGCCGGCATAGGCCTGTTTTTGCGCCTCGAGATCGCTCTTTTCCACGTAGAGCGCATCGCGATCGAGCATGTCGATGCGGATGTCGTGGATGAGCTGCATCGGCGACAGGTTTTTGTCGGTGGCGTAGGCCGGACAGTAGTTCGTGCAGCGGGCGCACTCGGTGCACGCGTAGGTGTCTAGGAGCGACTTCCAAGACAGCTGCTCGAACTTGCCTACGCCCCATTGCTCTTCGTCCTCGAGGTCGAGCTTGGGCATGTCGAGCTTTCGCTCGCTCAAGTTCCTCGTGAAGATGTTGGGCAGCGCGCCGAGCAGGTGGATGTGCTTGGAGTAGGGCAGGTAGTTCAGAAACGAGAGCAGAATGACGAGGTGGGCCCAATAGGCCATCTGGGAGCCGAGCTCCGCGGCGCCGGGCTCCACGGGACCGAGCCACCCGGCGATGACGCTGGACACGGGAGCGCTTGCGTGGGCCGCGTCGGTCACCGCCGCGATCTCGAAGCCGTGGTACAGAAGGTGGGTGATCATCAGCGAGGCGATCGAGCCCAGGATGATCCCGGCGTCCACGTTCATCGGGATCAGGTGGGGGCGGACCACGATGCGGCGAAACAGCGCCCAGCCCACGACGACGAGCACGACGAGCTTCATCAGGTCGATCAGCCACTGCAGGCCCGCGTAGGCGAACGCGGGCATGAGCAGGCCGAGGTCGAAGGCGGGCACCATCCCGTTGATGATGAGCTCCACCGTGCCGATCGTGATGATCAGGAAGCCCCAGAAGATGAACAGGTGGTGCTTGCTCGTGTGATGGAGCGGGCCTTCCTCGGCGACCTTCTTTTGGCCGAAGAAGTACACGAGCACGTGGAACAGCCGGCGCGGCAGCTGATCGATCCGGGGCCGCGCATCGGCGGTGCCGCGGCGCAGGGCTCGAATAAACGCGTGCAGCGTGCGTCCAAAAAACGCCAGCGCCACGATGAGGAGGGCAGTGAAGACGATCGACGAAGTCATAAACGAGGAATCCTTGGGTCGATATCGGGCGCGGCCCTAGAGCGCCGACCAGCTTTTTCAACTGCTCGCCGCTCTAACGTCGCACATGTGCGCGCTCTCGGCAGCACGAACGGGGTTCAGACCCTGGCTCGATATGATGGCTCAGCGCGGCACGCGTCGTACCACAGAGCGCTCGCGTCGTCGAGAAGTGCGTAGAAGTATTGAGATCGTGATGGCTGCGAAATGAGCTTCGCACCAAAATGCGAATAGACTTGCGCGCACTACCAGGCACCCCCAAACTGAAGGCTTGCCGGCGGCGGTGAACCCGCGACCCGAGCCGCTACCGGGCCATGACAATGTCGAACTCCCGCTTCAATACCCTCGTCGTTAGCGATCTCCACTTGGGGGAGGATCTCACGCCTTGTGCCACCGAGTCCTCCACGCGCCATATCAACCGTGGCGAGCGGCAGATCGTCGACTTTTTGACGCACTACAGCCACCGGCGCGACGGCGGGAGGCCATGGCGCCTCGTAATCGCCGGGGATCTCATCGATTTTCTGGCGATCTACCTCGATCCCGACGATTCCCGTGTGGACGAGGGGACGCCGGTGTCCGACGAGGAGCGCGCCTACGGGTTCGCGCGGCGCCGCGACGTGTCGCCGGCGAAGGTCGCGATGGTCGCGGCGCGGCACCCGGACTTTTTCCGCGCGCTAGCCCGATTCTTGGCGCAAGGGAATCGCGCGGAGCTTTTGTGCGGCAACCACGACGCGGAGCTTTACTGGCCGGAGGTGCAGTCGGCGTTTCGCGACGCGGTCGTGGCCGCGTACCTCGCGAGCGACGACGCGAAGCGGCCCGGAGCCCCTAGCGCCGGGGCGATCGCCGAGGCCATGGCATTTCACCCCTGGTTTTTCTACGAGCCGGGCGTCGCGTGGATCGAGCACGGGCATCAGTACGACGAGACCTGCTCGTTCGAGTACGGCCTGTATCCGACGCGCGCCGATCGCGAGGAGCTCGTGGTAAACGCGGACACGGCGGCGGCGCGCTACGTGTCGAACGCGGTCGATGAGGCCGACCCGCACAGCCACGACGCGTGGAGTTTTCGCGGCTATTTGAGCTTCGGGATCGGCCTCGGCCCGCGTCAGCTCGCCCGCCTGGTGTACGCGTACCACAAGTTCGCTGCCGCGCTGCTTCATACCTGGCGCCGCTACGCGAAGCCGTCGTCGGAAAACCGCGAACGCCGCGACCGCCAGGACGCGCGCCTTCGCGAGCTCGCGGCCGGGTGGCGCGTTTCCGAGGAGACCCTCCGCCGGCTCGCGGGTTTTCATCGCCGGCCCATCATTCGGGATCTGCGCCGGCTCGCCCGCCTGGTGATGCTCGACACCCTCATCATCGCCGTGGTCGGGATCGCGAGCGCGGGCATCGTCGCGCTCGCCGTGAGCGCGCCCTGGAACGTGCCCGCCGTGGCGCTCGTCGGCGCCATATCGTGGCTGGCAGCTCGCGTATCGTCTCGCGGACGATCCGTCGATCCGTCCGTACCGCTCCAGGTGCTGCCCGAGCGCATGCTGCGCCATGTGGATGCGCGCTATGTCGTGTTCGGCCACACCCACCGGCCCGTCGCGCAGCCTCTCGAGAACGGCAACTGGTATTTCAACACGGGGACGTGGGTCCCGGGCGGAAAGCCCGGGCTCCT
>SLNH01000101.1 GCA_007133195.1 Nannocystineae bacterium | reverse complement strand
GCGCTGCGGTGATAGTGCACCGCCAGCGCGGCGAGGCGCCGGCCGTTTTTCTGGCCGATCTCGTCCAGCGGATAGACCAAGGCGCCGCTGCCGGCCTTGTTCGGCCGCGGCAGCCGCACATCGCCGAGCGCGCGTCGCGAAAGTCGGGAGAGCTCGCCGGCCATGATCTTGTTCATGCCGAGGTCGCCGACCAGGCGGAGGCTGTCGATGCGGGCGGTCATCGTCGTCGGCTAAAGGGGGTCGGCTAACGGGGTCGGCTACGTTCGCGCGCGAGGGGGCGTTAGCCGTTTAGCGAGCGCAAAAACCCCGATAGCACGAAATAGCGCTTGTGCAGATACCAGCCCCGCGTCTTTGCGCCGGCGCCGCCCTTGGGCCGCGTGTGCAGGTGCGCCCGGGCAAGCTCGCGCGCGCGCGGATCCTCGTCCTGGAAAAACCAGCTCAACACCGGCGAGTCGCCCGCGTCGGCGACGCGGGCCACCCACAACACGCGGCCTAGCTTCGAAAGCGGCGAGACCCCCTCCATGCTCACCGCCGGATCTTCGCAGACGCGCCAGCCGCCGGCGCGATCGCGGACCACCGGCACCACCTTGATCTCCACCTCGCCGCGCCAGTCCGGGCGCGCGCGGCCGTCTTCGCGCACGCCGAGCAGGGCCGCGACTTTGGCGCCGAGCGCGCCCTTGTCGCGGGACGCTGGGCCGAGCCGAACGCCCACGAGGTCATCGGCCCGGGCGAGGAGCTCGTCTAGCTCGTGGGGCTCGGTTTTTGGCCGGGGCGGCGGGGCCGGCGCGGGCACGGGGCGCGGCAACGCCGGCGCCGGCGGAAAGACGCCGCTCCCCTCTGCGAGCTGCACGAGCTTGCCGCGCAACACGATGGGACGGGGCTGAACAGCGGTTCCCACGAGGTCGTCGCCGCCCGCCTCTGCGAGGGCGCCAGCGCGCCAAAGCCGCATGCGCAGATCTCCGACCGATCCCGCCTTGGGCAGCCCGTGGGCGTCCGCCACGAGTTCGAGCGCCGGCCGGCGCAGCGCGTTCAAGAGCGCCGCCAGATCCAGCTCGTAGCGCCGCGCGAGGCGCGCGCGCAGCACGGCGTTCGGCTCCCTGCAGGCCTCGGCGCTCGCGCCGCCGTCGCGAAGCGCGCGCGAAAGCTCGTGGCGCGGCAGCGCAGTGATGACGTCCCGCGCGGCGTTCGCGGCCCGCGCGCGGGCGCTGTGAGACCGCGCGCCGCGCCGCGCCGCTACTGGGTCGGCGTCGTCTCGCCGCGGTGGCAGGTCATGCACGTCACTTCGCTGTTGGAATCCGACAGATGCCTGTTATTGATGGCCCGGGTCATCCGCATCATGTCCCGCGCCTCCTCCTTTTTGGGCGTGTCCTTGGCCATGTTGTCGTCGTCGTGGCAGAAGTCGCACGCCTCGCCGAGCGCGCGGGACATTTCCTGCATGAGCTGCCGGACCTCGTCCTCGCTCGTGCTACCGGGGAGCACCTGCAGGTTCTTGGGCCCATCGGCCTGCGCGGGCGGCTGGTGGACCACGAAACCGTAGGCGAGTGCCAGCGTCGCGGAAACGACCGTACCGAGGAGGATCTTCTTTCGCATGCGCATGGGCTGTTGTGCTCCTTGCCTGATCACGGGGACGATGACGGGGACGATGAGTTGGCGACGACGACTCCGTGGCCGCCCGCTGGATCTTCCACCGGTTGCGCGAGCCAGTGGTCGGTGGATGTCGCATCTAGTGTCCGAGCACTAGAGTAAAGCCGACCCGTTCGTTGGACGAAGCACATCCGGAGAGATTCATCACCCCGCGCCCCGGCCGTGACGTAGGACACCTGCCTACTCCCCCCTCCCCCGGGGCAGCCCACCCGGAGCACTCGGCTACGCGAGCGCCTTCCGCCGCGGGATCAGCCCCCAGTAGTCGAGGTCGAGGACGATGCGCTGGTCGTAGCGCTCTTTGCCATCCTCGGTGACCTTGCGCGGCACGTCCTCCTCGGCAGGATCGGCGTTTTTGGCCGCGACGAGGCGGATGCGCAGCGCGCCAAGACCGGACTGCCCGGGAAGGTCGGCCTTGTCCAGGATCTCGCTGTAGGCGTACAGGGTGTCGCCGGCGAGCGTGGGGTTGGCGTGGCTGCCGCCGTTCCAGGCCGCCATGTGCAGGACGTTTTCCATCCCGGAATACGCCAAGGCGTGGGCCACGCTGATGACATGCCCGCCGTAGACGAGGCGCTGTCCGAACGGGGTGCCGGCCATCGCGCGGGCGTCGAAGTGAACGCGCGCCGTGTTCTGGTAAAGCCGCGTCGCCAGGGTGTGGTCCGCCTCGTCGACGGTCATCCCCTGGCCGTGATCGATGCGCTCACCGACCTCGTAGTCCTCAAACCCGTAGGCGCTCCCCGTCACCCAGCCCAGGTCACCGAACCGCTGGAGGCTAAGCCGGGACGGAACCGGCAGCTCGTCGGGCGAAACGCTCCGGGGAAGCTCGGGCACCTCGCTCGCGCCCGTGCGCGTAGCGGGATCCCGTTTGTTCACGAGCACCCAACGGATGAAAGACAGCACCTCGGCGTCCTTCTGGTTGTAGCCGCGCGTCCGCACGTACACGACGCCCGCCTTGCCGCTGGAAGCCTCCCGCAGGCCTATGACCTCCGTCTCCGCCCGTAGCGTGTCGCCGGGGTATACCGGCGCGACGAACCGCACATCCGCGTAACCCAAGTTGGCGACCGCATTTCGGGATACGTCGTCTACGGTCTTTCCAAACACGATGTGAAACACGACGAGATCGTGGATGACCTCGCGCTCGAAGCCCAGCGACCGCGCGAACTCCGCCGAAGAGCTGAGCGGCCGGCGGTCGCCGGTGAGGGCGGTATAGACGGCGATGTCGCCGACGCTCATCGTGCGCGGGGCGGCGTGCCGGAACGTCGTTCCGACGGCGAAGTCCTCAAAGAAGTTTCCTCGTGTGGTCTTTGCCATACCGTGATACCTCGCTAAGCCCCGGTGGCGTACCACAGATTCGCGCTCGGTAGGTATGACCGGCGTATCACCGGCCGCCCGCGCGTAGCCGCTCGGCCTCGATGAGGAGCGGCAGGACCAAAAGCGCCGCGCTGTCGAGCCGCGCGAGCTCCCGGCACGCGTCAGTGCGCTCGCGCACGGCCTCGCGCGCCGCGTGGATGAAATCCGAGCCGCCGCCGGCGCTGCGGACGGCGGGCGGCGCGTCCACGGCGGCGAGCGGATCAGGAGCTCGCTCGAGCCGCCGGCGAAGCTCGGAGGCTCGACGCCTGGCCGCCTCGAGCGCGTGTTCCAGGTCCGCGACGAGCGCGGCGAGCGCCGCTTCCCGCTCAGCCTCGACGACGCCCGCAAGCAGCGACTCGGTCTCCACGAGGGAAAGCTCGCGGAGCCGCTCGATCAACTGCTCATCGCTCACTTTTTGGACTTCTCGGCGCGCACCGCGCCCATCTTCGCCTTCAGCTCGGCGAGGGCGTCGTCAGCCTGCGGATCGCCGGCCGCCTGCGCGAGATCCGCAGGCCCCGCCGGCTGGTCGAGATCATCCCCGAGGTCGCCTTGTGAGAGCGCCGAATCGACCTCCGACGCGTACACCCCTTCGTCGATGCGCTCCTCCGCTTGGTCCAGCTTCTCGAAGAGCTCGGCTTCGTTCCCGAACACGGTGTTTCGCCCGGCGCGCGCCGAAGCGATCTGTGTGGCGAGCGTCCCTCGCCGGGTCTTGAGCATCCGAAGCCGAACCTCCGCCTGCTTCCGCGACTTGTTCAGCTCCGCCGCATAGGTTTGCGCCTCCTGCTGATCGCGCTGAATCGACGCCCGCTCGTCCTCGCAGCGCTTCCGCTCGCGCAGACACTTTTTCGCCAGCTCGTCGTTTCCCTTCTTCACGGCCACGCGCGCCCGCTGTTCCCACGTGGAGATCTCGCCGTCGAGACGAGTGACGTCCTGCTCCATCCGCTTGGCCGTCGCCTTGAACCCGAGGAGCTCCTTCATGGCCGCCTGGTGCGTCTCCTCGAGCTCCGTGATGGCGCGATCGAGCTCCTTTTTGGGGTCCGACGCGCGGTCGATGGCGGCGTTGCCCTTCGACTTGAGAGCGGTCCTCATCCGGGACAAGATTCCCATACTCACTCCTTGCCCAGCCGGTACTTCCGGTAGCGCTGGCGGAACTGATCGTATGTGAGGCCGAGCGCAGCGGCGGCTTCGCGTTGATTGTAGCGCGCCCGCTCGAGCGCGTCCCGGCACAGCGCGCGCTCGAACGTCTCCACCCGGGCCGACAATGGTGAGGTCGGGTCGTCGACGAAGCTCGCCGGCCCACTCGCCGTGCGCTCCCCCCGCTGAGGTGGAAGCGCCTCATCGATGTCGGCGGCCCGGAGCCGCGGCCCGCTCGTCGCGTAGGCCGCGCGTTCGACGATGTTCTTGAGCTCCCTCACGTTGCCCGGGAACGAGTACGAGGCGAGCGCATCGAGGGCGTCGGCGGACAGCTCCGCGGCCTCGATGCCCGCCACCTCCTCGCGAAAGCGCCCCAGAAAGTGAGCGGCGAGCGCGGGAATGTCATCGGGGCGATCGCGCAGCGGGGGCAAATCGATGAGCTCGAAAGCCAGTCGATCGTACAGGTCGCTGCGAAACGACCCCTCCTCCATCTTGGCCCGCAGATCCGCGTTGGTGGCGGCGATGACCCGCACGTCCACCTGGATCGACTCAGAGCCGGCCACGCGCTCGAACCGCTGGTACTCGAGCACGCGCAGAATCTTGGCTTGAAACTCGAGAGACATGTTTCCGATCTCGTCGAGAAACAGCGTCCCGCCGTCGGCGAGCCCGAACTTCCCCTCCTTTTGCCGCGTGGCGCCCGTAAACGCCCCCTCCTCGTGCCCGAATAGCTCCGACTCGAGGAGGGACTCTGGGACCGCCGCGCAGTTGATGGTCACGAACGGCTCGGCCGCGCGCGGGGAAAAGTGATGGATCGCCCGAGCCACGAGCTCCTTGCCCGTGCCCCGCTCGCCGAGCACGAGCACCGGGCGGGGGACCTGTGCCACTCGCTCCACCTTGTCCATGACCTTGGTGAGGTGCGCCGACGCGCCGACGATCTGCCACCGCCTGCCGGCGAGCTCCTCGAGCCGCTTCGCGGTGCGGCGTAGGGCCCGATTTTCGCCCTCGAGGCGGCGCCGCTCGCGCACGTGGGTCATCATCCGCTCGAGCTTCTCCACCGAGATCTCGAGCTTGTCTTCCAGGTAGACGTCCTTGGTCACGAAGTCCGCCGCCCCCGCCTTCACCGCCGCGACCGCGTCGTCGATGCTCGCGTTGCCGGTGAGGATGAGGACCGGGACGTCTGGGTAGGCCTCTCGAATGTCTCGACAGATTTCGATGCCGCCCCGCCTACCGCGGCCGAGATCGAGATCCAACACCACGAGCTCGACCGCTTCGGCGTGTTCGTTCACGTAGCCGATGGCCTCCTCGCCACCGGGGAACCCGACCACCCGGCGCCCGCGCGGTTCGAGCACCTCGGCGAGCAGGCGCCTCACCTCGGGCTGATCGTCCACGACCACGATAACGGGGTTCGGTGCCTTCACCTGGCCCCCCCCCAAAGTGGCCTGAGGAGCGTCCGGTGGGCCGCGAGCTCGCTCACGTCGCACGGCAAAACGATCACCACGCGGGTCCCCCCGCCCAGCTCGCTGTGGATCGACAACCTCCCGTGGTGTGCGGCGACGGCGCGCTCGGCGACGGCGAGGCCAATCCCCGAGCCCTCGGGCTTGGTCGTAAACCCCGGCGACAAAACCCGCGGCAGATCGGTCCCGGCGATTCCCGTCCCGGTGTCGCGCACCTCGATCTCGACCACGGGGGCGCCGCCGACGGGTCGGGTGCGCGCGGCGAGGGTGACTCGGCCGCCGCCCTCGCACGCCTCGAGCGCGTTGACCACGAGGTTTCTGAGCGCCTCCTCGAGGAGCAGGCGATCCCCGCGCACGTCGGGCAAGCTCGGCGCGAGCGAGACCTCGACGTCCCCCGGCGCCCCCGACGCGACCTCGGCGACGAGCGAGGACACCGACACCGGCGCGATCGCGGGGCCCGCGGCCCGCGTCGAGCGCAAATACGCCGCCCACTCGTCGTAGGCGGCGCTCGCCTCCTGCGCGAGGGCGTCGAGCCGGCTTCCCAGCTCATCCGACTTGGCCATCTTTCTGGCCGAGCGGGCGCGGGCGCCGAGGACCCCTAGCTGGTTTTTCAGCCTGTGCCCGCGCGCGTGCACCCCCGTTAGCACCTCCGCGCGGGCGACCTCGGCGGTGGCCTCCGCGAGGTGGGTCGCGCTTGGGGCCGCGGGGGCGCCGGTCCCCGGATTCGCGGCCTCGAGGAGCTCGGCGACCAGCGCGCCCCCATCATCGCCGCCGCCCGAGTCGCCGACCACCAGGCAAACCGCGACCCGCCAGGCGAGCGCGTGGCGGGAGTCGGTGCGGAGCGCGAGGGCGAGCTCGCGCGCGGCGCCGGCGACGTCCCCGCGGGCGAGCAAGAGCTCTGCGAGCTCCACGCGGGCCGCCGCGGCCCCCGGAAACTCCCAAAGCCCGCGAACGTAGGCCTCCTCGGCGAGCGGTGCGCGAGCTGGATCCTCGGCCCGGGCCCGCGCGATGGACAGCCACACCCGGGCTCGCTCCCGCCCGGGGGTATGAGCGAGCTTGTCCGCGGCGCTCTCCAAGAGGCGCTCGGCGTCCGCCCGCGCCTCGGGATCGCGCGCTCGCCGCCTGAGCTTGCGTTCCGCCAAGCGCAGCGCGGGCGCCGGCGAGCTCGGCCACCCGAGCTCGGCGTCCCGGAGCGGCGCCTCGAGCGCCGCGTCGGTAAGCTCCTCGCCCCGCGCTTGCCGGGCCGACAGCGCCGCCGCGACCGCGAGCTTCCCGGCTGCCGAATCGGGCGCCCGCTCGGCGATCAGATCGCACACGTCGTCGGCGGCGCCGAGCTCGGCGGCGCGACCGGCGAGGTCCTCGGCAAACGGGAGCGCACCCTCCACATCCGAGTCCGACCCGACCCGGACGAGCTCGCAAAACGCCTCGAGCCCCGCCAGCGCGTGAGCGCGCGCGCCGGTGTGATCGGTGGCCGCCGCCGCGACCTCCGCGTGTGCGGCGTGGGCGCTAAGCCGCGCGCGCGGCGCCGCGGCGAGCTCCAGTGCGCTCGCGGCCGCCCTCCTTGCCGCGGACAGCTCCCCGGCTGCGAGCTCGGCCCGGCACAGCGAAACGCGCGACTCCGCGTCCCGCGTAACGTCGGCGATCCGCCGGGCTGCGTGGCGCGCCGCCTCCACGTCCCCGTCGCCGAGATACAGCTCGCTAAGCTGCTTGGCGATAGCTGGGGAGTCTGGATCGAGATCCCGGGCGCGCTCGAGCGCAGCGCGGGCGGCGGTCGGCAATCCCAATTCCGCATAGCGCCTACCGAGGTCGAAGAGCGCCGCCGCCGACACCATACAGCGGATGTAACACGCCTGCCCGCCGGCGCCCACATCCGGCGCGCGCTCCGTGCGCCGGCGCAGCGCGATCGGCGGATCAGCTCAGCCGGCGCCTCAACGCCTCCTGCTTTTTCACGAGCTTTTCCTCCATTTGGGGCCGCCCGAGGGCGCGCGCCCGCTCGGCGCCCTTGCCGAGCCACTCGAGCGCGCGCGACAGCGCCCCGGCCGAGAGGAACGCGCGGCTCGCGGACAGGGAGATGAAGACGTTGCCCCGCTCTTCGCCGTGGCGGGTCGAAAACACCTCGTCCGCCGCGTCCATACGCCCGCAGCGCACGTAAAGGTCGGCCAAACCGTCGCGAACCACGTTGGCCCGCTCGCCCCACATGGGCACGTCCGTATCGAGCGCGAGCACGGCGTCACAAAACGACTCGTAGATGGCGATGGCGCGATCGGGATCCTCGCTGCACTTGCCCGCGAGCAGATCCAAGAACGTGCCGTAGGCGACGTATTCATCGATCTCGCAGGCCAGCACGAGCTCGAGTAAATCGAGGCCGAGTGCACCGACCTCCTCGGCCGCCGCCGCGACCGTGGCCACTTCGACGGCATGCGAGGAGCTCGCGTAGCTGCGGGCCGCTGCCTCGAGCCCGCTGGCTCGCACCACCTCGCTCACCCGCTCGGCCCGCGCTACATGCTCGGCGATGCGCGGCCACCGCTCCGCGGAGACCTCGTCGGGCGCCGCAGGAGGGCGAAAGTCGGGCGCAAAAAGCGAGCTCCAGTCACAGCCCGGAGCCGACAGGGCGCGCCGGGCGGCGCGGACAACGTCTGCGCTGAGCCATGATACCTTCACCCTCACATTGTAAAGTCGCCTGGCCTAAATCGCCACGCCTTAGGCGAGGTCGCGATCGCGCTTGTCTTTGTGCGCGCGCAACGAGGCGACCGTGTCTTCGAGCGCACCTCGCACGTCGTCACCGACATCGTCGCAGGCGAGCAAAAACCGCCCGATCACCTCGTTGTCGCGCCGAAACCGCTCCCTCACCTCGCCGTGCGCGGACTGGAACGTATCGTAGAAGTCGGTGAGCATGTCGCCGCGCCGAAGCGGTGTCACCCGGCCGAGCACGCCCCGGCTCATGGCGTCGAAGTACCGCGAGACCTTGTACAGGGGCCCGGCGACCTTGTGCGTCATGAGCAGGACGTAGAGCGACAGGACGACGGCGAGACCGACGCCCGCGCCGAGCATCGTACCGGCAAGGCCGGTATCCTGGCTGCTGAGCTGCGCTTCGATCACGTCCTTCGGGTACGCGGACAGCTCCGGCGCCTCGAAGACCTCCAGCACCGCCTCGCTCGCACGCTGCTCCTGGAGCCAGATCAGGTACCCGAACCCGCCGGCGATCACCGCCGACAGCGCCGTGATGACGAGGACGTAGCGCAGCTGAAGCGGCTTATCGAGCAAGTAGTTCGAAAGCCGGCGCCGCGCGCGCCCGCTCGCTGCCGGCTTCGCGTCAGCCAAGGGATTCCTCCTTCTCCTTTGCCAGCGCGCGCATCGCCTCGATCGCCTCGGCGAGCTCCGGGCTGCGCTCGGCGAGCCCCTCGCGGTCGGCCGCCTCCACGGCCTCGCGTAGCCGCGCCAGATCCTCTTCTTGCATGGACCGAAGGCCCTCGTGCGCGCGCTTGAAGTGCTCGTAGAACTCGACCAGGTGATCCCCCTTGCGGAGGTTGTACACCGGGCCGTAGCGCCCCTCCTTGAGCTTGTTCAAGTACAGCGAAATCTTGTAAAGCGGGCCCGCCACGCGGTGGGTCATCACGATGCCGTAAAGCGCGATCCCGATGACCAGGACGATGCCGACGGCGATCATCGCCACCGTGATGGTCCGCTCCCCGCGGTAGATCGGCGCCATGAGCGCGGCCAGTTCGGTGGCCTGCTCCATCCGACATTCGAAAAAGCGCTGAGCCTCCGCCGGCGTTGGGCCGCCCGCCGCGCCCCGGCCGTCGCGCTGATCCTGGTCGATCTGCTCGGTCACCTCCCCGAGCTCGACCGCCGGCGCGTCGCGCGACTCGCCGGCCCCCTCATCGTCTTCCCAATCCAGCGGCTCGCCGTCCTCGTCGTCCCAGTCTCCCAAACCCGCCTCGTCTTCGCCGAGATCGACCCCGAGGTCGTCGTCGGCGAAGCCCCCGAGGGCCAGGTCTTCGTCCGCCCCCGCTTCATCATCGCCACCGGGCATGGGCGGACTCACGTAATAGTCACCCATCCCGGGGTCGTCACACCGGACGCCCTCCCCTCCGGTAACATTGATCTCCGCGATCCGGGTCGCGCGCTGCGCCTGGGTATGAACCCACCAGCCGAGCAGGCCCATGAGCACCGCGCTCAGCCCCGCCATGAACAGCGTGAAGCGAAGCTGATAGCGCTTGTTCAGGAGGTAGTTTTTCCAGCGCCTTTGGTTATTGCGGTCGGCGGCAGCAGCCATCGCCTCGACTTCCCGTAGGTGAACTCAGCACCCGTGCCAGCAGTGACATCGCGGGAACCCGGCGCCCCCGGGGGGAGCGGGCGGACGGCTCCGCGCGACGCATGTTTGGATTTCGTTCATGAGATTGCTGCTGTGTTGGTCGTCGCCTGCCTCGGGTCCGCGGGCGCTGTCACGCCAGGTGAGCCCGCTCGCCAAGGCGCGGCACTGAGACCTCGTGCATCGCACACTCGTGTCCTGTATCAGAAGTTCGCGATCACACTTCGGCCGCCCCTGTCGGGGCGCGGGCGGCCGAAGTGCTTGCTTTGGCGAACTTTATCCATCGACTGGTTTTCAATTATTGTGTTCCGTGTGCGTGGAAACTTCGTTTCCAGCACACTAGCGGATTCGCCCTTCGAGGGTGGGAACCACGCGGCTCGACACCAAGTTGTCGGCCACGGCGACCACGCAGTCCCGCTTTCCACGCTCAACTTGGGAATCCGAGGAGCCCGTTTGCACGCGGGCGCTGCCGTCCAAAAACCCAAACATGCTCTTTTGCGGGTAGGTCGCGATCAGCATGCTGACCTCGCAGGCGATCTCCGTGTTACGGCCGCTCTGGTTCGTGGTCAGCGACGTGATCGTACCATCGACGTGAAACGCCTGCGCGCCGTTTTCCTCCAAATCGGATGCAGAGGGGTTGCCTCCTGGCCACGACGTCCCCAGCGCGCTCTCCCCGTCGAGAGCCGAGCGGATACGCCCCCTCATCGCGTCGCGGAGATGACCACCGTCACCGCTTTCGTCCGATATCGAGCCCACGTCGACGTAGACGTCTGGGTGGTCGGCGGGCGGATCGGGCAGCCGACGTATCGAGCGGATCGCATTTCGCGCCCGCTCGCGCACGAAGTCCTCGGAGTCGCCGCGGGCGACGGGCCGCAGCGCGCGGACCACCCGTTGCCTGTGGTCGCGGGATGTGTCCTCATCGACCAGGCGCCCGAGCGCCGTGGCGGCCACGCCGCGCACGCTGTCGTCATTGTCGCGTAGCGCGCGCGCAAACGCCGGCACCGCCCGGGCGTCGCCGGCCCGGGCGAGGTTGAGCGCCGCAGACAACCGGACCTTATTGTCGTCGGCCCGAAGCATCTGCCGCGCGAGCCGTTCGACGCGATCGTCGGCGCGCGCTCGGTCCGCTGACAGGACCAGCGCGAAAAAGAGCATGACGACAGTGACGGCGCTTATGCGCAGGTGGCGAGGTGTGGACGCTGACATGGACGACCCGTGGCTCTGAGCGAGCATATTGCCCACTCCACGTCTCCGACGGAGAACGTCTCCTCGTATTCAAGCCTGTGTTCAGGCTTACCAGGTTTTTCGAGCCTAACGGGCTTTATTGTGCGTCGGCAAGGTACCTATGTGCGAGGTCCACGTAGTGGTCGGCGCTCTGCTCGATCCACGCCAGCTCGCCGTCGGTGAGCTTGCGCTTGACGCGGGCCGGGGAACCGACGACGAGGTGCCCCTCGGGCACCTTCGTGCCCGGCGTGACCAGCGCACCGGCACCCACCATGCAGCGCGGACCGATGTGCGCCTGGTCCATGACGATGGCCCCCATTCCGACGATGCAGCGCTCCTCGATCGTACAGCCATGGATCACGGCCGAATGACCGATGGTGACGCGGTCGCCGATGTGGCTGGCATTTTGGCCGCTCGTCACGTGGACGACGGCGTTATCCTGGACCGAGACCTCGCTGCCTACGCGGATGTGAAACACGTCGCCGCGGAGCACCGCGCCGTACCAAACCGATGAGCGCGCGCCGATGTGCACGTCGCCGATGATGACGGCCGTCTCGGCCAAAAACGCGCCGTCACCGATCTGCGGAACGCTGGTGGCAAACTTGCGAACCGTGGCCATGGATATCCTCCGGCTGGGGACTGCTGTCGCAACTGGTGTCCGGACCTGGGAAGTGATTCACCAGACAGCGCCGTTCGCAAGGCACCCGGCGAGGCGCTCCGTCGAAGGAAGGGTGGGCCCCTTTCGAGGAGGGAACGCGTAGCGAGGGGCCCGAGAACAAGCTGGACCGGATCAAACTGCCTGATCCGGAGACTAGCAGCGACGGCACCCGGCCGCAGAATCTCGCGCGCGTTTGCGAGTTCCCTGCCGTCCGATCCGAGTCGGTAAGCCGCGCCGGGCCGCGATCGCACGCGCCCGATCAGAGCTGTCCCGCGACCGCGTTTTCCGTCCCGCGGGAGCCGCAGCGCCGTCGGGGATCGCGCTCGCACATCGGGGGAAGCCGCGGGTGTCCCGGTATGATCCGTCCGGGGACCTCCCGGGCGGGGGGGGTATGACGGTGTCGCACATGTACGTTTTTTGACTCCATTGACCCACAGACGGTATACTCGCCTCATGAATCAGCCCCAGTGCTCCGAGAAGCGCCTAGACATGCGCTTTGACAAGGTTTTCCCGGTCATGGTCGGCAGTGAAATCTACGGCGACTCCCCCGGGGTCGCGCGCAACATCTCCGCTGGCGGCATGCTCGTCGAAATGGTCGAGCCGATCCCGCTCGGCGCCCACGTCACCGTCCACTTCCGGCTCCCCGAGGGCGGCGTCGACATCGCCGCGCGCGCAGAGGTCAAACATCACTATTGCTTCAACTTCGCCGCCGGCGCGGAGCGGGGACAGGCTCGGGGGATCGGCCTTCGATTCGTCGAGTTCCTGGAGGGGCAACCGGATCGGAGTGGCGCCCGCACTGGGGGCATGGCCGCGCCTCATTAGGGCGCCGACCACGGTAGGGAGCCAAACCGGGAACTTGCGCCGGACCGCGCAAAGGGGTAGTCGGGGAATGACGTATGGCTGGCTGCGGATTTCGCCTTCCCCTCGCGGTGGTCGTCGCCCTGGCGCTGACCACCAGCTCGGTCTGGACGACGCGCGCGGCGGCGCAACCGGAGGCGCCAGCCGAGAATGAAGACGAGCCTCCGCGCGCCGGCGCGGACGGGGCCGACGCGAGCGAACAGCCCCACGCGCAAGAGGTCGCCGATCTCCTCGGCACGCTCACGAGCGGGGACATGGACGAGCGTGCGCAGGCGGCCGACGATCTCGCGGCGCTCGGAGCGAGCGTGGCGACGCTCGAGGACGCGCTACGCCGAGAGCGCGACGCCGACGAGCAGGCGCGGCGGCGGGTCCTCGCCGAGATCGACGCCGCGGTGCCCGACAGCGAGGGGCGGTTTCGAGGCCAGGGCCGCCGGTCCCAAGATGAGCTGCGCGAGGATGACGCCTTCGACTGGCTCGAGCACCTTTATGAGTTGGACGAGATGCCCGGCATCGGCAGCGTCATCGCCGACGTGGCCGCCGTCCGGGCGCTCGCGGCGACCGAAAAGCCGGACGCGGCGCGGGCCATCCTCGACTTCGCGTTCTCCGAAGACGGCCTGGTGATCCGCGACGAGTGCGGCCGGAGGCTGCGGGCGATGGCGCCTTACTCGGTGCCGGCGCTCGTTCGCGCCGCGGGCGACCGCGACGAACCCACGCGAAAGCGCGGCTACTCCCGCTATCAGCTCGAGCGCATCGATCGAGAGGCACCATCCAAAGCTCTCGCCGCCGCGCCGGACGAAGCGCTCAAGATCGAAATCCTGCGCGCTTACGCCGACACCGAATGGCGCGAGGCGGTATTCGCGGTGCTCGAGCGCATCGATCACGACTCCCCGCCGGTGCGCGCGCAGGCGCGCGAGACGTGGCTCGCCTACGTCACCGGCCCGCCGCCGCCGCCCGCGCCCCGGCGGCGCCTGCAGATCACCACCGGTCAATACACCCAGCGAGCCCAGCCGCTGTATCTGAACTCGCGCGATCTCGCCGACTACGCGCTGCGCAACCGATACAGCCAAATTTTCGGCGAAGCCCCCGACCGCGACGCTTCGCTCGAGGAGCTCAGCCGCGAGATCTTTTCGCACCACGACGAAAACCGCCAGCGACAGCTCGTGGACAGCTTCGAGGCGGCCAAGACTCTGGCCGAAGCGGGCGAGAGCGCGGCGGCCGTGGCCGAGTTCGATCGCATCTTGGTCCAAGATCCCGACTTTCCCCGGCGCAGCGAGATGGTCGACGCTTACCTGAGCCACGGCGAGGAGTTGGCGGAGGCCGGGACGTGGCGCGACGCCGCGAGCGCGTACGCGAAGGCGCACATGCTGGATCCGAACGGCCCCCGCGCCGATGAGGCGGAGCGGGCCCAGCTCGCGGCGCGGGCCGAAGCGCTCGGCGAAGACGAACTCGGGGGCGTGAAAGCAGGAGCGCCCCCGGACACCCGCGAGGCCGGCGAGCGACCCTGGCTTCTGTTCGGCGGCATCGGGGTCGGGCTCGCCGCCGTGCTGCTCGGCGCGCTCGGCCTCGCCGTGCGCCGGCGCAGAGTCAGGGAGTCATGAGCCACGGGCGCCTCGTGGCGATCGAGGGGATCGACGGCGCCGGGACCACGACCCAGGCGGGGCGGCTGGCCGCGGCGCTCGGCGAGCGCGGCTACGACACGCATCAGACCCGCGAGCCGAGCGACGGGCCGATCGGGCTGCTCCTCCGGGAGATGCTAGGTGGCGCCCACGAGCCGGTGGACAGCACCACCTTCGGCCTGCTGTTCGCCGCCGACCGCGCGGATCACATTCAGCGCGAAGTAAAGCCGGCCATGGCGCGCGGCGCGGTCGTGATCTCGGACCGCTGGTATCACTCGTCGCTCGCATACCAGGGCAACCAGGAGGAGCGCGCCTGGATTCGGGATCTCAACCGCCGGGCGCTCGTTCCCGACGTCACGGTGCTTCTCGAGATCGATCCCGACGTGGCCGAGCGCAGGCGCGCGATCGCCGGAAGGCCGAGCGAGCTGTTCGACGCGGGCGACCTTCAGCGCCAGATCGCGGCGGGCTACCGCGAGGTCGCAGGCGAGCTATCGCGCCACGAACGCATCGTCGTGATCGACGGCGCCGCGCCCCCGGACGACGTGGCCGCCGCCGTGCTCGAGGCGGTTTCGGCCGCGCTCGGTGGACGATGAGGGGCGGGGGCGGCCGAGGACTCGCGGCCGCGGCGGTCGCGGTCGCGCTCGGCGTCGCCGCGGCTTGCGGGGGCAAGGGGAGCGAGCGCGCCGCCGCGGCGCCCGCCGCTGACAGCG
>SLNH01000407.1 GCA_007133195.1 Nannocystineae bacterium | reverse complement strand
TTCGCGTCCGCCGGCGGCATGGACATCGTGCGGGGCACCGGGGCGGGCCCGCCGCCCGGGGCCGCCGATAGCGACGCCAGCAGTCCATTGATTCGGGCCAAAAAGTCATCCGCGCTCGGGATCCGCTCGTCGCGACGCTTGGCGAGCCCGTCGCGAACGAGCGCCTCGACGCCCTCGGGGATGTGAAGATCCGGCGCGACCTCGGCGAAAGCCGGCACGGGCTTGCCCGCGTGCATGGTCAATACCGCCGCCGGGTCGGCGCCCTCGAACGGGGGCCTGCCCGTGATCATCTCGAAGGCCAGCACGGCGGTCGAATAGATGTCGGCACGGGGCGTGACTTCGTCGCCGAACGCGAGCTCGGGCGCGATGTATTTCGGCGTGCCGATCGCGAAGCCCGTTTGGGTGAGCTTTTCGCCGCCCTCTGCCTCTTCCGCCCCTACGAGCTTGGCGATGCCGAAGTCTAGGATCTTGGCGAAGTCGGGATCGTCGTCGCGGGCGACGAGGAAGATGTTTTCCGGTTTAAGGTCGCGGTGGATGACGTCGGCGGCGTGCGCGTGCCGGAGGCCGCGCAGGATGTGCCGCGTGATGCGCAGCGCGCGGTCGTAGGCGATGCGCTTTTCCCGCGTGAGCAGGGAGGACAGCGGCTCTCCGTGTAGGAGCTCCATCACGAGATACAGGCCGCCCTCCTCGAGCTTGCCGAAGTCGGACACCTGCGCGCAGTTCGGGTGGTCGAGACGGCCCATCGCGATCGCTTCACGCTCGAAGCGCTTGGCGAAGTCCGACGACCGCCCGAGCTCGGGGTGGATGATTTTGAGCGCGACAGGCCGGCGAATGGCGACGTGCTCGGCTCGGTAGACCGTCCCCATCCCGCCGCCGCCGACGAGGCCGACGACGCGATAGCGCCCGTCGATGATCTTCCCAATGCGCGGGTCGGGGGACTCGCCACCGGCCAGGCGTGTATCGTCAGTGTCCATGAGGCGGGGGCACCCAGACTGACGGAGCGGGGGCGCAAGGAGTATGACACGCGGACTCCGCGGCGGTCGATGCGTACAATGCGAGGCGTTGCCGACGGACGGGGCAAAGCAGCTCAAAGCCGCGGGCCTGAGCGTCATCGCGCGCGCGATGGGCGCGCCGCTTCGCGCACGCGGCGCGCGAGTGGGCGAGCTTGCGCGAGCGGACGCCGCCGTGGTGCTGGGCGCGCCGCTTTCGCCGTCCGGCGCTCTCACCGCGCCGCTCGAGGAACGCGTCCGCGCGGGATCTGGCCTCTGGCTCGAGGGCGCCGCGGATCTCGTTTGCGTGACCGGCGGCGGTCCCCCGGGCCGAGTGGAGGCAGACGCGATGGCCGCGCGCGCCAGGGAGCTTGGCGTCGCGCGCGGCGCCATCCGAGTCGAGCGCGCCGCGCGAACCACCGAGGAAAACGCGGAGTTTGTCGCCGACTTGCTGTTGGCGGAGGGACGCAGGCGGATCTGGCTCGTCTCTCAGCCCTTTCACCTGCGTCGCGCGCGGCGCCTGTTCGAGCGCGCCGGCTTCGACGCCATCCCACTGCATATCGAGGATAGCCTGGAGTATCGGCATCCCGGCGCGATACGGTGGATCGCGCGCGAATACGGGGCGTGGGCCTATTGGCTGACCCGCCGGGCCCTCGGGAGGCGGTAGCGGGCGCGTCGATCCGGCGGCATCACGCTCGGCCGGTCTGTTAGCCCTCACCGTCGCCCGTAATGGGGCTGATCTCGATGCGGTGGTCCGCGCCGGCTCGGGCGTCGCCGTCCGGCGCGGGCACGTCGGGTCCGTAACCCACCGCCCGTAGCCGCTCCTCGTCGATGCCTTGATCGACGAGATAGCTCAGTACCCGGCGGGCGCGCGCTTGCGCGAGCATGACGTTGACGCTCCTCGTGTCCGCATCTTGGCTGTGACCTCCGATCTCTACGCGGAGGTCGGCCTGCGCGGCGAGGATCGACGCGATGCCGTCGAGCTGGTCGCGCGCCGCGGGCGAAAGCGCTGCGCTCTCCGGCTCGAAGCGAATCTCGGCGGCGAGCGCGCTTAGCCGCTCGGCGACGTCGTCTTCCGATCGGGCCTCGTCAGCCTTCGCCTCGCCCGCCTCGGTCTCGTCCGCGCCGGTTTCGCCGTCGCCGCCGCGCGGGCCGGAGCGTTCGGGATCGTCATCGGGGTCCCCCGGCTCGTCGGTGGTGGCCGGCGGTGTCGCGGCGGTCTCTTCCTCACCGTCTTCAAACGCGGTTACGCCGTTGCCCCGCGGGGCCTCGTCCGGGCTTTCGACCGGCGTGTGGGGCGCGGAGTCGTCTCGCTCTCCGTCTTCGCCGCAGCCCGCGGTTTCCTCCGAGCAATCGGCCACGGCGTCGCCCGATTTGGCGGGCGCCGAGGCCAGGCTGCCCGGATCCCGGTCGCTTGGCGGCGGCGCTTCGGTGAAGATCCGACGCGTGACCGGGGAGGCGGCCCGCCCGAAGCGAAAAAACGCGCCGGCGTGAAACTCGTACGTGGCGGTCATGCGGCGCGTGCGGGCCGGCGCGAGGCCCTGGCGCAGATCGACGCGAAGCCCGGCGCGCGGGTGGATGTCGTAGTCGACGCCAGCGCCCCACAGAAACACACCATCGGTGTTCGGGCTCGTAACCCAGGGGGAGCGGGAGAAAAACGTCTCCGCCCCCGCGCCCGCGAGGACGAACGGCGAAAGCTCGTCCTGGGGCCAAAAATCCATCCGAGCCAGCGCCCGGACCCCCAGCACTGGCGAGAAATAGGACGGGCGGCCGGCGTCGGAATCGCCGCGGGTGGACGACGTCGTGAGCTTGGTCTCGAGCTCCACGTGCAGCCGGGGACTCGGGGCGAAGCCCTCGAGGACGGCCGGGACGAGGAGATACCCGACGCGGGCGCCGACGAGCGGCGCGGACCCCGGCGTTTGATCGTCTGGGTAGGCGTGCCCCAGCTGGATCTGACGGCTGAAGTAGTTTCCTCCGACGTACGCGCTGGCGCGCAGGCGATCCGCGCTCACATCGCGCCACACCCGCGGGCTCCGCGTCCGGTGCACGACCTCGGAAGCCGTGCCCTCGTCCATGCTCTCGCTCCGCGCCCCCTCGCGGCCGGCGTCGTTGTCGGCCCCGCGAGCGTCACCCCGCTCGCCGCCCTCGTGACGGGTTTCGCCCTCGCTTTGCCGATCGGGCGCAGGCTCGTCGGCCCATGCGCCGGTCGGCGCGAGCGCGATCGTCCCCACGAACGCCGCGACCAGCGTCGCGCTCCGGACCGCGCCGGCGGGCGGCGGGCCCGCGGCCTCCCTCACCTGGCTCACGGTTCCCGACTTTACGGCAATCCGGGCGCGGCGGAAAGTGCCGTCAGCCGCCGTGTCCGGGTCGTCGCGCCCTCGTGCTTGCGCAGCGGCCGCGCCCCCGGGCACCCTGAGATCTCGAATCGCGCAAGCCGCGTACGCGCGCGAGTTACCAGCGACCTACCGCTTCGGCCTCGCCTTCGACACCCGCCCTTTAGCAGGGAAGCTCCGAGTCATGCTTCGCTTCAGCCAAGATCCGAACGTCGCCGAGCAGCAGATGCGGGCGATCATTTTTTACCTCACGGCCTTCGGCTATATCGACGGCGACTTCGACACGAGCGAAAAGGACTTCATTCGCCAGTACATCCGCCAGCTCGTCGAGGCGCGCGCCCGCGACGCCATGCCGGATCACGCGCCAAACCAGCGGAGTGAGGTCGCCGAGCGCTTCATCGCCCACTTTTTCGAGGTCTTCGAAGAGGTAGACCGGGATGTGCGCGCGCTGTTCACGGAGGCCGTCTCCTCCGGAGAGAAGGTCGAGGAGTTTGTTTACGCGAAGCTCAAGCTGCGGAGCTACGAGATCTTCAACAGCTTCGACGAGGACAACCAGCGCGCGCTCCTCGACACGGCAGAGGAGCTCATCTACGCCGACGGCAAGGTCCACCCCGCGGAGGCGGCGTTTCGCGACGAGGTGCGCAAGCTTTTGAGCACCGAGATCCCCCTGGCCGCGGACGACGTCGAACCGCTCGTGGCGCCGCTGCGGATCGATCCGCCGGCCGAATTGCCCCCGCGCACCGACAACCACCCGTTTTTGGCGGCGTGCGAGGCGCATTACGCCGCCGATCCCGCGGTGCTCCGCGAGCAGGCGGAGCGGGACTACAAGCTCATCACCTCGACCATGGCGCGCTTCGACGAGCAGCGGGCCGCCAGCGCGAGCACGCTGTCCGGGGTGAAGGACGTGCGCGAGCTGTCCGGCCGAGCGCCGTTTCTCGACGGCCACATCTACGTTCACCCGGCGGAGCCCGATCGCGAGCACGAACTCATCGTGCTGGGCGATCTCCACGGCTGCTACAGCTGCCTCAAGGCCGCGCTCATGCAGGCCGACTTTTTCGCCAAGGTCGAAGCCCACCGCGCCTATCCGCATCGCCACCCCGACGTCAAGCTGGTGCTCCTCGGCGACTACATCGACCGCGGCCGGTTCAGCTATAACGGCGTGCTGCGGGGCGTCATGCAGCTGTTTTTGGCCGTGCCCGAGCACGTCTACATCCTGCGCGGGAATCACGAGTATTATCTCGAGTACCAGGGGCGCGTGTACGGAGGGGTTCGCCCGGCCGAGGCGATAAACAGCCTCGTCGGCTACATGCCGCCGGAGATGTTTGCGGCCTATATGAAGCTGTTCGAGAGCATGCCGAACATGCTTCTGTTCGGCCGCACCCTGTTCGTCCACGCCGGCATCCCGCGCGACGCCACCATGCGCGACAAGTGGCGCGACCTGTCGTCGCTAAACGATCCGGAGATTCGGTTTCAGATGCTGTGGAGCGATCCGAGCTCGGCCGACTTCATCCCAGACGATCTGCAGGCGCAAAACGCCCGCTTTCCATTCGGCCGCTCGCAGTTCGAACGGTTCATGGCCACGCTCGGGTGCACCACGCTCGTGCGCGGGCACGAAAAGATCATCGAGGGCTTCCGCACGATCTACGGCGGCGATGGCCCGGCGCTCCTCAACGTGTTTTCCGCCGGCGGCGCCACGAACGACGATTTGCCCCCGGACTCGACCTACCGCGAGGTCACGCCGATGGCGCTCACCTTGCGCGTGCGCGGGGAGGACGTTCGGGTGACGCCCTGGGCCATCGACTACGGGCGCTACAACGACCCCAACCGAAACAACTTCTTCGCCTCCCCGCCCGAGATCGAACACCGCAGCGGTTGATCTTCGCCGATCGGTGCCCCATACCGGGCGCGGTTCGAGGCATGAGATCACTTTGCCGGCGCGCAGGGCTCGCGGCCCGCGGTCTCACGGGTCATTCCTTTCGCCTGCGCGCGCGAGCGGGGCGCTTTGCCCGCGCGAGGTACGCGAGGAGCAGGGTGACGAGCGGGCCCGCGACGCCGCCGGCACCGGCGCCCGCGCCGCACCCGGCGCAGCCGCTGTCGGTCTCCACGAGCCGACACTCGGCGGTGCAGGGGCGATCGTCATCCGCGCTCGGATCGCACTCCTCGCCGGTGTTGACCACGCCGTCGCCACAGTGGGGGAGTTGGCAGTTCGTCCGGCAGGCGTCGGGGAGCACGTCGCTGTTTTCGTCGCCGTCGTCGCACGCGGCGAACCCTGCGGCCACGCCGTCGCCGCACACCGCATCGGGATCGGCGACGACGCAAAAGTCATCGATGTTCCAGCCCCCGAGACCGCCGTCTCGGTTTGAGTGGAGCTCGAAGCTCACGCGGACCGTGTCGGAGTCCATCACGGGCTCGAGCGGCACGTCGTGGAAACTCCACATGCTGTCGCGGTGATGGGCGCTGCTCTCGACGCCCTCGTTGCTGTTTTTGTTCTGCCACACGACCTCGTCGTTGGCGAGGATCGTCGCTCGGTCGAAGAACCCGTCGCGGACATTGAGCCACCGCCGGTAGTGGAGCCTCACGTTCGTGAAGTCTCCCACGTCGATCTCGGGGCTCCGCAGGTAGTTGGCGCTGCTCGGCGAATACGTGCTGTCACCCTCGTCGTCGCCCAAGTTCGTGCCGAGGACGTTGTCACCGGCGAAAGCGAACGGCGGATCGTCACCCTGGCCGGCGGGCGGGCCCCACTCCCAGTCGTTCGAACCCTCATGGGCTCCGCGCGCCCATCCCTGTCCGAACGGCGCTTCCTCGAAGTCCGTGCAATACAGGGGGACGACGTCCCCCACGTAGAACTCGAGCGCCGGGTCGCCGGGGTTTTGCGGAAGGTTGAGCGTTGCGCCGTCGGCGAACGTGACCTCGAAGCGATAGCGTATCGTGGTGTCGCGCTGCTGGGCCGGGATCACACCGCCGTATGCGTCGCTGTCGTCCGCCCGCTGCTCGACGGGCTGCCGTTGCCAGCCGTCGTCGCCGCGCTCCTTCCACAAAAGCTCGGCGGATTCGATCCGGTCGCTCTCGCAGCCGTCGTAGATGCCGTAGACGCGAAAGCCGACCTCGTGGCCGTCTCGCGAGACACCGGGGGTCGCGAGATCGTCGATCTCTCCGCGGATCGTGCGGAGCCCGTGCGCGCCGAAGGCGCTGTTGATCTTGCAGATGTTCGGGGTCCCCGCGGTGAGGTCGCCGTCGTCGTCGTCGGCGACGAGGACCTCGATATAGGTGGACGGGATGTCCGAGCCGCGCTGGAGCGCCGCGTAAAACAGCTCGTCGGCGATCTGGGTGCCTTCGTCTTCGCCGTGTTCGTCGATGAGCTTCTCTCGCAGGCGCCACATCGCACCGGCGAAAATCAGGCCCGTGGCGTGGATGCCGGCGATGTCGTCGGGCCACGTGCGCGGCGATCCATCGTCGGGAAAGATGTGGCGCAGCGCTTCGTCATCGTAGAAAAATCCGCGCCCTACGCCTGGATCCCCGGTGATGATGGCGGCGAAATAGTCGGCCGCGCCCTCGCTCATCGCGCCGTCGAACTGGCCCACGCCGTCGATGATCGACTCCACGTGCAAAAGGTGCCCGTACTCGTGATAGATGACGTCGGGGAGCCTCGCCGTGTTGGCGCACTCTTCGCCCGCGGTGAAGAAGTTCAGCGAGTTCCTCGTCTGATCGAAGAACGCATTGCAGTCCGCGTCGATGTTCACGTTGACCTCCACCGACTCGTCGATCCAGGAAGCGTCGGCGGTGAGCTGCCGCGCGCGATCGGCGGCGAGCTGCGTGTGGACGAAGGCCGTGAGCTGCGCATCCACGGTCTCGTGATCGCCGGCGTCCCAGGTCAAGGTGGAATCCGAGCCCACGGAGGTGGAGTACGAGGCCACGCCGCCGGTGATGTTACCCAGGTCTACGCTGCTGCCGCGCGGGCGTAAGGTAACGAAGACGTCGTCGGGGCCGTTCCAGCTGAGCGAGCCGTCGTCGTCGGTCTCGTTCGAGTCATCGCCGATCAGCGCCGAGGCGTTGCGGGCGGAATACGCCCTGCGCTCACCGCGGGGGTGACGCACGGGCGTGTCGAACTGCACTGTCGCTGTCCCCGGGAGCGTGCGAGCGTGCCGCGCGAGCACATCGCCGCTGTGGGCGTCGACGTAGACGTCCCAGCGCTGGCCGGGCCTTGCGCCCGTGACGTCGACGCGCTGGGCGATCCGGTAGCCGTGGACGCCGCGCTCGCCCACGAGGGGCAAAACGACCGGCCCGTCCACCTCGCCCGCCCGCTCCGCGGCGCCGCGCTCGGAACCGCTCGAGCGCGCGGCGGCTCGGCGACTGTGTTCGGCGGACAGCGGAGGTCCGGCCTCGTCGACGCGGACGTGCGGCAGCGCTTCGGAGCCGATCACCACCAGCCGATCGTTTCGAAATCGAAAGCTCACCTGTCCGCCGACGACGCGGAGCCCGGCGTGGTATTGCGCCAGGCCCACACTGCGGAGGTCGTCGTCCAATCGGTTGGAGACCACCTCGAAGTCCGCGGGATCGCTACCGGGGGCGAGGAGATCGATGTGCTCGGTCAAAAACCGCCGGGCAGCGCGTTCGGCCGCCTGCGCCGACTCCACCGCCCCGGGAGCGGAGACGCCCGCGCCAAAGATGCGGCTCGGCACCTTCGTGGCCGTGTCCCACGACGCGCGCCACGCGCCCCCGCTGTCCGCCTGGAGTCTTTGCCATGACTCCCGCATGGCGGGCGGAGCCGCCCCGTAGCTCACGTCGCGATGGTCGCGGAGCTTTGGGCCGTCGCCGGCCAGTACGCGGTGCGCGGATTGGTCGGGCGACCCCGTCGGGCGGAAGGCCTCCGCGCCCCGCGGCATCGCCACCGCGCTCACCAAAACCAGCGCCATCGCAAGTCGGACGGTCATGCTCACACTCCACTTCGGCTCCGCGCACAGGGTAAATCAGGTTCTCCCGCAGTTTAGGGGAAACCGGGCCGCCTGAAACGAGCCCTGCGCGGTCCGCCCTCCCGAATCCCGCAAGCCCGGGAAGATATTGCTGCCCGGGCCCCGATTCCGTACCCTACGACGGCTTCGATGCGCCGGGGGCGGCCGGGTGTGCCGGCGAGATCACGCCGCGACGCGCACGGGGCCAGATCGCGCCCGCATGGCGGGGGCAGACCAGATCACAGGAGAAGATCGTGAGCAGCAATGGAATCGCGGGAGGCGCAAAAGACGCGCTGTCCCGCTTCTTCCCGATGGGCGGAATGATCGCGCTCCTCGCGATTGTCGCGTTCGTGGGGATCGCGAGGGTGGGCTGCGTAAACCTGCACACGCCCGCGGGCCACGAGGGCTACGTGCGGTCCAACCCGTTCGTCGGCGCGGGTGAGTTCGTGGGCACCCAAGAGGGTCCCACGTCCACGGGCTGGGTCTGGCGCCAGCGGCTCGTCAACATCGACGTGCGGCCCCGCACCTACTCGGAGGACATGAGCATTCTCACCCGCGATCGCCTCGAGCTCGAGTTCCGCGCCCACGCGCGCATCCGGCTGCGCCAGGGCGAGGTCGCGAGCGTGGTGGAGGAGTACGGCGGCGAGGCGTGGTACGACAACAACGTCCGCGAGCAGTTCCGCGCGTCCGTGCGCGAGCGCGTGCAGGCGCTCGAGCCCTTCGAGGTCAAAGAGCAATACGTCGAGATCGCCGAGTCGGTGCTCGAGGAGATGACCGCGCGCTATGAGGACACCCCGATCGAGTTTTTGAGCGTGGACATCGGCAACATTCAGTACCCAGATGTGGTGGTCGATTCCGTCATCCGCAAGTTCGTCACGAACGAGCGGAACGAGCGGAAGGACATCGAGCTCCAGATCGCACAGAAGCAGGTGGAGATCGGCGAGGCCGAAGCGGAGGGCATCGCCGACTCGCAGCGCGTGATCAGGACCACCTTGGATCCGATGTTCCTCCAATACGAGGCCCTCGAGGCGATCGAGGAGCTTTCAGAGGCTGAAAACGCAACGTTCGTGGTAGCGCCCGCGGGGGAGGACGGCGTCGCGCCGATCTTGATGAACGTGGGGGGCGCCGGCCAGCGAACCGGCCCGGTCACTGGCGCCGAGCGCCCCGCCCGCGAGTCCGCGGATCGAGACGAGGCGCGCGAGCGCGCCGCGCGACAGGAGGGTGAGCGATGAAAAAGGCGCAAGGCCTGATGTTGGGCGTCATCCTCGTCGGCGCGGGGCTCGCGGCCGGCGCGTGCACCAACCCGGAGACGCCCGCGGGTCACGAGGGCTACGTGTATCACGTGCCCCTCATCTGGGGAAAAAAGGAATACCGAGACACGCTCGAGGGCCCCGAGAGCACCGGGCTTTCGTGGCGGCTTTACGTCCAGAACATCGACATGCGGGCGCGGAGTTACGCCGAGCACTTCGAGCTCCTCACTCGCGACAACTTGAACGTCTCGTTCGAGGTCAACACGCGCATCCGACTTAGGCCCGGAAGCTCGAAGGAAGTCGTGGAGGACTGGGGCGGTCCGGACTGGTACGAGTGGAACGTCAAGGAGCCACTGCGCACGCGCGTGCGCCGGCGCGTCACCGAGGTAGACGCCACCGAGATCCAGGCCGAGACGGGCGCCGTGCGCGATCGCATCCAGGAGGATCTCGACGAGAGGTTCGCGGACACGCCGATCGAGATCCTAAGCGTGGACATCGGCGCGATCACCTTCCCTCGAAGGCTGATGGCCGCGATCCAGGAGAAGATCTCGGCGCAGCAGGAGTACGCGCGCCAGCAGTTCATTCTCGCCGAGACCAAAAAGCAGGCGGCGATCCGCGTCGTGGATGCGCTCAAGGTCGCCAACCAGCAGCAGATCATCAGCGAGACGCTCGACCCGCTCTACGTGCAGCGGAAGGCGGTGCAGGTCTATCGCCAGCTCGCCGAGGGGCCGAACGAGGCCGCGGTGATTTTGCCGAACATGCCCGAGGGAACGGGGCTTCCGAAGGTCCTCGCCGAGGGCGAGTTCCGCCCGCTGTCCGATCAAGATCGCGAGCTCCTCGATGAGATGGAGGCGCGCTACATGGAGATCGCCGACAAAGGCGTGGAGGAGCTCGTGGATGATCCCGACGTCGAGGTCCCAGAGGGCTTCGATCAGGAGGGCGGCGGCGAGGTCCCCGCGGATGACGCCGCGCAGGAGGAAGCGCATGCGCCGGAGGCTGATAGCGACGCCGGCGCGAGCGAGACGAGCGGCGAGACCGGCGCGGCGGAGGGCGACGAGTGACGCGGCGGCGGCCGCTCCGAACGGGGCGGCCGCCAGCGGTATGCCGGCGGCGCCGCGGTTGCCGCCGGCCAAAACCGCGGCCCCGGTTAACGTCCGACCGGTTAGCTTCCGACCGGCATGTCCATGGCCAGGCCGCCGCCCTCGCCCCAACGCGTGGTGACGGTCTTTTGCCGCGTGTAAAAGCGCACGCCTTCCGGGCCGTAGGCCCCGTGGTCGCCGAACAGCGAATCTTTCCAGCCGCCGAACGAGTGGTACGCCATCGGGACTGGGATCGGCACGTTGACCCCCACCATCCCGGCCTCGACCCGCCGGGCAAAGCTTTGCGCGGCTCGTCCGCTCTTGGTGAACACCGCCGTGCCGTTTCCGAACCGGTGGCCGTTCACCAGGGCGAGGGCGCTCGCTGGGTCTGGCCGCGGCGCGATGCACAGCACCGGGCCGAAGATCTCTTCTTGGTACACGCGCATCTCCGGCGTCACCTCACCCAGCAGGGTGGGGCCGACGAAATAGCCACCCTCGTACCCGGGCACCCGGACCTCGCGGCCGTCGACGAGCACCGCGGCGCCCTCGCGCTCGCCCGCATCGATGTAGCTGCGGACGCGATCGGCGTGCTCGGCGCTCACGAGCGGGCCGACGTCGGTCGCCGGATCCGAGCCCGGACCGACGGAGAGCGCTGTGGCTCGCTCGACGAGGCGCTCCGTGAGCGCGGGGGCCACGTCGCCGACGGGAACGGCCACCGAGATGGCCATACAACGCTCACCGGCCGAGCCGTACGCCGCGCCGATCAGCGCGTCGGCTGCTTCGTCGACGTCGGCGTCGGGGAGGACGACGAGGTGGTTTTTGGCCCCGCCGAGGGCCTGGACCCGTTTGCCATGGTCGGCGGCGAGGCGCTGCACCGTCTTTGCCACGGGCGTCGAGCCGACGAAGCTCACCGCCTTGACCGCGGGATCGGCGATCAGCGCCTCGGATGTCGCGCGCTGACCGTGCACGACGTTGACCACGCCGTCGGGGCCGCCGGCCTCGGAAAACAGCCGCGCGAGCTCGAGCGGCGCGGAGGGGGCCTGCTCCGACGGTTTGAGCACGAAGGTGTTGCCGCAGGCGACCGCCACCGGAAACATCCAAAGCGGCACCATCGCCGGGAAGTTGAACGGGGTGATGCCGGCCACCACGCCGAGCGGCTGGCGCACGGAGTAGGCGTCCATGTCAGGGCCCACCGCCTCCGTGTACTCCCCCTTGAGAAGCTGGGGGATTCCGCACGCGAACTCGACGACCTCGATGCCCCGCGTCACTTCGCCGGCGGCGTCAGACAGCGTTTTGCCGTGCTCGGCGCTGATGAGCTCGGCGAGCTGCGGCTTGCGCTCATCTAGGAGCGCGCGAAACCGCATCAAAACGCGCGCTCGCTTGTGCGGCGGGGTGTCGGCCCACGCGGGGAGCGCCTCCGCCGCGGCGGCCGTCGCCCGGGCCACGGTCTGCGGGTCGGCCGTTTGGACCTCGCCGCGACGGGCGCCCGTGGCGGGGCTCATCACCGGGAGGCGATCGGAGGGCGCGCCCGGTACGTCGCGGCCCGCGATGTAGTTATTCACGATGTCTGTCATCATGGTCCTCCGCGTCGTCGTGCTCGGCGTTAGTCGATGAGCTCGTCGTCGTGAGCTTTGCCATCGGCTTCGCGGTGGACGTCGGCCACGCGCCCGAAAAGCGTCTTGGCGCGCTTGGATTTGCCGACCATCCCCGGGGTCTTCGCGTAGGAAAAGATCACCGTGTGGCGCGAGTTCGAGCCTTCGACGGGGGTGACCCGGTGGAGCGAAAACCGCCCCTTGAACAGCTGGAGATCGCCGGGCCGAAGATCGAGCTGCTTTATCGGCTGCCGATCGACGCCGCGGATGACGCGACTGACGGCGTGCTCGTTTTCGTTCCCCTCTGAGCGGATGCCGGGGCAGTACTCGAAGATCCCGCCGCCGTCGGGCTGTCGGGTCATCATCGAGACGACGAACTCCGTGGCGTCGTAATGCCACGGGTGCGTGGTGCCGGGTTCGAGGACGTTCACCACGAGCGCGCCGAAGGGATCGTCGTACTCGTAGATGTGCTCCTCGCCCAGGCAGGCCGCGATGAGCGCCCTGAATCCGTCCAGCTTATAGAGCTCGTGGATGACGAACGACTCGGGGATGCGATCGCGCGCCACGAACGCCTGGGTCCGCTTCATGAACAGGCGGATCGGGTGGTCGTCAGGAAGCGACGGATCGTCGTGCGTGTCGTAGCAGTTCGTGTACCTCTCGTTCGCGTAGGCCAGATGTGCGATCGAGGCGCACTCCCGCTCGGCCCGGGCCAGGGCGTCCGGATCGAGGAACTCGCGGAGCACCGCGCAGCCGTCGGTGGCCAGGGCGTCGCGCCAGGCGGCGATGCGCGGATCGCGCGGATCGATCGGCTCGGTCAGGTACCGGCGGTATTCGCGGCGAACGAGCTGGGCGCCGGTTATTTGAGAGGAACGCGACGCGGTTTGGGCGTGCGTTTGTGGCTGCATCGGTCTCGGTTCTCCTCGCAGAGTGAATTGGACGTCGTGACTCTCGGGCGCCGCGAGTGCCGCGGTCGCCCAAGCGTGTTTTTGGCTTCAGCGACACGCTAGCAACGACCGGCGCGCCCAGGTAATGAAACGTTCGCATGCGCGCACCAGCGCGGCTCATGGCCCCTCGTTTGGCCCAGATCAGCGAATCCGCTGGCCTTTAGCGATGTGGCGTGGCGCGCAAAGGGGTGAACCTCGGCCGGCCCAGCCGGTGGCGAGCCCGGTTTGGTCTGCTTTGGCGAGCGGTTTGCAGAAACGCGAGGGGGGCGAGAGATCGTCTTGCAAAGCGAGGTGTCGAAATGAAGACGATAGATGTCATCGCAGAAGTTCTCCTGATCGTCGGCGCGATCAACTGGCTGCTCGTCGGCCTGTTTCAATGGGACCTGGTCGCCGCCCTGTTCGGCGGCGAGGCGGCCGGCGTGAGCCGCATCATCTATACGCTCGTCGGTATCGCCGGTGTTTATCTGGCGGTGCGCCTGATCCAGGATCAGGGTGAGCTACACCACGCCAGGCCGGCGCGGAGGGCTGAGCCCGAGACGGCGTGACGCCCGCCGCGCGGGCGGGGCCGGGCGACGGTCACAGGCTCGGCGAGCGGGTTAGGGCGCGCAGCGCGAGCGATTCCGTCACGCATCCGCGAAGGCGCCGCGCGCGGCTTTGCAGGCCGCCTCGCGCTGTTCGTTCACGGATCGAGACAGGGCGAGCTGGCCGCGCGCGCGGGCCAGGTTGTGTTCGCGGCGGCTCGGGTAGCGCGCGGGGTCCCACCCGAAGTACTGGTCCTCGAACGCGTCGAGACAAAACCGGGCGGCGAGCTCTACGCAGATCGTCTCGATACCGGGGACGATGGCGTCGATCTCTGTCGCGGACAGGAGCGCTCCCGCCCCGCCTGCATAACCCCGAAGCGCGGCATCGAGGACCTCGAGATCGAGCGCGGCCCGCCCCGGCTCGTCTTCGCCCCCTCCGTTACACCACGAGCGCAGAGCGTCGCCGAGCTCGAATGCGATGGACTGCCTGGTGAGGGTATCCAGATCGATAAGGCAGCGGGCGCGATCGGGCTCGTCCCGAAAGAAGACGACATTCGATATCTTGAGGTCGCCGTGCGCGATCCGTGAGGGCAGCTCGGGCAGCGCCGGCAGCGCCTCCGCGCGGGCCAGGATGGCGGCCCCGAGCGCGCGCGCCTCGGCGAGCTCGTCCGCTCGGGATTCGCCAACCGCGCTCCGGAGACGCGCGAGGTGCGCGCTCGTGTCGTGGACGCCGGGGCGCGAAAACGAAAATGCGTGATCGAGGTCCGCGGTCGCCGCGTGAAAGCGACCCACGAGCTCGCCTGCCGAGCGGGCTTGGGCTGGATTTTCGACGCGCGAGCGCGTGATCCCGTCTACGTAGGTGAGCGCGCGCCAGATCCCGCCCTCGAGGCGCACCCAATGCTCCCCGCCCCGCGTGCGCAGTAGCCGCGGCGTATCGAGACCTCGCGCCGCGAGGTGTGCCGTGACGGCGTCGATGTCGTGGTGAACCTCGGGGGCGAAAATCGGATGCAGGCGCTGCAGCACGGCGAGCGGCGCGCCGGTGCCCGCATCGCGAACGAGGTAGGTGTCGTTAATCAGCCCTTCGGTGACCCGTTCGCGTCGGGCATCGGCGAACCCGAACGCCGCGGCCGCCGCGCCGGCAACCGTGTCCAACACGTCTTCGCTCATGTGACAGCGTGGCGCGCCTGCGTAGCGTCACTGCTCGCGTGGCGTCGCGCTCTCCTCGTCTTCCGTGGGCCCGCCGTCGTCGCCGGGCCGGTCGGCCGCGGCCTCGCCATCGCCCTCGTCCTCGGCATCGTCCTCGTCGGCGGTGTCGTCGCCCGGCGCGTCGCCCGCCTGCTCGGCGCCG
>SLNH01000362.1 GCA_007133195.1 Nannocystineae bacterium | reverse complement strand
GACCGCTTTCCTCGCCGCAAGCTGGCCAGCCGTGGCCGGTCGACACCCCCCAGCCGGCCTACGGCGAGCCGTCTCCGTCGCTGACCCCGCCGCAGCTCCGCTCGCCCGTCGTCATCGCGGGCCTCGTGCTCGTCGGCCTCGCCATCGTGGGCGGGGCGCTGGGAGCGGCGTTTCTCGGCGACGACGAACCGGCATTGCGCACCTTGGACGTGACCACCAACCCCGAAGGAGCGCGCGTCACCTTCGACGGAACCGACTTGGATGACACCACGCCGCTTTCGATCGACGAAGGCGTCCCCGGCGAGACCCACGAGATCGTCTTGGAGCTTCCCGGCTACGAGCCTGTCCACCTCGACGCGGCCGTGCCCAAGCAGGGCGGCGCGCCCATCCGGATCTTCAAGAACCTCGAGCCAAGGCGCGTCGAGCTAAGTGTGATGAGCGAGCCCTCGGGCGCCGAGGTCTGGGTCGACGGAGAGCTCGTGGGCGAAACGCCACTCGCGGGCTTGATGCTCCGCGCTTCGGAGGCCGGGGCGCTCGAGGTGCGTCACGACGACCACGAGACCGTCCGCCGCGAGCTCGATTGGAGTGACCGCGAGGAAAAGCAACTCGAAATCGAGCTCGAACGGTAGCGGCGGCCACTCTGTGGCCACAACGGCTTTCGCCTAGACCCCGCCGGCGCTACCATGGCGCGGCCTCGCGGCGGCGCCCCAAAAAGCGCCGATTGACGCCCGTTTCCGACTCCGGGAAAGGCGCGGGGCGGAGGACTCATGACGGCTCCGGCTCAAAAACGTGAAAGCGCGATCGGCGAGATCAACACACTGCTCGGTCGCGGAAGCGAATTCGAGGGCAAGCTCACCTTCGAAGGCACCGTCCGCATCGACGGGACGCTCAAGGGCGAGGTGTTCTCGGAGGACGTCTTGGTCGTAGGCGAAGGCGCCCACGTCGAAGCCGAGATCGATGTCGGCGAGATCATCGTGCAGGGCGCGATCGTCGGAAACATCCGAGCCAAGCGCGGGATCGAGATCTTGGCCCCCGGGCGGGTGCGGGGCGACATCACCACGCCTTCGCTCCAAATCGATAAAGGCGTCATCTTCGAGGGGCGCTCGTTCATGGAGGGCTTCACCGACCGGCCAGGGGACCGAGCCGCTGGCGTCAAACCGGCGCCCGCGGCCGGCGACCAGGCGCCGGCGGACAAGGGCGGCAAGGCGCACGACGACAAGCCGGCGTCCGACAAGCCGAAGGGCAAAGGCCCCGCCCCGGTGAGCTGAGGCAGCCGAGAGGCGTCGGCGGCTCACGGCGGCGATGCGGCGCGCGCCTGCGCGTCGCGGTCGTCGCCGACGTGGTGTCGTCGCGCAGTCACGCGCGATGAGCTGCGGCCGCCGTGTTGACACATTGAGTCGCTGGTGGTATCAGCGCCGCGACTCGGAAGCGAAACTCGCCGCTTCCGCCTGTTGAGGTACCCATGGTCGACTCGGTGATCCACACCGTAGCCGCGAAACCGCTCATCGACTTCGATTTAACGGCGCTGATCCAGCTCGGGATCTTCGTCATCGTCGGCTTTGCGGCGTCGCGGCTGCTATTTCGCCCCTATCTGCGCATGCGCGAGGAGAGAAGCGCTGGCATCGAGGGGGCGCGAGACGAAGCCGAGCGCATGTCTGCCCAGGCAGAGGCGCAGATGGCCGATTACGAGGCGAAGCTCGCCGAGGCGCGAAAGCGCGCCGACGACGAGCGCCGCCGGGCGCGCTCGGAGGCCGCCAAGCGCCAGCAAGAGGTCACGGACAAGGCCCGAGGCGAAGCTGCCAAGGCGCTCTCCGATGCGCAGAAGCAAGTCGGCGAAAAAGCGCAGGCGACGCGAGACGAGCTCATCCCCCGCGCGGACGAGGTGGGCACGGAGATCGCGTCTCGCCTTCTGGGACGAAAGGTCGTGTGATGTCGCGTTCGATTTTCGGGATGAGCTCGCGCGCCCTGTCGATCGCCGTGCTGGCGGCGGCGATCGCCTTCGCCGCGTCCGGCACGGCAGCAGCGGACGAAGCCGCTACGGCGGGCGAGACCGCCGCCCAGACCGCGGAGGCGGGCGACGACGCCAGGCCCGCGGGCGCTCCAGACATGAACTGGGTGGGCGAAAACCCAGACTCGACCGAAGAGATCATGGGCGACGAGGCGCAGCCCGCGATCTTCATGTTCATCAATTTCGCCGTGTTCGCCGGGCTGTTGTTCTTCGTGGGCGGCCCGCCGCTCAGGCGCTATCTGCGCTCGCGCCACAGCGTGATCAAAGACGCGCTCGACGAGGCCACGAAGCTGCGCGAAGAGGCCAAGGGTAAGCTCGAGGAGTACGGTCAGCGCATCGCCGATGTCGACAGCGAGGTCGACGCCCTGGTCGAACGGGTGCGGGCGGACGCCGAAGAGGAGAAGGAGCGCCTCATCGAGGAAGGGCGGCAGCAGGCCGAGCGCATGAAGAAGGACGCCGAGAGCCGGATCGCAGCCGAGTTCGCGAACGCGCGCCGCGAGATCGAACGGGAAGTCGTCGCCGCGGCCGTGGCGGCCGCGGAGCGGATCCTGCGCGACAAGACCACGGCCGAGGACAAAAACGCGCTCGTAGACGCGTTCATCGCCGACGTGGAGTCCGCGCGCGAAGCGGCGCAGGGCTCGTCGCCGGAAGGAGGCCCCTCATGAGCGCCGGTAGCGTCGCCCGCCGTTACGCCCGCGCGATGATGGACATCGGCGCGGAGACTCACAGCTACGAGAAGCTCGGCCGTGAAGTCCGCGCCCTCGCCCAGGCGATGAAGAGCTCGGAGGAGCTCGCCGCCACCCTCGCCAACCCCGCGATCCCGCGCAGCGACCGCCGTAAGGTGCTCGAGGCCGTAGCGGTTCGCGCGGGCGCGTCCAAGCTCAGCTTGCACCTCGCGTTCCTCCTCCTCGACCGCGAGCGGATCGCCGCCCTCCCCGACGTGTCGCGGGAGCTCGACGCGATGATCGACGACAAGGTGGGGCGGGTGCGCGCCGACGTGGTCTCGGCAGAGCCGCTGTCTCGCGCGCAGCAGGATCAGCTTCAAAAGCTGCTCGAGCGCGTGTCCGGCCGGAAGGTCGAGATGCAAACGCGGGAGAACCCCGAGCTCCTCGGCGGCGTCGTCGCCAAGGTGGGAGACCTCCTGTACGACGGCAGCCTCCGGTCGCAGCTCGAGCGCCTGCGGCAAACCCTCGCGAACGTTTAGACCATGACGCAGCGACCGCGCGTCATGCCGCGATTCACAACCGCCCAGCCGGCGGCCAGGTGGAGCCATCATGGACATCAAGGCTGAAGAAATCAGCGATATCATTCGCAAGCAGATCGAGAACTACGACAAGCGCGTGGAGGTCACCGAGACCGGGACGGTGCTCACCGCGTCTGACGGGATCGCCCGGGTGTACGGCTTGTCCAACGTGATGGCCGGCGAGCTCGTGGAGCTGCACGGCGCGGATGGCGAAAAGATCGAGGGTATGACCCTCAACCTCGAGGAGGACAACGTCGGCGTCGTGCTCCTCGACAAGAACTTCCCGGCCATTCGCGAGGGGGACACGGTCAAGCGAACCGGCCGCATCGTCTCGGTGCCCGTCGGCGACGCCCTGCTCGGCCGCGTGGTCGACGCGATCGGCCGCCCCATCGACGGCGGCAAGCCCATCGACACCGACCTGATGCGAAACGTCGAGATCAAGGCGCCCGGGATCGTCTCGCGGAAGTCGGTCTCCGAGCCGCTTCAAACCGGCATCAAGTCGATCGACGCCATGATCCCCATCGGCCGCGGCCAGCGCGAGCTCATCATCGGCGACCGCGGCACCGGCAAGACCGCCATCGCCTTGGATACGATCCTCAACCAGAAGGGGGGCGACGTCCACTGCTTCTACGTCGCGGTCGGCCAGAAGCAGAGCACGGTCGCCTCGCTCGTCGATCGCCTGCAAAAGGCGGGGGCGATGGAGTACACGACCGTGATCGCGGCGGGCGCCTCGGAGCCCGCGCCGCTCCAGTTCATCGCGCCCTACGCCGGGTGCACGATGGCCGAGCACTACCGCGACAACGGCAAGCACGCCCTCATCATCTTCGACGACCTGTCCAAGCAAGCGGTGGCCTACCGCCAGCTGTCCCTCCTGCTCCGCCGGCCGCCGGGCCGCGAGGCGTTCCCCGGGGACGTGTTCTACCTCCACAGCCGGCTCCTCGAGCGCGCGGCGAAGTTCTCCGACGATTACGGCGGCGGCAGCCTCACGGCGCTCCCCATCGTGGAGACGCAGGCCGGCGACGTGTCTGCCTACATCCCCACGAACGTGATTTCGATTACCGACGGCCAGATCTTCCTGGAGGGCGATCTGTTTTATTCGGGCGTTCGGCCCGCGGTAAACGTCGGCATCTCAGTGAGCCGGGTGGGCAGCTCGGCGCAGACCAAGGCGACGAAATCGGTCGCCGGTAAGCTGCGCCTCGACTTGGCGAGCTACCGCGAGCTCGCGGCGTTCGCCCAGTTCGGCTCCGACCTGGACAAGTCCACCCAGGCCCAGCTGTCGCGCGGCGAGCGCATGACCGAGCTCCTCAAGCAGCCGCAGTACAGCCCGCTGTCCATGGAGGAGCAGGTCGTGGTCCTTTACGCCGGCAACAACGGCTTCATCGACGACTACCCGGTCGACGCGATCGGCCGGTATGAGAGCGAGCTTCGCGAGTTCATGCGCACCCGCAAAAAGGACGTCATGGACAAGATTCGCTCCACCGGGAAGCTAGACGCCTCGCTCGAGGGCGAGCTCCGAGAGGCGCTCACCGAGTTCGCCAAGACCTTCACGGTCGAGCAGTCCGAGGCCGCGTCAGCCTGATCCACCGCCATCGCCTCTTTCGAGGCGTCGCGGCCGAGCTCCTATGCCTTCGCTCAAGTCCATTCGCAAACGGATCAACTCCGTAAAGAACACGCAGAAGATCACGCGGGCGATGAAGCTCGTCGCGGCCGCGCGGCTAAGGCGCGCCCAAGAGACGATCTTGGCCTCGCGCCCCTACGCCGAGTCTCTCGAGCGCGTGATCGCCGAGCTCGCCGCCCGCACGGATCGCGAGGCCCACGACCTGCTCGCCGAGCGGGACGGCGACCGGACCCAGCTCATCGTCTTGACCAGCGACCGCGGTCTGGCCGGCTCGTTCAACGCCCAGATCACCCGCCACGTCGCGGGCATGTACGCCGGGGAGCTCGAGGGCAAAGAGGCGGCGCTGCGCGTGGTCGGCAAAAAGGGCCACGAGTACTTCAAACGGCGCGCGGTCGATATTCACAGCTACGACGCCGCTCCCACCCCGGACGACGCCCTCGAGTTTTCGCGCACGATGAGCGCCCGGGTCATCGACGACTTCGGGGGAAAGAGCGTCGACCGCGTCTACCTCGTGTACAACCGGTTTCGCAGCGCGATCTCCCAGGACGTCACCGCGCAGCAGCTCCTGCCGGTGGTGCCCAAGGCCTACGAGGCGGAGGAGTCCCCGAGCGACTTCCTCTACGAGCCGTCGCGCGCGGACGTGCTCGACCACCTTTTGCCGCTTTACGTGCAGATCCAGATCTACCGCGCGGCGCTCGAGTCCATCGCCTCGGAGCTCGGATCGCGGATGAGCGCGATGGACGGCGCGACCCGCAACGCGGGCGAGATGATCGAGCAGCTCTCGCTGCAGTACAACCGCGCCCGCCAAGCCGCCATCACCAAAGAGCTCCTCGAGATCACCTCCGGCGCCGAGTCACTGAAGGGCTGAGCCCAGGCGCCCTGCCGATAGGAAACGACGAACATGGCCACGCAAGCTCAATCGATCGGTCACATCGCCCAGGTCATCGGACCCGTCGTCGACGTCGCCTTCGAGACGTCGAATCTACCCGAGATCAACACGGCGCTGCTGTGCACCAACCCGGCGCTGGGGGACCAAGAAGACAACCTCACGCTCGAGGTCGCGCAGCACCTCGGCGAGCACATGGTCCGGACCGTCGCCATGGACGGCACCGACGGCCTCGTCCGCGGCATGAAGGTCAAAGACACGGGCCAGGCGATCACCGTCCCCGTGGGCCGTTCGGTCCTGGGCAGGATCATGAACGTCGTGGGCGATCCGGTCGACGAGGCCGGCCCCGTGGAGGGTGAGCGCCGCGAGCCGATTCACCGGCCTCCGCCCGAGTTCACCCAGCAGGCCACCGAGGTCGAGGCGTTCGAGACCGGCATCAAGGTGATCGATCTCCTCGCCCCGTACCGCCGCGGCGGAAAAATCGGACTGTTCGGGGGTGCGGGCGTCGGCAAGACCGTCCTCATCCAGGAGCTCATCAACAACGTCGCCACCAAGCACGGCGGATTCTCCGTGTTCGCGGGCGTCGGCGAGCGCACCCGCGAGGGCAACGACCTGTGGTACGAGATGGCCGAGGCGCAGCTTCAGGACGGCTCGCGGATCCTCGACAAGGCGGCGCTCGTCTACGGTCAGATGAACGAGCCTCCGGGCGCGCGCGCCCGCGTGGCGCTGTCCGCGCTCACGGTCGCCGAGTACTTCCGCGACGACGAAAAGCAGGACGTCCTTCTGTTCGTGGACAACATCTTCCGGTTCACGCAGGCCGGTATGGAGGTCTCGGCGCTCCTCGGCCGCATCCCGTCGGCGGTCGGCTACCAGCCGACGCTCGGCACGGAGATGGGCGGTCTTCAGGAGCGGATCACCTCGACCAGGGAGGGTTCGATTACCTCCGTGCAGGCGATTTACGTCCCCGCCGACGACCTCACCGACCCGGCGCCGGCGACGACCTTCGCCCACCTCGACGCCACCACGGTTCTCAACCGCTCGATCGCGGAAAAGGGCATCTATCCGGCGGTCGATCCGCTCGACTCGTCCTCGACGATTCTCCAGCCGGATGTGGTCGGCGAGCACCACTACCGCGTGGCCCGCGACGTTCAGCAGGTGCTTCAGCGCTACAAAGACCTGCAAGACATCATCGCGATTTTGGGTATGGACGAGCTTTCCGAAGACGACAAGCTCACCGTCGCCCGCGCCCGGAAGATCGAAAAGTTCCTGTCTCAGCCGTTCCACGTCGCCGAGCAGTTCACGAGCATCCCCGGCACCTACGTGGAGCTCAAGGACACCATCCGCGGCTTCGAAGAGATCCTCCAGGGCAAGCACGACGACCTCCCCGAGGAGGCGTTCCGGCTCGTGGGAACGATCGAAGACGCCCGCAAGAAGGCCGAAGAGAAGGCCGAGAAGGCGGCGTAACGCCGCCGTAGGGGATGCCCCATGGCCGGAGAAGAGACCAAAGCGCCCGGCGGACAGCCGTTCTCGGTGCAGGTGATCACGCCGCGCGGCCCCGTGGCGGAGGTTGAGACCGACGCGGTGACCGCGCCCGGAAAGCTCGGCGAGTTCGAGCTGCTAGGCGGTCACCTCCCGTTTCTCACTGCGCTAAGGCCCGGCGTGCTCACGCTCGGCGAGTCCGGGGAAACGTCCACGTTCGCCGTCGGGGCGGGGTTTTTGCGCGTTGATCACGAGGGCAGCGTCGAGATCCTCGTCGAGGAGGCGCTGGCCGGCGACGAAATCGACGCGGACAAGGCGCGCAGCGAGCTCGCGGACACCAAAGAGGAGCTCGACGTCTGGGACCGGGAGCTCGACGCGGACTACCAGCGCATCCAGTACCGGCACGAGCTCGCGAGCGCGCAGGTCGAGGCCCACAGCCGCGTGACCAGCCGCTAGCCTATGGTGTGCGGTCCCCGCTGACTCGACACAGCGGGCAGCGACGCGGCGTGGGATTCCGCGGGCTATCGAGGCGCGGTTAGCGGCGGCGGACCTTGCTTCGGTGCTTGCCGGTCTGCTTGCGGGTCTGCGGGGTTTGGCCCCTCGGCGCCGGCAGCCACCGCTCGCGCAGCCGCGAGGACTGCGCGGCGATCGCCGCGAGCGGAAGCAGCGCGACGAGCGCCGGGCCCACCGGCTGCCAAAACAGGCCGACGAGAGCCAGGCACAGCACGACGCCGAGGCCGGCGAGCCGCGCCGCCGCGTAGTAAAGCCGGCGCTGCCGCGACAAGAACGGCAAAGCGGCATCGAGCGGGACGAACACGAGCAAAAGCTCGTTGAAGCGAACTTCCGGTAGCGGGCTCACGATCGCGATCGACCACAGGAGCGCGCCCATCACCGTGAGCGGCACGGCGGCGATCGCGATCGCGGCGCGCTCGTAGCGCCTGCGCACAGTCGCGACTGCGATCATCGAAAGCAGGGCGAACCCCACGAGCCCGAAAAACGGCAGCGCGCCGAGCCCCGAGTCCCGCGAAAGCGGCGGCGCGCGCCGCTCGTAGAGCTGCTCGGCCTCCACGCCGAGCGCCTCTTCGACGCCCCAGCGGAGCTCGTCGGGGAGGAACATGAGCTCGTAGACGTCGGGCCGAACATCGACCGAACGGCCGAGGATGACGTCGGTCCCGATGAGCAGCCCGAAGTGCTCGGCGAACCCCTCGTAGGTGATATCGCGGAAGGTCCGGGAATCTGACTTTCCCGCCGCGAATGCCGAGAGCGTGCCCCCGGTGACGTCGTCGATGAGGTCGCGAACGCGCGTGGAGCAGTTATCGAAGTAGTGGTGGTAGTGGTAATAGCGATTGTCCGGCTCGACCGCCTCCTCGAGGACGGCGGCCATCTCGCGCGCCTGGTCCGCCGTAAGCGGAAGCGTCTGCCGCCAGATGTCGCGATCGCGGTGCTCGTAGTCGCGGAGCATGTGGCCGTACGCGCGCTCCGCCACCCAGAACACGGACTCTCCGCGCAAGAACCGATACCCCAAAGACAGCGGCTCGCTCGGGTCGAAGATGCCGTAGTCGTAGCAGCGGTCGTGAGGTGATCGCTCCGGAGAGCGCACGCACAGGGCTGCGTGGCCGAATCGCTCGGGGATCGACTCCCCGGGCCCCATCGTCAACAGCTCGATGGTGGGCGCGGGCGAGGCCGAATCCTCGGCCAACGCGGGGCCCGCGAACGTAATCAAGCCAAGGAGCGTCATGGCGAAAGCGGCGCGCATCGCCACCGAGTGTGACCAAAAACGAGGCGGCGCGCAGCCTTCGCGCTGCCGGGATCGCGAGATCTGAACAGCTCCCGCGCACGGTGCTCACATTTCCTTGCACCCCCCTTCAAGTACGACCAAAACGACGGTGATACATCGTGGGGGCCCCTAAGACAGCTCCGAAACCCAGAAAACCAATCGAGGAATATCAGGTATGTGCAACGAATTGCGCTCAAAAAGCCCATTCACGTTGCCGGTCGTTTTGGTCGGATTTGCGGTCCTCGTCGCCGGAGGCTGCAATGGAGACGACGACGCGGAGTTCCGGGCGGTTCACGCCGTACCCGACGCGCCGGCGGTGGACGTGTACGTAAACGGCGAACGCGAGGTGGAGTCGCTCGAGTACGGTCAGGCCAGTGACTTCGAGGACGTGGACGCGGGGACCTTCGACGTCGAGGTCCGCCCAGCCGGCGCCGACCCCGGGGATCCGGCGCTGTTTACCAGTAGCCCGATCGAGATCTTCGAGGATGAGGAGCTTACCGCGGTGGTAGCCGGTTTTCTCGAGCCCGAAGACAACGACACCGAGCTGCAGATGATTCCCGTGCTTACGGGCATCGATGATCCCGACGACGACATCGCCCGCGTTCACGCGGTGCACGCATCGCCCGACGCTCCCGCGATCGACATCGACATCGGCGACGACGGCACCTCCGAGCTCCAAGGCCTCGAGCCGCTCACCGCCGCCGCGCCACTCGACTTCGAGGCGCCCGAGGACAACTTCCGGGTCGTGGCGCTGGCCGACGGCGAGCGGCTCACGAGCTTCACGCTTCCGCCACTCGACGACGAAGAGGAGTATCTCGTCGTCGCCCTCGGTCTCGCGGGCGAGGTGCCGCGCGATCGAACCGCGCTTCACTTCGCCGTCATCGATGACGACAGCGACGTCGGGTTCATCGCCCAGGACCCGACGCTGACGTTCGTCCACGCCGTCTCCGACGCGCCGGCGGTCGATGCGCTCATCGAATCCGAGGATGACGAGCCGTTCGAGCAGGCGGAAGCGACGTCGTTCGCCTTCGGTGAGCTCTCCGAGCCGCTCCAGGTGCCGCCTGACGACTACGACGTAGAGGTGCGCCTCAGCGAGGAGGAGCAAGCCGTATTCGGCGACGATATCGACGACCTCGACGCAGGGCAGCGGTATCTCGGGGTCATCGGCGGCAGCGCGGGAGATGACAATCTCGAGCTCGTCACCCTGGGCGATGAGTTCGACCTAGAGGTCGTGGAGTCGCAGGCGCGCGTCGTCCACGCCTCACCCGACGCGCCGGATGTCGACGTGAGCCTCATCGAAAACGGCGCCCTCGACGTGCCCGTTCTGGCGCAAGATGTCGAGTTCGGCGACGACGACCCGGATGAAGCCTTCACGGTGCCGGCGGGCGCGCAGACCCTCGGACTCGCGGAGGCCGGCGACACCACGCCAATCGCGACGTTCGACGTCGATGTCCCGGAGGAGACGAACTTCTTCGCCGTGGTCGCGGGCGCCGCCGATCCCCTGGACGGCGAGGAGCCACTTCAGTTGTTCCTCATCGATACCACCGTCTTCCCCTGGGAGATCGAAATCGCGGGCGTAGACGACGTCGATAACGATAACGATAACGACGACGACAACGATAACGACGACGACAACGATAACGACGACGACGACAACGATAACGGCAAGAGCCACCAAGCGTGGTGATGACCGCCCCGCCGCAGGGCAAGCGCGCCCTGCGGCGGGCCACCTCGGTGGCCGCGAAGCCGAGCGGCACTACCTAGTGCCGTAAGAGGACGAGTCGCGGGCTTCGAGGACCACGTCCTGGATATCCAGCCACTCGGTCCAAAGGGTTACGCGGCGCGATGAGTAACCGCCCGAGAGCGTGAAGTCGGCACGGGCGCCGGAGACCAGCACGACCCGCTCCACGCCCGCCTCGGCGAGGCGGCCGAGTAACCGCCGGGGCCCCCCGCGCGCGTGATAGATCGGCTTGCCGTCGAGTAGGGCCGCTGCCAAGACCTGCGACTCCCACCAGCGGCCGGTCACCACCACGTCGCCGGGCGCCGCCCGGACCCGCTCCGCGGCCGCGTAGCCGTCCTCGGCGATCTCGTTCGCATCGGGTAGCCCGCGCGCCATCGCATACCCCGTGATCGCCACCAAGCCGACGATGGGGACGAAAATCAGGCCCCGCGACCACGGCCTGCGCCAGGACCTCGCGTCCTCCCAGGCGGTCGCGAGCGACAGCGCCACGAGCGCGGGAAGCGCGGGCAGAACGAGGCGCGCTCCGAACTGAAGCCCGCCCGCGGTGCCGCTACTGTCGAGAAAAAGGACCTGCCCCACGAAAGTGACCCCGAAAAGCCACAGCGCGCGCTGTCGCCCGGTCCAGGCCCCGGCCGACAGGCCGTACGCCGCGAGCGGCGTCACCGCGAACAGCCCCATCTGCGTCCGCCCCACGCCGGCCTCGAGCGCACTCGCGCACACGTATGCGATCCACAGCGTCAAGACGACGCGTGCGATCAGCGCCGGGTACCCGGCGAGCAGCGAGCGCGGTATCGCGCCGGCGCACACCGCGATGGCGAACGGAAGGAGCCAAAACACCGCGGAGCGACCTTCCACCTCACCGACGAGCATGGTGACGGTCCCATCGAGCGAGGCGCTGTCGTCCGTGTTGAGCGCCACCAAGGGGTCCCAGTGGCCAGACAGCGCGAGGTTCAGCGTCCAATACGCGACGAGCACCGCGCCTGCCGAAGCCGCGAACGAGGCGCCGTGGCGAAGACGCTGCCGAGGCCCCTGGCCGCCGATGAGCGCGACCAGCCCCAAAGACACGAGCGCGCAATACGCCTCGGGACGGAGCGTGGCGGCCAGGCCGGCCAGCGCGCCAGCGAGCGCGGGCCGGCGCCCGGCGGGCGCGCCGACCAAGAGCGCCAGGGCGAAGGTGACGAGCCCGGTTGCCGGCGCGTGCTCGGCGAACTGGCCGGCGTAAAACAAGACCGGCGTCGCGAGCGACGCGGCGCCGCCCGCGAGCAGGGCGAGCCACGGGGGATGACCCGTGCGGACGAGCGCGCGATGCACGCCGGCGAGGACGAGCACGCCGCCCGCGAGCGGCAACACGAGCGTTCCCGCGAGCCCGAACAGGCCGATGAGGGGCGCCGCGAGCCCCGTGAACACGACCGAGTAGATGCCCTGCCGCTCGCCGTCCACCTCGCGGAAAAACTCACCGTAGGGGAAAAACTCGCCGTCCGGGTCGAGGTCCCAGTCGTAGGGCAGCGCTCGCGACGAAAAATTGGACTCCCACAGCGCGTGGGCTTGAGCGAACTTGACTCCCGAGTCGCCGGAAAAAAAGCCGCGGCTTACGCCCAGCCACACCGAGGCGGCGAGCGCGACCGCGGCGGCTGACAACAGGGCGGTCTGGACTCGTCGGGACAAGCGCGCCTACTCCTCGCGAGGCTCGGTGTCTACGGAGCAGAACGCCTGGGTCGAGGCGCTGGGTCGCGCGCGCCTAAAACCGGTAGCCGATACCGAAGATGGTATCGATCCCCGTGCGACCGACGCTCGCCGCGCCCTCGAGTATCACATCCTCGTCTTCGTCGTCGCCGGCGCTCACGCTCACGACCTGCCGGCCAAATTCGGTGTGAAGGCGCCCCTCGCCGGTGACGAAAAACCCTCGCTCGCCGCCCGGCGTGGCGCGAAACCCGACCATGGGCCCGAAAATCACCGTTCGGATCGTAGACTCGACCCTCGGCTCCGCGCTCGTCGCCATGGTCAGCGAATAATAGGCGGGCCCAGCCACGGCGCCGAAGTAAACGTCGAGCGCGTCCGAACCGAGCGCGCTACCGAGGCGGTTTAGGTGGACCGCGAGGCGCGCCCGCGGACTCACGTAGGAGCTCCTGATCCGGTCGATCCCCGGCGCCAGGCCCGCGAGCGCGCACAGCCCGCACCAGCCCGCGTCGAGCTCGCCTCCGGCGCTGAGGGTGACGCCGCCCTCGAACCCGACGAGGCCGAGTTCGATGGCGGGCTGCGCTGCCAAATACGGGAAGCCGAGGATACTCGTCGTCAATATCACATCGGTTTGGCCCGGCCCGTAGGGGCCGTCGGCGGGCGAAGGACCATCCCGTTCGGCGGGGTCGGCCTGCCGGTTCCCGGGTTCGGCAAAACCCGCGTCCTCTCGGGCGGGATCCTCCTTCTGGCGGGGCTCGGCACTGGCGGCGGCCACCGAGATCTGCAGGCTCAGGCATGAAACGACAGCGACCAGGAACGTGCGGCGCAAGACTACCTCCGCCCCGAAAATATCAAAGCCCCGCCCAATTTCGCACGGGCGGGGCCGGATTGAGCGCGGGCCGAGCCCGGCGCCCCCTAGGCGGCCGACGACGCAGATGCGGTGCGGCGATAAAAAAGCGTGATCGTAAGGCAGTGAAACTCCGAATCCGACGACTGAGTCACAATCTTGTCGATCACTTCGCAATCCGGGTTGCCCCGGATCCATTGCGTCACCTGCTCGCCCAGACCTTCACGTTCCTTGGCCTTCGTCGCAGAGAAGACCTTCACCCCAGTTAGTGCGTCCACGCGCTCCCTCCTAAGTGGTTATCCCGGCGCCCAGCCCGCGCAGTATGCACCAGCGGCCGCGGCGCTCAACCAGATGCTATCCATGGAGCCGATTCCAGTCAACCGAAAAAAATCCGCTCTATGTGAAACATAGACCATGGCGCCGGAACCTTGACCCGGAAATCGGCATGGTGTAGCAAAGCTCCTCCATGGATTCCCAGTTTGGAAAGCCGGTCGAAGTCGAGGTCCGCGACAGCCTCGAGAAAGCAATGAAGATCCTCAAGCAGAAGATGTCGAAGGAGGGGGTCTTACAGGAGCTCAAGCGCCGGCGCTTTTACGAAAAGCCCAGCGTCAAGCGGAAGCGGAAGATGCGCGAGGCGCGGAAGCGTCTTCGCCGCGAGATGAAGCGTCGCCAGCACAAGTAGCGGTCGCTCGCTCCTCGAGGCCGACGCGCCGCATGACTTCGCTGGTGAGGCGCTCGTAGTCGACCCGGCCTCGGCTTCGCTTTCCATCAAAGTCGTAGATCGTTTGGCGGTGCGAGGCGCTTGCCTTGTGCCTCGTGCTCACGCGGATCGGGGTTTCGAGCACCCGGTCCCCGAAAGTCTTCCGCAAAAGCGCCTCCACCTCTTGGGTGATCCGCTCGCGTCGATCGTACATCGTGAGCACGTAGCCGAGGATTTCGGCCCGCGCTCCGACCCGCGCGCACACCTTCTCGAGCATCTCGCGAAACAGCTTGAGACCGAGAATGGGCAGGTACTCGCACGTCACGGGCACGAGGACGTGATCGGCCGCGACGAGCGCGTTCAGGGTGACCAGGCCGAGATACGGAGCGGTATCGATGACGATGACGTCGAGCTCTCCCGGCATCGTCTGTGCGAGACACCGCGAAAGCACGCGCTCGCGCGACTCCGCGGTCGCGAGCTGAATGTCCAGCGTCGCCATCGCCTCGCCCGACGGCGCGAGCCACAGCCCGGGTGTGGCCGTGGGGCACGCGATGTCGCCGAGCCCCTGCTCTCGTTCCATGCACTCGGCCACGGTCTCCACGCCCCGTAGCTGTTTTTTCGACAGCAGGGTCGCCGTCGCCGAACCTTGCAGGTCGAGATCGACGAGGAGCGTGCGGAGTCCGTGGCGGGCCAGGCCAGCGGCCAGGTTTACGGCCGTGGTCGTCTTGCCCACCCCACCTTTCTGATTCGCGACGGCGATGGTCGTCGGATGTGCGCCAGTGCTCATGGCTCACACGCTACACCCGCGGGATCGCGGCGCAACTTTTCGGCGAGGGGGTCCCGGATTGGTGCGAATGCCATTCATTGCGCGCCGCGCACCCCGCGTCGCCCGCACGCGGCGGCGGGCTGGTTCCGGACTTCGGCCGACGGCGGCGCCGGTTCCTGACCTCGGCGAAAAAGTGTGCAAGAACTACGGAGCCCTGCAGGCGACCGCGCCCCGGAGACATCATGGCCGAATGGATCGAAATTCGCATACCGCTCGCGCTCGAGCCGGATGAGCCCTGGGATCCGGACG
>SLNH01000170.1 GCA_007133195.1 Nannocystineae bacterium | reverse complement strand
GAGCGGATCGCGCGCGCCGTCACGTAAGGATCTCCGCCCACCCAGGGACTTTGCGACGCGTCGTCGAGGCGAACGACCTCTTGAGTCGCGCGCGCCCGGTCGATCGCGGCATGAAGCACGTCAGAGGCCTCATCGAGCCTGCGCCGGGCCACGAGAGGCGGCGACGTCGATGTCCCCTCCGCGCAGATCCAGCGATCGCCCTCCTCCTCGACGACCACGACAGCGCGCTGCGCACCCGCCAGCTCGAGCCCGACACGGATCAGTCGATCGAAAAGCCTCGGCGACGACACCTCCGACGCGATCGACTCGGCGGCCTTGAGCAGCCCGAGGCGATCGACGTCAGCTTGCCTGTCGCTGGTCTCGGCGCCCGGTACGGTCGCCGCCACGTCCACGAACTCCTCGCCAAGCGCGCGGAGCTTCTCCGTGGCTCCCCACCGGGCGTAGCCGTCCCAGGCGCTGCGGAGGTAGGAGCGACCGACGTGCTCCCGCCCCCTTACGATCGCGTGCCGCGCGGCGCGCTCTTCGGCGAGCGCCCGCACGGGGAGCACGCCGGCGCGGCTTGCCGCCTCGATCGCCTCCTGGTAGCGATCTGCCGCCTCAACCTCATCACCGCGAAGTCGCGCGAGCTCGGCGTCGACGAGCCGCTGGGCGTAGTAAAAGCCGTCCGGGCATCGCGCGGCCCAGCGCGCGAGCTGTGCGCGCTTGTTTTCGATCGCCTCGAGCATGCGCGCGCGATCGGGCCGCTCGGCCTGGTCACACGCCGACGCTAGCGCGAGGGAGCTGAACAAGGCGAAGTCGAACGCGGGGATGTATCCGCCCACGAAGGAGATCAGCCGCTCGGCCTCCCGCATGTGAGCGAGCGCCTCGTCGACCTCGCGAAACCACACCGAGGTCTGAAGGCGCCGGATGTGATAGAGGCACCGTGTCCCGGGTGCAGCGGCGACGAGCTCGAGAAACGCGCTCTCGTCGAATTCGTCATCTTCGAAGCGATTGCGAGCCCGCGTCGTCCCCTTGAGACAACGCAGAGGCTGCCGGCGCGCGATGTGAGATCCGAGGATGCCGTGGTTCCGCGTTCGGCGCAAAAACGCCATGTCGGTATCCACTTGGCGGAGGAGCTCGTTGATCTCCGCGCCGGCGGTAAACGCGTAGAGCACGCGCGCCGACAGCGCGTATCCAGCCGTGCGCAGCTCGCCGGCGGCGGCCGCCTCCTCATAAAGAGTCTGAAATCGAGGGGCGATGGTTGCATGCGGCTCGAGCCAGCCCGCGACGAAGGCCTCGTGCAAAACCGCCGCGTGGGCCTTTTGCCTCGGATCGCCGAGCCGTTCCGCCATGACGCGGGCCAGCTGGCTGTACGCCTGCGCCTCATCGAGGCGATCCGCGGCCGCCAGGCTGATCGTGAAGTCAGCGAACGCGTGCGGCGATTCCGGAGCATTGCCGCGTTCGAGGATGACCTGGAGCGTTTGCCCCGCCAGGGCCGTGAAGAGATCTCGGTCGTAGAACCACGCGGGGTGGTGCATGCTCACGAGCAGGCGGATGATCGCACGATCGCGCGGATTCTCGGTGACCGGCCGGTCGCCGAGTTCCTCGGGGGACCGAGCGCTCATGAGCGCCAGCGCCTCGCGCGCGGCGCGTCCCCGCACCTCGGGCGCCGCCGAGTCGCGGCAGTCGCTCGGCATCGCGTAGCCGAGCTCGGCCAGCGCGTCGGCGCCTCGCCGCAGTGCGCCGCGCCAATCGGCGCGCGTCGTCGCCGCCACGATCTGCAAGCTGTACAGGTCGGCCTTCTCGGTAACGTGTTGCGACCGGCTCAGCGCGTCACAGGTGAGTTCGTCGAATCGCTCGGGCTCGCCGCTCAGATAAGCGCACTCGGCGGCCTCGCGGTGCAGCGTCCAGGCGAGCTCGTGATCGAGCGCCCAAGCATCGCCGGGAAGTCGCGCGATCCCCGCGCGCAGGTAGGTGAGCGCTGACGCGAAGGCGGAGGCGGCCTTGGCCCTCGAGCCCGCGCGCAGATTGAGCCGTGCGAGCTGGCGGCGCTCGTCGTCGGCGGCGACGGCGTCGCCGGCGAGGTTGAGGTGATCGACGGCGTCAAAGAGGCGATCCTCGGTCGCGTCGCCCGTGTCGAGAAGGTGAAGAAGTTTTTGCCCGATTCGGAGATGGGACGCCTCGCGATCGGCTGCCGGCATCATCGAGTACGCGGCTTGCTGGACGCGATCGTGGCTGAACTCGAACGCGGTGCCGCCCAGCCAGTGCGGATCGGCCTGCGCCGCGAGCAGCCCCTCGTCGATGGCCGGCTGCAAGGCCGCGCGAACGTCGGCCGTCCGGCGATCGCCCGATGCGCCGGCCAAGAGCTCGAGGCCGGGGTTGCGGCCGATGCACGACGCGAGCAAGACGAGCTCGCGCGAGGGTTTGGGCAATCGATCGATGGCGTCGATGAGCAGATTGACCACGTTCTCAGTGAGCTCGACCTGGTCGATTGCCTGTAGATTCCAGGACCACGCGCGGGCGCTCCGGTCGAAGGTGATGAGCTCGAGGCGCTGGAGCGTCCGGAGAAACTGCCGGATGAAAAACGGGTTCCCACCCGTTTTCGCCTCGACGATCTCGGCGAGTTGTCGGACTCGGGGTGACGACTCACCGAGCGTGTCGGCGAGAAGCTGCGTCACGGCGTCCGTCGACAGCGGACCAAGGCCGAGCTCGTGCACCGGCGTGCCGGTCTGCGAGATCGAAGCGATGCTGCGCCGAATCGGATGTGCGGCACCGACCTCGCTGGGCCGGAACGACCCTAGCAGCATGAGATGGGCCTGTTCGTCGTCGGAGGCGACGGCGGTGATCGCGTCCACGGTCGCCTCGTCGGCCGATTGCAGGTCGTCGACGAACAAAACGAGCGGCCGCTCAGCCATGCCGATGGCGCGCAACAGCGCCGAGAGCGCCATGTGCAGCCGCGTTTGTGCCTCGCGCGGCTCGAGCGGCGGCAGCGCGCCCCCATCGCCGACGATGCGCGCGAGCTCGGGGACGAGATCCACGAGTGCGCGCGCGCTATCATCGAGCGCCGGAGAAAGCCGCGTTTTCGGCGAAGGGGTGGTCGCCTCGCGCTCCATCTTCGCGACCAGCGCGGTGAGCGCCTCGCGCAGCGGCGCGTACGGTGGATTCGCTACGCTCACGTCGAACTTGCCCGAGATCAACCAGCCGCCCCGCGCCTCGACGATCGCGGCGAACGCGCGCACGAGCGAGCTCTTTCCGACCCCCGCGTCGCCCTCGATCAGCCAGCGCTGGCACGTGCCCTCGCGGGCGCGCTCGAACGCATCGCAAAGCTGCGCGAGCTCGTCATCGCGCCCATAGAGGCGATCGGAAATCGGCAGCTGAGACGTCAGATCGACCTGCCCGAGATCGAGGGCGGCGATCGCGCCCGTATCGAGCCACTGGCGTTCGGCGTCGGCCAGATCCACGGCGAGCGCGGAGGCGCTCTGATAGCGCGCCTCCGGGAGCTTCGCGAGCAGCTTGAGCACGAGATCGGACAACGGGCTCGGAACCCGGGGGTTGACCACCGACGGGGCGACTGGTTCGCGCGCGAGGTGCGCGTGGAGGAGCTCGAGCGGATCGCCGGCTCGAAATGGCGTCGATCCGGTGAGCATCTCGTAGAGCACGGCACCGAACGAGTACAGATCGCTGCGCGCGTCGGTGGGGCGCTCGAGCTGGCCCGTGCACTCCGGCGCCACATACGCGAGGTGGCCCTCCACACGCGCGCGGTCGGATTCGAACGCATACGCGCCCTCGCTCGCACGGTCGAAGTCGATCCAGCTCGGCGTGCCGTCGTCTTTCAAAACGGCGTTCGTGGGGTTGATATCGCGGTGGAGCACCCCCGCTCGATGAATGCCGTCGAGGGCCTCTGCGAGGCGGCGCGCGAGGCGCAAGCACGTTCCGAGCCCGGGCTGCGTCTGCAGCCGCTGCGCGAGCGTGATGTCGCCGGCGTCCTCGAGGATTAGCTCGGGAGATGAACCGTCCTCGAACGCCACGGCTTGCGCCACGCCCTCGACACCGCGGAGGCGCCGCAAGATGGCGTACTCGTGGAGCAGCCGCGCGCGCGCGCCCGCCTGATCGGCACGGGCCGCAGGCATCTTGCGGACCACTCGATGCCCGTCCCTCTTT
>SLNH01000075.1 GCA_007133195.1 Nannocystineae bacterium | reverse complement strand
CGAGGCGAAGTGCCGGCCCGCTGCCGGCGTGGTACGCTTTCCTCCGTGGGGTGAAAATGGAGCCCACCCGAAAGTTACGCAAGCCGGGCCTCGAGCACTTCTTCAAGCTCGTCCGCGATCTCCCGGACTCCGCGCCCCGGGAACTCTACGACGAGCTGACCCGACGCGGCTACCGCGGTCAAGAGACCGGCAGGCGCGCCCTGTGCCTCATGGCCTACCGCCACGTCCGCCGCATCAAGCGGATCTATCTCGACGGCGTAGACCGAAACGAGCTCCCGCCCAAGGCCAACTACCTCCTGGTCGGCCCCACCGGCTCGGGTAAGACCCACTTAATCGAGACGCTGTTCGGGTCGATCCTCAAGCTCCCCACGGCCCTCGTGGACATCACCACGTATTCCGAGACCGGGTACGTGGGCCAGGACGCCTGCACGATCCTCACGCGCCTGCTCCAGGCCGCCGACGACAACCCGATGGTCGCCTCGATCGGCATCGTGTGCCTCGACGAGTTCGACAAGGTGTCCTCGGGGCAAAACAACGCGGTGTTCGCCGGCGCCGGCACCACGAAAGACGTCACGGGTATGGGCGTGCAGCGTGAGCTTCTCAAGATGCTCGAGGCGAGCGAAGTCGTGGTCCCGGCCGAGCTCACGCACTCGAGCTACGGCGATCACGTGGTGCTCAACACCGCCGATATTCCGTTCGTGGCCGCCGGGGCGTTCTCGGGCCTTCAGCAGGTGTGTCAGCGGACCGCGGCGCGGGACTCGATCGGCTTTGGCCGCGAGCAGACCGCGTGCACCTCGCCGGAGACCATCGCCGTGGAGCTGTCCGTCGAGGAGGTCGAAAGCGTAGCCAACTTTCAGGCCTACGGCTTTTTGCCGGAGCTCGTGGCGAGGTTTACGCGCGTCGTCCCGTTCGTCCCGCTGTCGGCCGACACCCTCAAGGACATCCTCCAGGTGGACGTGGTCGACCGGATGACCCGCGAGTTCCAGTGGGAGGGCTTCGAGCTCCGCATCGACGAGGAGGTGCTCGACGCCGTGGTCGCCGACGCGCTCAGGCGTGAGACCGGCGCGCGGGGCCTTTCGTCCACGCTGAGCCGCCATCTGGAGGAGGCGGCGTTCGAAGCGTTTGGATCCGGGCGGGAAGGTGTAGTAAACGTCCGGCTCAGAGGCGGCGCTATCGACGTGGCGGTCGACGCCTGAGGGTTTCCGCACGAATGCCCCCAAACGCAGTCGCGAAGTCGGCGCCGCCCCCGGTGCCGCATGGATAAACTCGTCATCGAAGGGGGACATCGGCTCGAGGGCGAGGTGTCGGTGAGCGGCGCGAAAAACGCCGCGCTGCCGCTTCTTGCCGCGTCGCTCCTCGCCGAGGGCACCTCCACCTTTTACAACGTCCCGGTCCTCGACGACGTCCTCATCATGGGCAAGCTGCTGCGCCACCTCGGCTGCGAGGTGGAGGGCCGGCGGAGGCTACGCGTCGAGGCGCCGCAGCGCGGCCGCGAGACGCCGAGCGCGCCCTACGAGCTCGTCAAGACGATGCGGGCGAGCGTGCTCGTCCTCGGGCCGCTCGTGGCCCGCTACGGTCGCGCCCGCGTGTCTTTGCCCGGCGGCTGCGCCATCGGCGCCAGGCCGATCGACCAGCACCTCGAAGGGCTCCGCGCGATGGGCGCGGAGGTGACGCTCGACCACGGCTACGTCGATGTGCGCGCACCTCGCCTCAGGGGGGCCCACATCGTGCTGGACATCCCCACGGTGACGGGCTGTGAAAACCTGATGATGGCGGCGACGCTCGCGGAAGGCCGCACCGTCATCGAAAACGCCGCGCGAGAGCCCGAGATCGAAGAGCTCGCGTCCGCGCTGTGCGCCATGGGCGCGCGCATCCGCGGCGCCGGCACCCCGATCATCGAAGTCGAAGGCGTCTCGCGGCTCGAAGGGATCGAGCACACCATCGTCGCCGACCGGGTGGAGGCAGGCACATTCCTCGTGGCCGGCGCCCTCACCGGCGGCGATGTCTTGGTGCGGGGCGCGGTGTTAGGCCACCTCGACGCGGTGGTCGCCAAGCTCCGCGGGGCGGGCGCCGAGGTGACTCCCGAGGCCGAGGGCCTGCGGGTGCGAGCCCGCGGCGGGTTTTCTCCCGTGGACATCACGACGCAGCCCTACCCCGGGTTTCCCACCGACATGCAAGCCCAGTTCATGGTCCTGGCGGCCGCGGCGCGCGGGCAGAGCATGATCAAAGAGGCGATCTTCGAAAATCGCTTCATGCACGTGCCGGAGCTTTTGCGCATGGGCGCAGACATTCAAATCGACGGCCGGGTCGCGGCGGTCCGCGGCGGCAGGCCGCTGTCGGCCGCGCAGGTCATGGCCACTGATCTCAGGGCGTCTGCGTGTCTCGTGCTCGCCGGCCTTATCGCGGACGGAACCACGGAGATTCGGCGCGTCTATCACCTCGATCGCGGCTACGAGGGCATCGAGGACAAGCTGCGCCGGGCGGGCGGGCGCGTGCGCAGGGAGCGGGAATGATGCGCCGGGCTGGGCCACACAGACCGCTCATCGTCGGGATCCCCAAGGGCCGGATCCTGAAAGACGCCGCGGAGCTGTTTGCGCGCGCGGGCTACGACATCGAACCTGCGCTCGGCGACTCGCGCAAGCTCGTGCACGAGTGCGGCGACGTGCGGGTCCTCATCCTGCGTTCGCAGGACGTGCCGACCTACGTGGACTACGGCGCCGCCGACGTGGGCATCGCGGGCAGCGACGTCCTCGAGGAGCAGCGGCGCGACCTTTACGAGCCCTTGGACCTGGGTATCGGTGTGTGTCGCATGGTGGTCGCCGAGCCCGCCGACGAACCCGTGGACGAGGGCGCCCACATGCACCTTCGCGTCGCGAGCAAGTACCCGAACATCACCCGCGAGTACCTGCAGCGCCGCGGCATCACCGCCGACGTGATCAAGCTGGCCGGCGCCATCGAGCTCGGCCCGCTCACCGGCCTTTGCGACCGCATCGTCGACATCACGGAGACCGGTGAGACGCTGCGCCAAAACGGTCTCGCCGAGGTCGATACGATCATGGACATCTCGAGCCGCCTCGTGGTCAACCCGGCGAGCCTCAAGCTGCGGCAACGCGAGGTGAGCGAGCTCATCGAGCTTCTGGGCGGCGCGCTGGCGACGGAGGACTCGCCGCAGGCATAGCCATGGCATCCTCGGATTTGAAGGATTTCGTCACCCAAGGCCTGCGCCGCCATCCCCGCGTGCTGTATCAGCGGCTTTTGGAGGACGATGGCGCCGCCAGCGCGCTCGCCGCGTCGCTGCCGACGCTCACCCCGTTTGCCCGCCCCGGCGCGCGCGGCACCCCGACCTACCGAGGTGGCATCGCGATCCTCGACTGGGACCACCGCCTCCCGTCTTTGGGCCTCGTTCTGCGCCTTTACGGGTACTACACGAAATCGAGCCTCTTAGCCGGCGAGGGCGCCTACGACGATCGCCTCGCGCTCATCGAAAGCCGCGACCGCTACCCCGAGTTCGATGTCCCCGACTTCGCCGATCTGACGGCGGACGAGAGCTACGAAGTCGAACTCGACACCCTCGGCGGCGTGGGGGAGTGCCGGCTCACCTCGACCTGGCGGCGGCGCATCGCGCGCAAAGACGCGTCCAAGGCCGAAACCACCGTTCGCAACTCCGATGTATTTCGGGAGCTCGACGAAAAGACCGCCGCCAGGCCTCCCCAGCTCGGCGGCGCCGAGGCGGTGTCATGGACGCCCCCGTGCGAGTCCGGGCACCCGCGCTGGACCATCGACGTCTGGTACCTCTTAAGCTTCGACGGGCGGGTGGCCGCCGGGCAGAGCTTTTTGGTGGACGTCCACGACGAAGAAGTCGTGCGCTCGCGCGAGATCACCGTCCGCGCCGGCTAGCGGGTGTCAGCCGGTGCCGATCTCGCGTTCGAGCCGGTCTACGGTGTCGATGTAGCGCTGCATCGCGTCGTCGGCGCCCATGCCCTTCTTCTTTGCCCAGGCGTCGTACTTCGCGCGGCCTTTGACGTCGAGCATGCCGGGGCGCTTGCCCGACACGTCGCCCTGGGTCGCTTGTTTGTAAAGAGCGTAAAGCTCGAGGAGACTGTCGTTCGACGGGGTCTTCTTGAGCTTTTGTACCCGCTCTTGCGCCGAT
>SLNH01000139.1 GCA_007133195.1 Nannocystineae bacterium | reverse complement strand
TTAGCTTCACCGGGACGCTCACCTCCCAATCCATCAGGTGAAAGGCGATGGCCACGATGACCGTCTGGTGTGGCCATGACGAGGGCCGGCCGCCGGTGCCGCTCGGCGGCCGTTCCCGGCCCGCCGCCGAGTACAGGACGTACCCGTATACAAAGATGATGAGGTACGAGCAGACGTTGGCCCAATCGCCGATGAAGGCGTGGGTGCTGGGCCATCCCGGGCGGAGAGCCATCTCGCTTGCCACGATGGGAAGGGCCAGGAGGAAGATCCGCCCCGGCCGCTCCAGCCACGCCGTGAAGCGCTCCAGGAGGCGGCGGCCATTCTCTGTCCGGAACCAGTGGAAGAGCGGAAGGGCCATGAGCGCGAACGCCAGCGCGTACAACACGAACAGAGGTGATGCCAGCTCAGGTTGCCCTCGGGGTAGGGTCCGCCCGCGAACATGTCCGGAAGGAAGGCCAGGTAGTTCGCGTAGCCCGCCCCTTGTGTAAGTCGCTCGTAGTAGACCTGGGTTGGGACCACCACCAGCATCCCGAAGAGCAGGGGTACGAGAAGTCGGCCCATCCGCTCCCGGGCGAACCCCGCGCGGGTAACGACGAGGAGGCTCATGACCTACACCGTTTATGGTATCGGGAGGAGCGGCTCGGCCATCGTCGAGATGGCGCTCGCGAAGCTTTCGCTCCCCTACGAGGTGCGCCCGATCGACATCGGGGTTGGGGCGTAGCAAGCCGCCGAGCACACCGCCATCAATCCACGAGCCAAGATTCCGGCTGTCATTACGCCTGAGGCCGAGACGCTGACCGACACGCTGGCGATCGTTATCACCCTAGACGAACGACACCGCGCGGGCGGTCTCCTTCCCGCCCCGGGATCGGCCGATCGGGTGCAGGCCTTGCGGTGGATGACCTACGTCGCGACCGAGATCTACCCCCTGGTCGAGATCAACGACTACCCGGAGCGGTTCGCAATCGATGCGGACTCCGCCCCGGCGACGCGCGAGGTCGCGCGCGCGATTTGGCGGCGCCGGTGGCTCGTGGTCGAACGCGCGATCGAGGGCGATCCGTGGCTTTTGCCCTCGGGGTTCACCATAGCGGACGCGTACCTCGCGGTGGTGAGCCGATGGGCGCAGCAAGCCGAGTGGCGGTCCGAGCACACCCCGCGCGTCGAGACGATCGCCTCCGCGATCGCACACCAGCCCGAAATCGGGCCGGTGTGGACACGTCATTTCTATTAGCGGGGCCGGGAGAAGCGCCGCGCCGGCGCGCACGAGGCGGCGCGATCCACTCGGTCGTCGCTCGGGAACTCGAAGACGCGCCTTAGGGGCTCACTGCTTCGGGATGCCACCGCTCCGCCGGCGGAGGCGCCCGATCGCCCTTTAGGACCGCGATGTCCTCATGGGTTCTCCGCAGTTCTCGTCTCGTGCTCGCTTCTAAGCGCGTGGCTCACGCGTCTTTGGTTAGGCTGCGCCGTGACGTTTGCGCTCGCTAGCTGAGAAAAAGCGAATGAGCTCCTCTGCGATGGGCTCGGGCGCCAGCACCGGGCCGAAGTGGCCCGCGCCGGGAATCTCTCGCCTGCTGACGTCTTGCACGTGCGCGGCGATATGGCTGATGCCTCGATCGACATAATCTCCGATGCGGCTCTTCGTCCCGCGCAAAAGCAGGACGGGACCCCCCACCTCGCGGAGCTGTGAGGGCCCCGTGGTGCTCGGCCCCTCGGGAGTCCGGAGCTGTTTGAACTCGCGAATCTGAATCGGCACGTTTTCAGCGAGGGCCACAAGGGCCTCCGGCTCTCCCGCGATGGCGGCGAGTTCGTCGTCGTTGCCCACCCAGGCCGCAAACGCGCGCATTCCGGCTACGGGGCGGCCTTGGGCGGCGAGTCCGTCGACCTCCTCGACGAGGTCCCAAAACGTCGCCTCTTCCTCGCCGGTCCATGCCTCGTAGACGACCGGCTCGTAGGCGGCGACGGCCGATACCGCGGCGCTTCGGGCCGCCGCGCCGAGGACCAGGGGGCCGCCGCTGGACTCCCCGACGAGCCCCACCGGCTCGCCGATGCTCTCGGTAAACGCCACCACGTCCTGCACGAGCCGTTCGGTGGAGAGCGCGTCGCTCGTGGCGCTCAGGCCCCGCCCGCGCCGGTTCATGGCGTAGCAGCGGAAGTGACGGGTGAGGTGGGGCAATAGCTCGCCCCAAGCCGTATCTCCGGTCTCGAAGTCGCCATGAACGAATACGAGCGGCGGGCCGCTGCCGCTCACGCGGCCGGCGATTTCGGTGCCGTCGGCGGAGACGGCCCGGTGGATGCGTTCTTCTGCCATGAGGGGCTCCTTGGAGTGGTTTGCCGGCGGCCCTAGAAAGCACGACCGTGCGATCTATATGGCACGCCCGTGCTATCTAGTCAAGGATGACGGACGAGCCGAGATTCACCGAGCCGCCCAAGCGGCGCACCGACGGCGAACAGACGCACGCTCAGATTCTCGACATCGCGATGCGGCTCGCTTCGATCGAGGGGCTGGGGAGCCTCACGATCGGGCGGCTCGCGCGGGAGCTCGGGGTGAGCAAGAGCGGGGTCTTCGCCCATTTTCGCTCGAAGCAGCGCCTGCAGAAGGAAACCATCGAGGCGGCCCGGGAGATCTTTTCGCGCGAGGTGACAGAGCCGGCCCTGGCGGCGCCGGAGGGGCTCGCGAGGCTCGAGGCCCTCTGCGAAGCGTTTCTCTCCTACGTCGAGCGGGGGGTGTTCCCCGGCGGATGTTTCTTCGCCCAGATCCTCGCCGAGTTCGACGCGCAGCCCGGAGAGATCCGCGACGAGGTGCTCGCCGACCAGCGGGATTGGGTGAGCCTGCTCGAGGAGCTGATCCAAGACGCGGTGAGGCGAGGCGAGCTCGATAAGGCGACCGACGTAGGACAGCTCGCGTTCGAGCTAAGCGCCGCCTTGGAGTTTTCAAACTACCTGTCTACGCTTCACCGCGATCCTGCGATCGCCGAGCGCGGCCGGGAGGCCGTGCGGGGCGCGATCGCCAGGGCGCGCTAGCGTTCCGCTGCAAGAGGCGGTGCGGTCCGAGCACGCCCCGCGCATCGAGGCGATCACCTCCGCGATCACACACCAGCCCGATATCGGGCCGGTGTGGACACGTCATTTCGGTTAGCAAAGACCGCTAGCTCCCCGCCCCGTGACCACACATTCGCCACCCTCGTGTCGAGATCACCGACCTCGACATTACCTATCCCGGGGGCACAGGTTCGGTGAATCGAGCGCCATGCGGCGCGCCCGTTAACCGTCGCCGCCCATTTCGGCCATGCGGCGCTCGATGTCCTCACTGGTGAGCGGCGAAGCCGTGCTTGAGCATCGCCGGCTCGAGCGAGCTCACGCGGCTTTCGACGATGTCGCGAACGCGGCCGAGCAGATCGCGCACGTGTTCGGGAATGCCGAAGACCAATTGCAAGCGGTACCGGGCTGTCCGTCACCGGCGGGTCATCAGGTCCGGCTCGCGGAGGTGCGGCGTCGTGTTCATCGAGATCAAGCCGAGATCGGTTCGTCGGTAGCGCAGCTCGGTGATCGACGCGTTGGCGAGCACCCACGATATTTCGAGCATCTTGTCGGCCGAGAGACCGAGCGCCCGCTTGACTGCCGCCGCGATCGTGCCGCCGGACGTAAACGCCGCGACGGTGACACCCCGGCCGCAGGTCGTCATGATGTGATCGAGCGCCCATCCGACGCGCGCGTTGAACTCAGTGAAGCTCTCGAGGTCGCCTAGCTCGAGCTCGCCTCGCGACCAACGCTGGGCCAGCCTCACGACCGCGCGATCAGCGGCCCGTTTTACCTCCGTTGGATCGACCTCGGCGTCCGCGCCCCCGGCCAGCGCTCCGAGCGCCGGTTCCTCGCTCGTGAGCGCCGGCAGCCAGCGCTTGAACAGCGCCACGCCCGGGTACTCATCGAGCTCGGCAAGCGGCGTGGGAGCCGGGAGCTCGACGCCGTTTTCGCGGGCCCCTTCGATCGCGAGGGCAGCGGTGTCGCGGTGACGGCGCGCCGGGCCTTCGAAGACGACATCGATGCGGCGCCCGGCGCGGGCAAAGTGAGCGCCGAGAAGACGCGACTGCCGCTCGCCCCGAGCGGACAACACGTCGTAGTCGTGCGCGCCGAACGAGGCTTGCCCGTGACGAATCAG
>SLNH01000025.1 GCA_007133195.1 Nannocystineae bacterium | reverse complement strand
TACCCATATGACATAAATGTCATATGGGTACACGAGCCCAGTAAGCCCTTCGGCCGACTCGTGCATCCCCAGACCCGACAATACACTTATCGCGGATCAACGTCCGCGGATCGCACACTAGTCCTCGACGAAGCTCTTGAGCCGGGTGAGGGCGTCTTCCCATTGCCGCGACACGGTGTCTAGATAATCTCTGAGCCCGGCTACGACCTCGGGCTGAAACGAACACTGGCTCTCCCGCCCGACCCGGCGGGTGCGCACGAGACCCGCGCGCTCGAGGACGCGCAGGTGCTTCGTCACCGCCTGCCGGGTGATGTCGGTGTCGGCGGCCAGTCGCGTGGCCAGCCAGTTGATCGACCGCGGCTGGCCATCGCGAAGCTGCGTGATGATCGCCAGCCGTGTCCTGTCGCCGAGGGCGGCGAACGCGGCCGCCGGATCGACTGCATTGGCTGAAGTGCTAGCCCTCGACATGCTGCTTGATGTTGGTCGTCTGGATGTCCCAGCCGCCCGCGTTTTCGCGCATGGCCGTGGCGCGCCGGCTGTCGGGGAGCATCGCGAAGCCCGACTCGACGACTGTGAGGCGAGTCCCGGTCGGGATTTCTTCGAGCCGAAATTCCACCCGCTCCGATGACGGCTCGGTGTCCTGATCGGCCTCGTCCAGGACGCCCAGCCGCGCACGGGGGCGGACTCGCGGAGATAGGAGATGAACTCCTCAGTAGCGCTGTACCGCCTCACTGCGCGAGACTGTCTCGCGTACGTCATCGAGGGCGGCCTGGTCTACTTCGAATACGCGCTCGAACGGCCGGTCGAGCTCGACGATGAGCAGCAGGACGATCGCAACAGCCGCGATGACGGCCAGCGAGGGCAAGATCGGGCGGGTGCGGGTTAACCCGACGCTGTAGCCGAGCGTGCCCATCGCGAGGAGCGCTACCAAGTACAACGTGAGCAGTATCGCGCCCGGGAGGCGCTGGTGCAGAATGACCGTTGTGCGGTCCTCGTGAAGGTCGATCAACTGGTTGAGCGACTGCACGAAGAGCGCGGTCATAGGATCGGGTTGCTCTTCACTTGCGGCGACTGCCACAGCCCACAGTTCGTTATGAAGCGGCTGAGAACGCTCCATCGCGCCGGCCAGAGCTTCGGGCGTCGGGACATCGCGAATGTCCACGTACTGGCGCAGTAGCTCCCGCGCCTCGCGGCTATGCGGCTCAGGAAGAAGGGTCGCGCGCAAATAGGTCGTGCCTATCGCGTTCGCCTCCTCCAGCACGAGCGCCCTCCGCTCTGCAAACCGAGTTTCAGCCATGCTGAAGCTAAAGGCCAAGGACAGCCCGAGCAGGGCGAGGATCGCCGCAAGGAGCACGCTGGAGTGAGACTTGCGGTCGTCATCGGCCGGTTTCTTGCGGCGCCAGCGGGCGAGCCGAATGCCGATTTCGGCAGCCACGGCAAACACGATGACGGTGCCGACGAACAGCACCCAACCGGGTAGTTGATCAAACACCGACCGTAACCTACAGTAACCGACGCGCACCCACTCGTCCGTGAGCGCGGCGTCCACGGAAAGGCCGCTGTTGCGAGCTGCAGGTGCCGTGCCCGGCTCGCGTCAGGCTCCTTTGGAGGGGGAAGACCTGTGCCTATTCAGGCTGCGTCGCGCAAGGGGCCCGGCGGCGAAATGCGGCAGTTAGGCTCCTCGACGCGGCTCTCGCTAGGTGCGGCACACGCGATGACGTCGATGGAGCGCGAATTCGCAGTCAGCGACCGCGTGGCTCTTCGAATGCGCGGATGAGCGTGCGGAGCGGGGCGCCGGTGGCTCCGTAGCCGGCTCCCGGCGCTTCCCCGGACCAGTTCCAGGTCGAGGCGAAGATGTCGAAGTGACAGAGCGGCACGTCGGTGAAGTGCTTGAGAAAGTGGGCGGCGTTTCGCGAGCCGGCGCCGCGCGAGGCGTCACCCGGCAGGCGCGCGGTGTTGCGGAGGTCCGCTTCCCGGTCGCGGTTGGCCTCGAGGTGCCAGACGCGCTCGGGGAACATGTGGAGATCTTCGCCCGTCTCTTCGGATGCGCGCCGAAGCATCGCCTGGAGCTCGGGGTCGGCGAAGTGAACCGGGGTGGCATAGGGGCCGTAACTGACGAGCGCAGCGGTGGTGAGGGTGGCGAACGACAGGACCTGCGTTGGCCCGTCGGTGTCGGCGGCGTAGGCGAGGGCGTCGGCGAGGATGAGGCGGCCCTCGGCATCGGTATGATCGATCCGGACGGTGGGGCCGCGGTAGCTCTTCACGATCGTGCCCGGTCGCATCGCCCGGGGACCGATGCTGTTTTCGCACGCGGGAATGACGAGCGAGATCGGCTCTGGATATCCCGACGCCACGAGCGCGTGAAACAGCGAGTAGGCGAGGGCGGCGCCGCCCATGTCGTTCTTCATCGCCGAGACGAACGACTCGTAGGGCTTTACGTTGATCCCGCCCGTGTCGAAGGTGATGCCCTTGCCGAGCAGCATGAGCGGCGGTTGCGAAGCGCCCGGGGGCCGGTAGCGCGCGAGGGCCAGCCGGGCCGGGGACGCCTCGCTTCCGGATCCGACCGCGAGCAGGAGCCGGAGCCCGCGCTCGCCGAGCGCCTCCTCATCCAAGATTTCGGCTTCGATGTGGTCGTGGTGTGCGGCGAGCTCCCGGATGTCCCGGCAGATCGCCAGGCTCGTCCGGGTCGAGGCGTCCTCGTCGACCCAGGCTCGGTATTCATCCTCCCGCGCGCCGATGTCGCGCACGCGCGCTGCGAGCGCCGGCGAGGCGGGGATGTGCACGCGACCCCCGAAGCGGTGGTGAAGGTCGAGTCCGACGCTGACGACGCCGGCATCACTGAGACCCTCGGCCGCGACGACGCTCGCGGCCTCGAGCTCCGCCACCGCGGTGACGGATCGAATGATGCGGTCTACGATCCAGCGCACCTCGGCGAGCGGCCGATCGGGCACGGCGATGAAGAGGTCGGCGCCCTCGGCTGTGAGGTTCACGCCGGCGCGGCCGCCGCCGGTGGCGGACACTGGGGCCGAAGGCGGGATCTCTGCCGCCGGGCCGAGGAGATGAAGTCGCAGCTCCAGCGCGTCGCTTTGCTCGGGCATGGTCGAAGGGTACAGTCACCCGGCGGCACCGGGGAAGGGCGCCGACAGCCGGTCCGCGCCGGCGCTAAAAACCCCACCACGCGAGCGCGTGGGCTTCGAGGAGCCGCTCGCGATGCGGCTCGACCATCGCCACCGTATCCTCGTGGAGATCCGTCGAGCGCGCTGGCCGCTCACCTTCGGTGAACTGGCTCATGCCGACGGCCACTGTCTCGCCGATAGCCTGGTAGACCTGTCCGCGGACCCACGCGTACTCCTCGAGCGAAAACCCCTGCTCGTTTAGCGCCGCCACCTGCGCGCGACGGGCGCTAAGCAAGAGATCTCCGAGATCCGTATAGGCCTCGGCCATTTCTCGCAGGCGGAGGTCGCGGTCGGCGGCCTCGATCTCCTCTTCGAGCTCGTCGTACTTTTCCTGAAGTGCCGCGAGGTTGTCCTCGAGATCCGCCCGCAGGTCAGCTTGCACCGCCAGGAGCTGCTCTAGCTGATCCTCGGACACCTTCCCGTCGTGCGGTGGATCGTAAGGCCCCTGGTCTTCCACCGCCGCTTCCAGCTCCTGAAACTCCTCGCCGATGCGCATTGCTTCTTTCCCGAAGTCCAGCGCCGGCCGTAGGAAGAAAAAGTAGCCGACGAGCGCACCAGCGATGACGAGACCGCCAACGACGGCGAGACAACCGATGACGAACTTGCCCATGACTGCTTCCTTCGCCCGCGAAAGCGGGGGCCGTGCGCGCGCATAAGCGAGTTTCTTCGCCGCCGATTCGGACGGTGGCGCCCTTCGCTAGCGAGCGCGGAAGTGGAGCCGAGAGCTTACCCTTTCCGGCGGTTCCACGGTCACATTTTCCCGGTGATTGGTGCGAGCGACCGTGAGGCGCTAGATGGAGATCGAGCCCTTGCGGAAGTCGGTGGCGGCGATGCGCGCGTCGATGACGACCGGCGTCCCCGCTTTCGCCCGCCTTTTGGCCTCGCCGAGGACCTCGCCCGTCTTGGCGGGGTCGTCGAGAAGCAGGCCCGCGCCGCCGTAGCCCTCGGCGACGCGGTGGTAGGCGGTCCGCGCGAGCACGGTGCCCACGTCGTCGCCGAGCACCTCGACCTGCTCGCGCGCGATCTGCGCCCACGAGGCGTCGTTCCCGATTACGGCGATAGGCGCGAGCCCGTGGCGGACGCAGGTGTCGATCTCGGCCAGGCTGTAGGCGCACGAGCCGTCGCCGTAAAGGAGCCAGATTTCGCGCCCGGGGCGCGCGACCGCGGCGCCGACGGCGAACCCGCCGCCCACGCCGAGGGTCCCGAACGCGCCGGGATCGAGCCAGGACAGCGGCCCGCGCGGGCGCAGGATGTACGAGGCCGTGGCGACGAAGTCGCCGCCGTCTACGATGAGGGTCGCGTCGTCGTCGATGACGTCTTCCATCGCCCGCAATAGCGCGATCGGGTCGACGAGCTCCCCGCCGGGCTTTGCCTTTTGCGCGATCTCGTCGTCTCGGGCGCGCTCTCGGTCTCGGAGGGTTTCGAACCACGATGACCACCGCGCGCCGTCCGGGCTTCGCGTCTCGGCCGACAGATCGCGGAGAAAGCGCCCGGGGTGGCCCAACACGGCGATCTCGGGGCGCCGGTTTTGCGTAAGCGCGCGATCGCTCAGGTTCGCGGCGATCACGGTGGCCTGCTTGCCAATCGCGCGCCCGTAGCCGAGCCGAAAATCGAACGGGAAGCCGGCAACGACGACGACGTCCGCCTCCTTGAGGGCCTTGCTCCGTCCGTGCCGGAACTGGATGTCGCTTCGTTTGCCGAGGAGCCCGCGGGCGGTGCCCGCGAGGAAGGTCGGCACGCCGAGCGACGCCACGGCCTCGGCGATTTCGTCCGCGTCCCGCCGCGCCGCGAGCGCCTGACTGCCCACGACGAGCACCGGGCGCTCGGCGCGCCTGACGAGCGCGGCCGTCCGCTGAACGTTGGTGGCGAAGCTCGCGCCCGCCCCGTCGCCGCCGTCGCGCGCGATTGGCGACGGCCGAGGCAGCGCGTCGCGCACGCGCGGGGCGCGGAACTGCTTGAGAAGGTGCCCCTGCAGGGCGAGCTTGAGCGCCCGCTGGCCGAGGCCGCGCGGGTTTTCCACCCCGCTTTCCTTGAAGTACCACTCGCGCACGACGTGCTCGGGGTAAAGGATGTCCACGGGGACCTCGACGAACACCGGCCCCGGGACGCCCGCGCTGGCGACCTCGAGGGCGCGAGCGGTGACGGCTTCGAGTTGGGAAATCGTCTTGACCGTGGTCGCCCACTTGGTGATGGGCTTCATGATCGAGAGCTGATCGATGTCTTGCAGCGCGCCGCGGCCCTTGAGGAGCGTGGCGGCCGCGCCCCCGAACACGACGACGGGCGACTCGGCGAGCTTGGCGTTTTCCACCGCGGTGACGGCGTTCGTCACGCCGGGGCCGGCCGTCACCACGGCCACGCCCGGGATGCCTGTCATCCGCGCGACCGCGTCGGCGGCGAACACCGCGGACCGCTCGTCGCGCACATCGACGACGCGGATGTCTTGGTCCTTGGCTCCTTTGAGGATAGGAGCAGTGTGACCCCCGCAGAGCGTAAACACGGACGTCACGCCCCGTTGCGCGAGGATTTCGCCGACTAGCTGCCCTCCGCTTTTTCGGCTCATCGCGTCCTCCCTTCGCAGCCGGCGCGCGCCGCCAGCCGCGGAGAGGTTGGCACGACGAAACGGCGAGGGCTACTCGCCGGGCGCGAGATCGCGCATGCAGCCCGTGACGTCTTCCTGGTCGTCCGCCGAGACCACGCAGCGCCGGATGTCTGCCGGCCACTGTTCGCGGTCGCAGGCCTGTTCGAGGGCGGCGGCGGCCTCGGGCTTGGTTGCCTCTTCGTCGTCGTCAGCCATCGGCGCGTTCGCGATGTCGACCATGCGGTCGGCCACCTCCTCGCAGCTCGGGCCGCGATCGCAGGCGGCGGCGAAGGCCAGGCAGGCGGCCGCGAGGGGGCCGATGAGCGGGGCTTTGGGTGCGGCGGCGGACGGCATCAGTAGGGGGGCCAAGCGGGTACAGGAGACAATCAGCGCGGAATATAGCAGCCGCTCGCATGCGCTGCACGGGGCACTCCCTTGCGGCGGCGAGCTGCGCTATCGTGACGCGGGGCGCCCCGGGTAGGCGGTGACCCTCGGAGCCCGCGGAAGATGCCGGGCGACTGGAACGAGTTAGGAGAAGCCGGCTATGGGTGGAAAATTCGATGAACGGTCGCCGGACACGGCGATTACCATCTGGCACAACCCGCGCTGCACGACATCGAAGAAAACGCTCGAGCTCTTGGAGGGCCGCGGCGCCTCGCCGGTGGTGCGAAACTACCTCACCGACCCGCCGAGCGAAGCCGAAATCGCGGACGTGCTGGGCAAGCTCGGCGCGGGCCCCCGGGCGCTGCTTCGCAAGAAGGAAAAGCTCTACGCCGAGCTCGACCTCGGCCGCGAGGACTTGAGCCGCGACGAGCTCATTCGGGCAATGGCCGACAATCCGCGCCTCATCGAGCGCCCGGTGGTCATCCGCGGCGATCGGGCCGCGCTCGGTCGGCCGCCCGAATCGGTGGCGGTCCTTTTCGAGTAGCGCGGCGCGTTACGCGGATGCGTAGCCGCGGCCTGTCGTGGCGCGCGAACGCTCGCCCCGGCCGATCGCGGAGACCCGACTGATCCGGTTTCAGTGCTCGGGCTCGGCGCGCTACAGTCGTCAGATGTTGCGCCATCGCGATTCGCTGTGGCTTTGGGCCATGCTGGCTGCTGGGCTGGCGTGCGGGAGCGACGACGCCGCCCCGGGAGATGGCGCCGACGCCGCGGCGCCCACCGCCGACGCATCCACCGCTGGCGGCGCCGACGCCGCCGACGAGTCCCCCGACGCGCCGGATTCAGACGCGCGGCCGGGCTTCCCGGGGGGCGACGGGCCGCTTTACGATGCGCTCGAGCCCGAGGCGCAGGAGCTGTTCGACATCATCAACGAGGAGCGGGCGGCCGAGGGCGTCTATCCGGTGGAGCTCCGAGAAGATCTCGTGTGCGCGGCGCAGGCGCACAGCGAGGACGACGGCGCGGCAATCGCGTGTGAGCACGAGGGCAGCGACGGCTCAGACTTTCCCGATCGAATCGTGGGCTGCGGCGGAGAGCTTACGGCGGCGCACTTCGAGACGATCGCCTGCGGCCCGGGGACGCCTCGAGGTGCAGTCGATTTATGGCTGCAGAGCGACGACGGACATCGAGAGGCGATGCTCGGCGCGGCGCGGCGCCACGTCGGCGTGGGCGTGACCGATACGTTCTGGGTCGCCACGTATCACGACTAAGCATTACGCGGCGCCGCCGATGGCGTCGGCGGCGAGCCGCAGGCCGGCGCTGAGATGCGCGGTGGGCGTGACGGCGAGCTTGAGCTCTGGCCCGAGCTCGACGCGCACGCTCTCGTCGTCGCCGGCGATGATCTCGCCGTCGACCGTGTAAAGAGGCTCGCGGGTTTTCACCTCGAGGAGCGACGCGGTGCGGTTTACGTAGCGCGGATCGGTGGGGATCGGGCCGGATTTGACCGCGGGGCCGCGCCGGTCGGTTTTCTCGCCGTCGTCATCCTTGTCGCCGATCCCCGTGAGGCGTCGCATGAGCCCGGCGGGTTTCATCAGCTTGGAGACATCGACGGGCAGCCAGCCGCGGGCGACCATCGGCGCGGCGAGGGCGAGCTCGCGGGCGGTGACGGCGTAGGCGACGGTATAGAAGCTGTCGCGCGTGCGCGGCTCGGGGAACGGCAGGATGCCGGGGTTTATCTGGCCGGTGACGTTGGCGAACACGGCTGCGTAGCGATCGTAGGGCAGGCGCTCGCCGTCGAGCCAGATTTCCGCCTCGGATTCAAGGAGGAGATCACGATAGCGAGGCGGCCACTTGAGCCACGCCGCCGCCACAGACTGAAGGCCCATCGAGATCGCTGGCAGCTTGCCCTTTTTGCCGTGCTCCCACGCGTCGAGGATGCGGACGATTGGACCCATCCCGAACGTAAAGCCGCGGTGAACCGACTCGCCGCGGGTGACTTGCAGGAGCGGAACTTCTTTGATGAGGAGGTTCCCCTGCCGGTAGGCGTGGACCACGGTGCGGAAGTTGTCCGCTGGGCTTCGATGAAAGCCGCACCAGCGCGCCGTGACGTTCATCGTGCCGCCGCCGATGAGCGCCAGGTGCACATCGTCCTTCGTGTTCGCGGGCAGCCGGTCCAAAACGCGCTGGATCGTGCCGTCGCCGCCGTAGATGCAAAGCAGCTTCGACTCGCGCCCCAGGCTCTCGACCGCCGGCGCGATGTCCTCCACCGAGTCGGTGACGATGCGGCGCACGTGCTGCGCTTCCTCGGAGTCGAGGATCGCGGCGAGCTCGCGCCACCGGCCGCCGGCGCGCGGGTTACAGATCAGGATGATTTCGGCTTCGGCCTTGTCTCGCGGACGGCGCTTGGAGGGGTCGGACGCCGGGGAGGTCTCCTGCATGCCCGGGATGGTAACGGCCCAGGCGGTCGGGCTCTACGCGCGGCGGCGGGATTTCGGCCGGCTCCACGGCCCGCCGAGCCGGCTCAAACAGTCATGCGAACGCGCTGGGCCTCCGTGCCGCCGTCTAGGGAACGCAGCTCGCCGCGCTCGGCCTCGCGCAGAAGCCGCCAGATCGGCCGGCCCAGCAGGTCGATGGAGGTGTGGGCGAACTGCTCGCCGCCGAAACGCCTGACGTTTTCCGTCTGGGCGCGGAGGATGGCGGCGTCCTGGCGGAGGATGTGCCACGCCACGGGGGTTAGGAGCGGGCGCAGGACGAAACCCGGGATGCGCAGCCGGAACGAGATGTCGGCAAAGATCCGCGTATGGTGGTCGCCGATGGGGGTGAGGGTTTGGGTGATGAGAAAGTGGTTTTCCTCGCCGAGCCGATACTCCACCTGCGCGATCGACGGGAGGATGAACCGATCGGTGTGCTCCACTGTGCCGCCCGACGGGGACAAAAGGCGCGCGGCGATGCCGGGCGGACGGGGTTCGCCGATGAACTCGGCCTCCACCCGGTCGGGGCCGCGCCTCACCTCCGCCTCGATCTCGGTGGTCGCCTCCTTGCGGAACAGGCCCCGGTGTAGGAAGGCGGTGTGGGGAACGTCGAGGATGTTTTCGAGGGTGGCGTGGAGGGAGGCCTCCATGTCGATGGTGCCGCGCACGGTGGTGTATCCGGGCCGCTCCTCGAACGAAAACGGCTCGCCGCGCACCTCTTTCGCATCGGGGTTCATATAGACCCAGACGAGACCGTCGCGTTCGCGCACCGGGTAAGCGGTTGCGTTGTGTGCGCGGCCGGGGGCGCCGTCGCACAGGCCGGGAATGGCCCGGCAGGCGCCGCTCGTGTCGAATCGCCAACCGTGGTAGCGGCACTCGAGATGGCCGTCTTCGTGGATGCGGCCGAGCGAAAGCGGCACGTTTCGGTGCGGGCAGCGGTCCAAAAGCGCCGCGGGGCGCCCTTGGCCGTCGCGAAACAGCGCCAAGGGGGTGCCGAGCACCGTCCGCTGGACCGGGCGGCGCGGGCCGAGCTCGTTGGACTGGAGCGCCACGTACCAGTAGTCGGCGAGGCGCGCGACGGAGATGTGTCCCTTGGCGAGGGGGGGCGTGAGGCGGGGCTCGTGGGTCACCAGGACAGCGTAGCTCGAATCGGACGGAACGTCGCGCCGCGGCGCTTCGGTCCGGGAGACCCGGCGGCGGCTCGAGCGCCGGGAGTCCGAGTCGCAGGCGGGGCTCAGGCCCAGGGCAGGCGAGGCGCCTTCGTAAGGGTGCGGGAGGCGCCGTGGTAGGGTCGCTCGCCGATGACCGCACGCGATCTCCTCGCCCGAGACAGGCGCAGCGTTTGGCATCCCTATAACGCCTCCCCGGCGGTCGGCCCGATCTACCCGGTGCGCCGCGCCGAGGGCACCCGCCTTTACCTCGAGGACGGGCGCGAGCTCGTAGACGGCATGTCGTCGTGGTGGGCGGCGATTCACGGCTACGGGCACCCGGCGCTCGTCGAGGCGATCGAGCGCCAGGCCAAAGACATGGCCCACGTGATGTTCGGCGGCCTCACCCACCGGCCGGCCGTGGAGCTGTCCGAGAAGCTGGCCTCCCTCGCCCCCGATCCGCTGGAGCGCGTGTTCTTGTGCGACTCGGGTTCGGTGTCGGTGGAGGTGGCCATCAAAATGGCCCTTCAGTATCAGCAGGGGCGCGGCAGGCCGAAAAAGCAGTCGCTCTTGACCGTGCGCGGCGGCTACCACGGCGACACGTTCGGCGCGATGGCCACCTGCGACCCCGTAAACGGCATGCACACCCTGTTTCGCGGCGCTTTGCCCGAGCATCACTTCGTCCCGCCGCCGTCGCCGAGCTTCGGCGAGCCGTGGGACGAGGCACACATCGGCGAGCTCAAAGGCCGCCTCGAACAGCGCGGCGGTGAAATCGCGGCGGTGATCCTCGAGCCCGTGGTCCAGGGCGCCGGGGGCATGCGGTTTTACTCGCCGCGTTACCTCGAGCGGGTGCGCGAGCTTTGCGACGAGCACGGCGCGCTCCTCATCCTCGACGAGATCGCCACCGGCTTCGGCCGAACGGGCCGGCTTTTCGGCTGCGAGCACGCGGGCATCGCCCCGGACATCATGTGCCTGGGCAAGGCGCTCACCGGCGGCATGATGACCGCGGCGGCGACGCTCGCGACCGGAGAGGTGGCCGCAGGCATTCGCGACAGCGCACCCGGCCTGTTCATGCACGGGCCCACCTTCATGGCCAACCCGCTGGCCGCCGCGGTCTCGCTCGCCAGCATCGATCTGCTGCTTCAGTCGGACTGGCAGGCGCGCGTCGCCGCCATCGAGGAGCAGCTCGTCCGCGAGCTCGCCCCGTGCCGCGAGCTCGCTCAGGTCAAAGACGTGCGGGCGCTCGGGGGCATCGGCGTGGTGGAGCTTTGCGATCCGGTCGACATGGACGTCGTGCAGCCCGCGTTCGTGGACCGGGGCGTATGGATTCGGCCGTTCGGCCGCCTCGTCTACACGATGCCGCCGTTCGTGATCGAGCAAGGTGATCTCTCGCGCATCACGGGGGCGATCACCCAGGTCGTTCGCGACCACACCTAACCTGGCTCGCCCGATCGGATCATGACGCCCGAGCCTGGGCAGCTTCGAGCCACGTTACGAGCTCGGCACGCTGGCGCGCGTCCACGGCCGTCCCGGGGACCACCGCCGTGGGGCGGGGCTTGCGATCAAACCAAAACTCTCCGCTGTGGCCCGCCAGGGCCGCGGTCGTGGCGAGCCAGGCGATGGTGTCCGCGCCCATGCGGCTGTCGCGAAGCCATCTTCGCATCCGGCGGTCAAACGCCGGAAGCGAGCGCGCGACGCCCGGGGTGGCCGCCCAGCCCGGATGCATGCTGTAAAAATCCACGTCCGGGGTCGTCTCGGCCCAGTGCTCCGTCACGGCGACGAGCGCCCGCTTGGCGCGGGCATAGGCGACGGAGCCGTCGTAGCGGCCCACCCGAAACTGCATGTCGTCCAGGCGCAGCGGCTGAAGATACATGCCGCCGCTCACGACGTTTATGACTCGCGCGCCGCGCCGTCGCATCGCAGGCAAAAGCTCGCGGGTGAGCACCCACGGCGCCACCAGATTGATGGCCAGGGCCCGCTCGTGCCCTTCTTCGGTCTCCCCGCGCTCGGCGAACAAGGCGCCGGCGTTATTCACCAGCCCGTCGATGGCCGGCTGCGCCGCGGCGATTTCGGCGGCCACGCGGCGACACTCGCGCGCGAGCGAAAGCTCGGCTTCGAAGCACTGGATGCGCTCGCGTCCGCAGCCGCTGAACGCATCGATCGTAGCCGCAGCCTCTCGCAGGCGATCACCACCTCGCCCCACGAGCAAAAGCCGTGCGCCCAATCGGGCCAGCAAGCAGCCGGTGGCCAATCCGAGGCCGCTCGTGGGGCCTGTGATCACCCAGATTCGATCATCGATGAACTCGCTCAGCCCTTTGTCTGGCATCGCGAGATAGCCGCGCTCGGTAAAGGACCACGCGGCGGGCAAAACGAGCCGATGGCCGAGATTGTCCAAGGGCCCGCGCGAGGGCGCGGTCCCCAAGGTGAGCGCGCGCGTCATGCCCTCCACCGCCTTGCGCCCCACGCCTTTGAGCCAGGGGCGAAAAAGCGGCTCGGCGCGTCCCGCCGCCCCAGAGAACGCCAACACCGCTTCATACGCGATGCGGGTGCGGCCCGGGAAGGGCGATTCGAGGGTGATTCGGTCACGGGCGCTGAAGCCTTCCCCGTCACCCGTGAGCGCGATGAGCTCGTTCGGTACAAGCTCCTCGAGCTGGTAGGTCATCGGAATGCGCCGCCCCCCGGCGCTTAGCGTAAGCGCGAACTTGGTCCCCGGCGCCGGCGGGCCTGGCGTCCGTTTTTCGGCTCGGTACACGCCGGGGTCCCACTGCTCCGCCGTGGAGAAATCGGCCAGGTAGCGGAAGCACTCGCCCACTTCGCGCTCCACCGTGGTGACTTCGTGCAGTCGAATCATGCCACTGTCTCATCCCTTCGATGATCGGATCGAGTGGTCGGGCGCGTCTGGGGCGGGCGTGCATGCAGCGCAGGCCGCGCAGCCACGTGCGACGGCGCTACGCCGACCAGCCCGGCACTCTCCACAAGGTGGCCAAGGCGTCGGCGAGTGAGGATGGCAGGGCTGCTCGTCGGTTTTTTTGACAGGCCGCCGGGATGCGTATATCGGTCGAGTGTCTCGGCGCGCTGGCCCGAAGCCGGCGGCGCCGGACACCAGGAGAAACTCCATGGCCAAGCGACCGACCAAGAAGACGACCTCGAGCGAGACCGGGACCCCCAAGACCGCGGCGAAGCCGGCGGGTGTGAATGGCACGCCCCCCGCGCGCTCGCGCAAAACCGCGCGAAGCTCGACGACCGCGCCCAAGCGCGCCCGCGCCGGCGCCAAGACGGAGGTTCGGGCGCCGAGCAGCGAGGAGATCGCCGCGCGCGCGTACGAGCTGTTCGCAGCCCGCGGTTACGAGCACGGGCACGATCTCGAGGACTGGCTCCGCGCCGAGGCGGACCTGCGCGCGCGATAGCGGTTGCCTGCGTCCGCCTCGTGAGCACGAGGGGAGGGGCGTCGCCGGCCAATCGCTGCGCAGCCCGGCGATGCGGCTGCCGTCGTGAAGCCGGCGGCGACGAGCGAGCGAGCGCGAGGGCGGTACGGGCGGGCCGGACGGCTCGCCGAGGTGTTCGGCCGCGAATCCCGGCGAATACCCCGGCGAGAGCGCCACGACTGTTCGAATAGATGCCCGCAGGCTCTGGGCCCCGAATAGGAGCCAGGGCTCGGGCCGAGCGGACTACTCGTCTGCGCCGGCGCAGTCCGCGCCGCAGTCGGCTTCCTCGTCGTCCGCGGCGGCCTCATCGTCGGCTTCGCCGCTGCAGTCGGCTTCGTCGGCGTAGTCCGCGTCGATGTCGTCGGCTGCGGCGCTGCAATCGGCTTCACCGGCGCAGTCCTGCTCTTCGATGGCCGGCTCTTCGGGCTCTTCGGCGGCGTCTTCGGCGCCGCCGCACCCGGCGACGCCGGCCGCACCGATCGACATGCCGAAGGCGGTTGCGGCGGATAGCATCAGGCGTTTACTGGTCGAGGGCGTCTTCATGCGTGTAGACCTCCAATGGTGAGTCGCGCGGGACGCTGCTTCTCCCCGGGCCGCGAGGGCCGTTCGGGGCGCAGGTCATCCAGATGTTCGTGCCCGGCGAGGCTCTCACAGGGTCTCCCGCCGTGTCGAAGGCGCAGCGGCATAGAACGACAGCGCGCTCTGTTGGTTTTTGGGCCCGGCCCCGGCTACCGGGACTTGGCCGCGGCGGGGCTGGCCACGGCGCCGGCCTCCACGAGCGGGCCCAGGACGCTCGCGGCGTGCTCGATCCGTTCGGTGGTGGGGACCACGCCGCGCGCTTGCCAGATGTTTCGGATCAGGTCGTGGGAAGGCCACGACGCCGCCCGCTCGTCGCACAGCCACTCGCCGACCCAAGGCTCCGCCCACGCGGTGCGCGCGGTGCGCTTCGGACCGCGCCACACGATGAGCACCCGGAGCGACGGCAGCCTGTGCGGCTCCTTGCGGGTCACGTCCCAGGCCGGTTGGAGACACCGAATCGGCTCGCAGACCGCGAGGGGAAGCTGAAAGTCGAACGGGCGGAGGGGACCCGGCTCGACATCGTCGGCGTTTCGGACCTCGATGCGCGCCGCCTCCAAACGCAGCAGATCGCCCGCCCACGCGGGCTCCTCGGGGGGCCCGTGCGCAAGCAGCCAGCGAGCGTGCGCGAGCGGGAGGAGGAACATCTGGCGCTCGGCGCTGCCGCCACTTTCGAGCCACCGGGCCAGATCCCCATCGAACCGCTCGCCGCCGACGGCGCGGCGATAGCGCGGCAGGGCGCCGGCTATGAAGCGGAAGATGCGATTGCGGATCATGCGCCGGTATAGCTGCCACGCTTCGGCGTCTTTGCCGAGATCGGCGAGTAGCCCGGGATCGGGCGCCTCGGCGAAGCAGTAGCGCACGAGCTGGTCGCGAAAGTCCTGTGCAGGTGCCATGGGGTCAGCGCGCGGCGTCGGCGCCCGTCCGGGGCGGCGTTTCGGCCTGGTCGACATGGAGCGCTCGGTCCACGACAGCCTGAATGTCGGCCAGCTCGGAAAGCAGCGCCTCGAGCGGAGGGTAGCGGCCGTCGCGTTCGAGCAGCACCGGGACGCGACCCGTTTTGGCGAGGACGCGGCCGAGCAGCGCGGTGGTCTCTGCGTCGACGGGGCGATCGTGGGTATCGATTCTCAGCCCGTCGCTCCGGCGCGTGTGGCCGGCGATGTGGATTTGCACCACGCGCTCGAGGGGGAGGTCGTCTACGTAGGCGCCCGCGTCGTAGCCGAAGTTTCGTGCGTTTACCACGACGTTGTTGACGTCGAGGAGGAGCAGGGCGTCAGCGCGCTCGACGACCTCGGTGATGAAGGCTGCGTCCGAGGCGCCTTCGGAGCCCGGGGGATGTCCGTAGAAGCTTACGTTTTCGACGGCCACCGGGATCCCCAGCGCGTCTCGCGTGCGGCAGATGCGGTCGGCCACCTCCCGGGCCATCTGGGTCGTCCGCGGAACCGGGAGAAGATCGTGGGCGTGAGCGCCGCCGGCGGCGCTAAAGCACAGGTGGTCGCTAAACCACGGCGCCCCGATGCGCTCGCACAGCGCGCGCAGGTCGCGCAGCCAGGCGGCGCCCGGCGGCTCTGGATTGCCGAAGCAGGTCGTGAGCCCGTGGGGCACGAGAGGGAATCGCTCGGCAGCGCGATCGAACAGCCGGGCGTAGCGCCCGCCCCGCCGGATGTAGTTTTCGGGGTGGATCTCCAGCCACGGCACCGGCGGGGCGTGCATCGACAGCAGCGCCTCCGCGAACGCCGCGCGGTAACCGAGCCCGGTGGCTGACACGGTGGAAGCTTGTGGTAGCGACGCCATGGACACTCGCGGGACCGAATCGAGCCCGGGCGGGAGCATAACGCCAAAGGCCGGTCGTGTCGCCCGGTGCGCGCTTACGCGGATGCAGATGCGCGCTCGCGGGCCCGTTTCGCCCCTTGCGCCGCGGCCGATCTCCGTGGCCGCATCGAGCCCGTCGCCAGCTCGTCGGCCGTGCTGGTAAGCGCCGATTCACTGAAGAGCGACAAAAACAGCCGGCGCCGCACGCGCCGGGTGCGCCAGGGGGTAAACCCGGCCAACTTGGCGGCTCTGATCATCGACGCGTTTTGCTCCTCGACATAGACCACGGCGAAGCGCGCGCCGAGCTGGCGGCCCTCCTCGGCGATTTGGGCCATCGCCGCCGGCATGATCGGTAGGCGCCGGAACCGCGGAGGGGTATAGGCCCCTTCCAGAACGACGCCGCCGGGCAGCGCAGCCGGCTTGACGAACGGGAGGCTTTCGCGGAGCGCCGCGTTTTCCTCCGGGGTGCACAGCCACTGCATGAACGTCGCGGTGCCGTCCGCGAGCGACGCGACGTAGCACCGGCCCAGCCCTCTGCGCATCCAGCGCTCGCGCCGCGCGCGCTCCCGCCGCTCGGCCCGCGAGCCTTCGTCGAACAGAACGTCGGCGTCGGCGGGGCGATAGCGGCGGATCGAAAACGGCACCGGAGGCTTGGTGACCTGGAGTGCCTCGGTCAGATCCCGGCGCAGCACGATCCAATGCCGCTCGCTCCAAAGGCCTGCACGCAGCACGGCGGCGATTTCCGAAACCTCGCCCCGCGCCGCCCGGGCGATCAGGGCTCGCAGCCCCTTTTCCAGCTCCCTCATGTTCGGCTTCCTAGGAGGCGGTGACGGCGGCTTTGGCGTCCGCCGGCGCCATGAGCTCGGCGATCACCTGCGCCATCCCGTCGATGGTGGCGAAGCCGTCGGACTGGAGCGCGTCGTCGGGGATTTGCACGCCGAAGGTCTCGGTGATGAAGGTGAGCATCTCGATCACGCCGATGGAGTCGACGTAGCCCTCTTCGAAGAGATGGACGGAGCGGCTAAAGTCCGGATCGTCATCGGCGATCTGAAACGATTTGCGAGTAAACGACTCGAGCTTGAGCGCGATATTGGACGTGTTCATTGATCTTCCTCCGTCGTGGTGGTGCCTGTTGGCATCGCCGTTTGGTAGCGCCCGGCACGTATGAAGCGGTCGAGCGCGCGTTCCTCACCCACGCCGTGAAGCGCCGAGAACCGGCCCCGGAGCCACGATCCGTCGATACCCCGATCGATACAGGCGGCGAGCGTTCCCTTGTCGTGGGTGTCTCCGATTTGAGCGCGCAGCTTGGGGCGCTCGTAGATGTAGGCGGGCAGCTCCGAGCCCACGATGTTCGTGACCAAGTGGTCCTTGCGGTCCTGCTCGGCGAGCAGCGACGCTGGGAGCGAGAGATAGGCGTCGACGCAGGCGGCGTAGGGCTGCGCCACCGAGAGACCGAAGGCGCCGAACACGCCGACTTCGCGGTGGCACGTGTCGAGCCCGTCGACGAGCACCGAACGCAGCTTCGCGACGTCGACCCGCGGCAGCCCGTAGTAGGTGGCGCCCTTGTAGACCTCGGGCTGGTAATCGACGAGGAGCTCGTTTGGGAGATCGCCGGTGATGACGATCGGGGGCGGATCGCCTTCGGACGAGCTTTGCGCGATCGCGTCCGCGATGGCGGCGTTGACCAGGCCGCAGTGGACGTTGAAATCGCGCCAGTCGATGCCGGCGACGAGCACGGTGTCCAGGTACGAAATGAGCTCTTCGGTCGTGACGTTGGCCTCGATCATGGGCACGCCGAGGTCGGCGCAAAGCCGCTCAGCCGCGAGTCGGTCCGCGCTCGGCGCGCGGCCGGCGTCCGCGATGTCGAAGCTCACCGCGGTGAGCGCCGAGAAATGCCTGCGCGCCAAGACGGCGATCGTAGAGCTGTCGAGACCGCCCGACAGGCAGAGATACGCGCGCCTGTCGGGGTAGGCAGTCGCCACCGCCGCCAGGTAGGCATCGAGCGCCTCTCGGATGTGGGCGCCGATCTGCGCGACGCTCGCGCTCACGGCCGGCGTGGGCCCTGCCGGTTTAAGGGCGCTCACCGAGGCGAGGCTACCGTCCGCGTCGAGCGTGATGACGCGACCCCGCGGAGCCGCCGCGATGTCGCCGAGGTCATACCCCGCGCGCACGAGCTTTAGCGGCTGCGAGGCGAAGGCGAGATCGCCGCCCGCGTTTTTCGCCCAGAACAGCTTGCCGAGGCCGAGCCGATCGCGAAACAGGCGCACCTGTCCGCTGGCGAGCGGCTGCGCGGCCGCAGCCGAACCCTCGAGCCGCGCTGGCGGCGGCTCGCCGGCGAGCGCGGCTTCGTCACCGTAGATCGCGGTTCCGTCCCAGGCGAGCACCGGATCGGACTCGCCGAAAAGCTCTATGCGGGGCACTGAGTTACCTCCTGTGCGAACACCTCGAGGGCACGTTCGATCATCGGCTCCGAGGCCGTAAGCGCCACACGAAACCAGCCACTGTGGTGGAAGACTGGGGCCGGCAGGACGAGGACGCCGCGCGAGGCGAGGCTTCGAGTGAACGCCCAGTCGGACCAGCCTCGCGGCGTTTTCACGTAGACGAACAGCGTGGCGTCGGTTTCAGCCACGCGGTAGCCGGCGCTCCGCAGTCGGGCTACGAGCCACGCGCGCCGCCGCGCGAGCCAGGCGTCATCGTATGTGAGCTCGACAAGCCGCGGGATTGCGCTTTGCATGAGCGCCGTGGGCGTGGCCACGCCTGCGATCCGGGTCCAGCGAACGAGCTCGGCGCCGACTTCGTCGCGCTCGGGATGGTTCGGCGAAACCGCGGCATAGCCGAGCCGCTGGCCCTGCAGGAAGTGGTATTTCCCGAAGGAGTAGACGATCACCGCGCGGGAAAAGCGCCGGCTGAGGCTCTGGTAGGTGCCCGGCGGGGTGAAGTCCCGATGGGTCTCGTCAGCGATCAGGGTAATGGCGGTGCCGAGGGCCTCTTGTCGCGCCGAGATGACCTCCGCGAGCTGTGTCAAAGTGGAATCGCGATACCGCTCTCCGGTGGGATTACAGGGGTGCGAGAGCACGATCGCGCGGGTGCGCTCGGTGATTGCCGCGGCGACCGCGTGGGGGTCGAGCTTCACGTCGCCATCCGGCGGCACCATGACCGGTGTGGCGCCGGCGTGGCGGGCGTAGATGGGGTAGTCAAGCCAGCACGGCGTGGGAACCACGACCTCGCCGCCTCGGGCGTGCGCGGCCAGAAGCGCGATCTGCAGCGCCGACATGGCGCCGGGGGTGAGGATCACATCGCGATGTGCGAACGGTAATCCGTGGCTGCGCCGCAGGTCGTCGGCCACGACCCGCCGGGCGACGGTGTGCCCGCCAAAAGGAGTGTACTGCAGGCTGAGAAGCCGGCTTTCGTCGAGCGCGTCGCGCAGCGCCGCGCGCGCGCCCTGCTGTGCGCCGTCATAGGGATTGGCATAAGACAGATCGCACAGGCGGTCGCCGAGGCGCGCCGCTCGCCGGCGGATCGCCTCGAACGTCTCGAGCGGCTCGAGCAGGGGTAGGATCGACGCAGGTACCATTGCAACCGAATTGCCTTCGTGAGGTTAGTTTCGTGACTTACTTCATTACGCGGCTTCGCTTCCTGGCTTCGATACACGAAGGCCGGCATCAGCTGCAGAATGGCCGAACTTCCTGGCGCGGGGCGGACTGGGCGCCGCCGCTACCGTGGCGAAGCGGTAAAGAGTGCGATTGAGCCGCAAAGCGGCTAATGCGGCGGCGTCGACGAGCCAAGCACTTCGGCCCTCGACAAGGGGAGGGCGATGTGTGATTGCGGCCGTCTGATCGAGGACAGTCGTCTGCGTGCCGGGTCGCCCGCGGCGAGCGGTTACAGCACCTCGACCTCGAATGTAGCGACGATTTTGAAACGGGCCGTCGCGGCGGGGGCGATGCCCTCGACCTCGGTAAGCAGCGTGACGCCGGATTCGACGTAGGGCTTTAAGTCCAGCTGGTCGTCTACGAACATGGTGAAGCTGTCGCTCGCCGGAATATCGTCGCGCCACGCCAAAAGCTCGCGGCTGTGATCCTCGGCGGCGATGTCCACCTCCACCGTATCGAGGAAGTCGAAGTCGCGCTCGACGGTGTTCTCTGTCATGCGGACTTCGAGCGAAATGAGGTGCAGGGCGCGGGCGCCGCCGGCGTCTTGTTCGTCTATGTGCTTTTCGAGGTTGATGATAATCGGCACATCGGGCGGGAACAGATCGCCGGCTTGGTCGGAGAGGGCATCGCCTTCGATCTCGATTTCCTCGCTCTTTTCGGTGAACGTGAGCGTGCCGATGATCGTGCAGGCACTGGCGAAGGTGACAGCGCCCAGCACAAAAGCGGCTACGTCAGAGCGCCCGCTCCGCGAAAACATCGTGCCTCCATCCCGTGACCAGCGTTCGGTCCCTCATCCCGCGCCGATTTCGGCGCTTCGTCGTGTGGGCGGGGATCGCAGGTCGGATGCTGGGAGCCGCCGATCCGGCTTCTCGCTCGGCTCCGCGGCTGTCCGCGCCGTGCGCAGCGGGCCGCGCTCGCTCCCGCGCGCGGCCGCGGGCGCGACACGGGCTGCGAAGAAGTGCCGCAGGCTTATTCGCGTCGGTGCGGAACGTCGAAGGCGCGCTTTCGCGGGCGGCGCGGCGACCTGGTCGCTGTCTCTACGCGCGCGACGGGCAGCTCACCGCGGCCCTTTTCCGGCGCGCTACCTCGCGGGCCAGACGGAGGTATGACAGTGGCTAGAGCACCTCAACCTCGAACGTTGCGCGGACCAATTCGCTCGGGTAGCGGGCGGGTCACGCGGTGCGGCCGACGCGGGTGAATACTTCGCGCGCGCGGGCGCGCGCCTCGCTCACCACCTCGGCTTGGTCGAGGGTGAGCAGGTGCCGGTCGCGCACGACGACTTCGCCGTCGACGACGGTGTGGCGCACGTCGCTGGCGCGCGCGGCGTAGACGAGCGCCGAATAGGGATTCGAGGCGGGGATCGCGTGTTCGGTGGAAAGATCGACCACGGCCACGTCACCGCGCTTGCCCGGCTCGAGCGAGCCGATCTGGTCGCCGAGCCCGAGCGCGCGCGCGCCGCCCTGGGTCGCCATCCGCAGTACGAGGGGGGCGCGCATGCTCGCCGGACCACGCCGCGGTTTGTGTAGGAGCGCGGCCAGGCGCATCTCGACGAACGCGTCGAGGTTGTTGTTGCAGGGGGCGCCGTCGGCGCCGAGCGAGAGCGGCACGCCGGCCTCCATGAGCTCCGGCACCTCGGCGATCCCCGACCCGAGCTTGAGGTTCGACGACGGACAGTGGGACACGTGCGTGCCGGTCTCGCGCAGGATCTCGCGCTCCGCTTCGGTCACCCAGACGCAGTGCGCGAGGCACACGTCCCCGCCGGTGAGGCCGACCTCGTTTAGGTATGCGATGTTCGAAAGCCCCGTCCGACGCTCGACCTCGGCGATCTCGCTTTGGTTCTCGCTTGCGTGGGTGTGAATGCGGACGCCCGCAGCCCGCGCCGACTGGGCCGTTTCCTCGAGGAGGTCGCGGGTGCACGACAGCGCAAAGCGCGGCGCGTATGCGTAGCGCAGCCGCCCTGCGGCGCGCTCGTGCCACTCCTTGCGGAGCTGGTGGGACTCGTCGAGGGACGCGCGCGTATCTTCGCGTAGCGGTATGGGGATGTCGGGCGTGGCCTCGTCCATCATGACCTTGCCGCTCGTCGCTCGCAGGCCCGCGCCCTGCGCCGCGGCAAAGATCTCGCCTGTGTGCCGCACTGTGCCCATGTCGAGCACGGCGGTGGTGCCGCCGAGCAGGAGCTCGGCGCACGCGAGCCTCACCGACGCGGCCATATCCACGGCTTCGAGGCTCGCCTCATAGGGCCAAACCAAATCACGAAGCCACGGCAAAAGCTCGAGATCGTCTGCCCTGCCGCGGGCGAGGGTCTGGCACATGTGGACGTGTGACTGCACGAGCCCCGGAATGACCGCGCAGCCCTCGGCGTCCAAGATTTCGTATTCGTGCTCCTGCGGCACGTAGCGGCCCCCGACCTGCACGAGCTCCCCGTCGCGGCACGCGACGTCGCCCGTCTCGAGGCTCCACTGTGGATCCATCGTGACGATCGTGCCGCCGCGAATGATCACCTCGGCCATTGGCTTAGCTCCCTTCGGGTAGCGACGCGGAGACGAAACCGTGGGGGATGAGGTCGGCGAGCGATAGGGCGCGCCGCTCTCCGGACGGATTGACGAGGATGACGCGCACATCGCGCGGATCCTCGGCGAACTCGAGCATCGTCTGCAGGCAGATGCCGCACGGGGTGGCCGGCGGCGACGACGAGGTCGCCACCGCCACGGCCTCGAGGCGGCGCTGTCCTTCGGTGACGGCGGCCGCGATGGCGGTGCGCTCGGCGCAGATCGTCACCCCGTACGAGGCATTTTCTACGTTCGCGCCGGGGTAGGTCACGCCGTCCACGACAGCGGCCGCGCCGACGGAGAAGCCGGAGTAGGGCGCATAGGCGCTTTTTCTGGCCTCGAGCGCGCGCTGCGCGAGGGCGTCTTCCCCATCGCTTTGGCCCGCGTCGGCTGTGTCGTCGCCGCCGCTCATCCCTTGCGATCCCCGCGCTCCAAGGACGTGAGCACGGTACCGAGCAGCGTTTCGAAGGTCTCGCGCACTCGCGCCGCGGTCTCCGTGACCTCGTCGTGCGACAGCGCCTCGCCCGTGATGCCGGCCGCCTTGTTGGTGATGCAGGATATTCCGAGCACCTCCGCCCCCATGTGGTTGGCGACGATCGTCTCGGGCACGGTGGACATGCCGGCGGCGTCGGCGCCGAGCGCCTCGAGCATGGCGACCTCCGCCGGTGTTTCGTAAGAAGGCCCGGGGAGCCCCGCGTAGACGCCTTCGGCCACGTCGAGCCCGAGCCGGTGGGCGGCGTCGCGGCCGAGGGCGCGCAGGCGGGGCGCGTACGCGCGGGTCATATCGGGAAAGCGCGGTCCGAAGCGCTCGTCGTTTTCGCCGCGGAGCGGATTGTCGGGGATGAGGTTTAGATGATCGCGGATCAGCATCAGGGTCCCCGGCTCGAGTCCGGGGTCGATCCCACCGGCCGCGTTCGTGATGATGAAGGTTTCGGCGCCCAGCATGGCGAGAACGCGCGCGGGGAACGCGACCTCTCGCGCCGGATGACCTTCATAGTAATGAACTCGTCCCTGCATGGCCGCGCAGCACAGGTTTCCGCGCCAGCCCACGACGAGCCTCCCCGCGTGGCCGGTCACCGTAGACACCGGCATGTGCGGGATTTCCTCGTAGGGGATGGCCACGGCGTCCTGCAACTGGTCGGCGTACCCGCCCAAGCCGCTGCCGAGAATGAGCGCGGTGGTGGGGCGCCTTTCGCCGACGCGATCCTGTATCGCGCGCGCCGCCTCCTGTACGCGCTCGTAGAGCCCTTCGCTTGGTTTTGACATTACAGCACCTCGAGGATGCGCGAGCCGGCGGCGGATGCCTCCGCGTCGTCCGCGATGCGGATGGCGGCGGCGAGTCGCTCGCGGGCCGCCTCCTCGCCATCGCCGTTGTGGAGAAGGTGCGCGACCGGCTCACCGGCCTCGACGGGTTCGCCGACGCGGCGCACGATCTCCACGCCCACGGCGGGGTCGATTTTGTCTTCTTTGCGGCGCCGCCCGGCGCCCAGACACAGCGCGGCGAGGCCCACCTCCGTCGCGCCGATGTCTGTTACGACCCCGCTCCGGTCGGCCAAGACCGGGGTGCGCTCGCGCGCCTTCGGCAAGACGTCGGCCGGGGCGTCGGCCACGCGGGGATCGCCGCCCTGCGCCTCGACGAGCCGCCGGAACACATCGAGGGCGCTGCCCTCATCGAGCGCGGTCTCGATGCGCGCCGTGCCGTCCTCGGCGCTGTCGGCGACCCCGGCCATCGCCAGCATTTCGCCGCCGAGGCGCGCGGTGAGCTCGCGGGTATCGGCGGGGCCCCCGCCGCGCAGGACCTCCACCGACTCGAGGATCTCGGTGGCGTTTCCGACGTAGCGGCCAATGGGGGCGTCCATCGCCGTCACCACGGCTCGGACCTCCACGCCCGCCGATCGGCCGATGACCTGGATCGCTCGGCTCAGCTGGCGGGCCCGCTCGCGGGTCTTCATGAACGCGCCGCCGCCCACCTTGCAGTCGAGCACCAGCGCGTCGATCCCCTCGGCCAATTTCTTGGACATGATCGACGAAGCGATGAGCGGGATCGACTCGACCGTGGCCGTGACGTCGCGTAGCGCGTAAAGCCGGCGATCCGCGGGGGCCAGCCGATCGGTTTGCCCGATGAGCGAGGTGCCCACGCGAGAGACGATCTCGGCGAAGCGCGCGCTGTCGAGATCGACGCGAAAACCCGGGATCGACTCCAGTTTGTCGAGCGTACCCCCGGTGTGTCCGAGGCCGCGTCCCGACACCATCGGCACGGCGGCGCCGCAGGCGGCCACGGCCGGGGCGAGGGGGATCGAGATTTTGTCGCCGACGCCGCCCGTGGAGTGCTTGTCCACCTTGGGGCGATCGACACCGGGGAGGTCGAGCACGTCGCCGGAGTGGAGCATGGCGTCGGCGAGGGCCGCGAGCTCGGCGTCGGAAAGGCCGCGCAAGAACACCGCCATCAGCATCGCGGCGAGCTGCTCGTCGGGCAGCGAGCCGGTGGTCGCGCCGGCGACGAAGCGCTGGATGTCGCCGGGAGACAGCTCCTCGGCGTCGCGCTTTTTGCGGATGATCTCTTGAAAGAGCGGAGCGCTCGTCGACATAGGATGAACGTTAGTAGCCGGCGGCGGCCTTGGGATCGGTGGCGCCCGAGACGATGGCGACTGACGCCGACGCGCCGATGCGGGTGGCGCCGGCCTCGGCCATCCGCCTCACGTCGTCGCTCGTGCGGACGCCGCCGGACGCCTTCACGCCCATGTAGGCGCCGACCGTCTTGCGCATGAGCTCCACGTCCTCGGCGGTGGCCCCGCCCTTGCCGAAACCGGTGGAGGTTTTCACGAACGCGGCGCCGGCGAGCTTGGACAGCGTGCAGCCGATGATCTTTTCATCGTCGGCGAGGGCGCTGCACTCGAGGATGACTTTGACGTCGGCCGGGCTGGCGGCCTTGACGACTCGGCAGATGTCCTCGAAAACGGTTTCGTAGTCCCGCGACTTGAGCGCGCCGATGTTGATCACCATGTCGATCTCGGTGGCGCCTTGGCGGACCGCTTCGCGTGCCTCGTAGGCTTTCGCCGTGGGCGCCATCGCCCCGAGCGGAAAGCCCACGACGGCACAAACCTTGACGCTCGAACCCGCCAGCATGGCTTTGGCGAGCGGGACCCAGGTCGTGTTGACGCACACCGACGCGAAGCTGTGGGCGCGGGCCTCGTCGCACAGCACGACCACCTCTTCGCGCCCCGCGTCGGGCTTGAGCAGCGTGTGGTCGATGAGGCGCGCCATGTCCGCCTCCAGACGGCCGATCGCCTGGGGGGCGGCCACGCGACTCGCGCCCGCGTCCTCGATGGCGCGTACGCTCCACGGGCGGCGAATGACGCAGGCGCCGCAGCTCGCGCAGTCCTCGTCGCTGTCGTCGAGGCACGGGCCGCGCTGGGCCGGCGGCAGGTTGGGATCGGGCCGACCGCCCTGGCCTAGCCGGGCGCGGACCTTTTCGGTGATGACGTCTACGAGTTGGTCGACGCTCGGATCATTTGCGGGACGAGACGGAGAGCTCATGGGAGGCGTTTACTATAACTCGGCGGCGCGCGGCCGCGCGAGTCGCTGGCGCCGCAGCGCGCTGGCGGCGCGGTCGGGCCGCCCGCTCCTTCGAGGCTCCGGGCGCCCAGGCCTCCCGGATCGCCGCCCGGCGGCCTCCCCACGAACGGGGTGGGCGCCACCCGCGGCCGGCCCCGGCCTGAGCCGCCGCTCGAGCTCGAGCCCGGATCCGACCCGCCGGGAGGAGGTAGGCGTTTGACGATGCCGGCGAGCGCGCGGGCCACTTGGGGGTAATCGGGGCGATCCGCCGGGCGCTTTTCCATCATCGCGCGCGAAAGCTCGGCAAGCTCGCCGTCGACCTCGGGGCGCAGCTTGCGCGCGTCGGGAGCCGGGAACTTGAGGTGGCGCGCGACGACCTTCAGGTACTTGTCTTCGCTGGATTCGCCGAGCCGAAAAGGCGGCCAGCCGGTGAGAAGGAAGTAGAGCGTGCCACCGAGGGCGTAGATGTCCACACGCTCGTCGATGCGTTCGCCGCGCGCCTGCTCGGGCGCGATGTAATCGGGGGTTCCAACCACCACGCCCTGGGCGGTGAGCGCGGGCTCCTGGCTCGGATCGACCGGCTTGGCGAGCCCGAAATCCGTCACCTTCACGAAGCCGGTCTCGACGAGGACGAGGTTCGACGGCTTGACATCGCGGTGGATGAGGCCCGCGGCGCTGGCCGCCTGGAGGCCCCGGGTGGCGTCGAGCGCCGCTCGCGCCGCCGCCCGCGAGCCCCACGGTCCGCGCTGGGAGACGACCGACTCGAGATCGACCCCCCGCAAAAGCTCCATGGCGATGTAGGGGCGCCCGTCGTGAGTGCCGGTGGAAAACACCTGGACGACGTGCGGGTGCGTCACCTTGGCGACCGCCCGCCCCTCGCGCAGAAACCGGGCGCGCAGCTCGTCGTTTTCGCGGTGCGACGCGCTCAGGATCTTGAGCGCGATCGGCCGCTCGAGGTCCAAGTCGAAGGCGCGGTACACCTCTCCGGTGGATCCGCTGCCGATTCCCCCGTCGATGCGGTATCGATCAATCCTGGCTCCGACGCTCCACTCCGACATGTCATATCCGGCGGCCTGCGAGAGGCCGATCAGTAGTCCTGGTCACCGCGGTGGGCCAGGTTTTCGAACCTCGTGTATCGGCCCTCGAACAGCATCTCCACGGTGCCGGCGGGGCCGTGTCGATTCTTGCCGACGATGAGCTCCGCGACCTTTTGCCTGTCGGCGTCGATATCGGGATTGTAGACGACATCGCGGTAGATGAAGAGGATGAGGTCGGCGTCCTGCTCGATTGCGCCTGACTCCCGGAGATCGGCGAGCTGCGGGCGCTTGTCGGTGCGGGACTCGAGGCTGCGGTTTAGCTGCGACAGCGCGACCACCGGGCAGCCGAGCTCCTTGGCCAGCGACTTGAGGCCTCGGGAGATCTCCGAGATCTCCTGCTCGCGGCTGTGCTGGGCGCGCTGCGAGCTGCCGCGCATGAGCTGGAGATAGTCGATGACGATGAGGCCGAACCCCTTGTCGCCCACGAGCTCCTTGTTCGACATGAAGCGCCTTGCGCGGGCGCGGACTTCGCGGATGGACAGCGCCGGGGTGTCGTCGATGAGAATCGGCGCTTTCGACAGATTGTTGGCCGCGTAGGTGAGGTTCGTCATGTCCTGGCGCTGGAGCATCCCGCGGCGGAGCGCAGCGGAGTCCACGCGCGCTTCGGAGCACAGCATGCGCTCGGCCAGCTGCATCGCCGACATCTCGAGCGAAAACACGAGGGCTGGCCAGCCGTCGCCGATGGCGGCGTTTTGCGCGATCGACAGGGCGAACGAGGTCTTGCCCATGGCGGGCCGGGCCGCGAGCACGATGAGCTCGGTGGGCTGAAGGCCCGCGGTGCGCTCGTCGAGCTCTTGAAAGCCCGTGGGCAAACCCGTGATTCCGCCGTCGGAGGCGAAGCGGTGGTCGAGCGCCGAGAAGACATTTTTGAGCAGGCTCTTGAGCGGCTCGGGGCCACCTCGCTGGTTGCGCTGGGTGACCTCGAAGATCTTGGATTCCGCCTCGTCGAGGAAATCGCGGACGTCGCCGTATTCCTCGTAGCCGCGCGCCGCGACCTCCGACGCCGCGAGCATGAGGCGCCGGGCGGCCGACTTGTCTTGGATGATGTGCGCGTAGTGGACGACGTTGTCGGCGGTGGGGACGGCGAGGGCGAGGTCGGCCAAGAAGGCCACGCCTCCCACCGCCTCGAGCTTGCCCATCTGCGCGAGCTGATCCTCCAGGGTGACCTCGTCTACCGGTTTGGACTGGTCCTCGAGCGCGCGGATCGCGGCGAACACGGCGCGGTGCCTCGGATCGTAGAACTCCTCCTCGGTCAGGGTGTCGAGCTGGCTGAGGACCTCGTTGCGAAGGAGGATGCCGCCGAGCACGGAGGCCTCGGCGTCGAGGCTGTGCGGCAAGACGCGCTTTTGCGGTTCCGACACGACCGCGAGTGTAGCGGCGTCGGCCCGCCCCGGGCTACCGTATCGCCCGGAAGCTGTCCTGGGCGAGGCCGGGGCGCGGGGCGCGGGGCGCGGCATCGGGCGCCGCGCATCCTGCGCAGGAAGGGGCGGCGAGCAGGCCGCCTCGCGGCGGGTCTGCGCGCGGCGCCGCGGGATGTGGACGGGGGCGGCGCGGGAGGCTCGCCCCCGCGCGCCCGGGCGAGGGGCGGAGCCCTACTCGTCTTTGCCGACCACCCAGAACTTCAGGTTCGCGGTGACGTCGGCGGTGAGCTTGATCGGGATCTCGTACTTGCCGAGAGACTTGATCGGCTCATCGAGGTCGATCTGCTTCGTGGAGATCTGCAGGCCGGCCACTTTGAGCTGGTCGGCGATATTGCGTGAGGTGACCGATCCGTACAGCTTGTCCTGCTCACCGACGCGGCGCTCGAACTGCAGCGTCATGCCGTTTAGCCGCTCGGCGAGGCCCTCGGCGTCGGCGCGCTCCTTGGCCACGCGGCGCTCGATCTGAGCGCGCTCGTGCTCGAGCTGCGCGCGGTTGCGGCTGGTGGCCGTGACCGCGAGGCCTTGCGGCAGCAGGTAGTTGCGCGCGTAGCCCGGCGCGACGCTGACCATCTCGCCCGCCTTGCCGAGGTGGTGAACGCTCGTCGTAAGAATGACCTGAATCGACATCGCGTTTACCTCCCCGTGACCGTAAACGGCATGAGCGCGATCATCCGCGCCCGGCGGATCGCGACCGACAGGCTCCGCTGGTGGCGGGCGCAGTTTCCGCTGATGCGCCGAGGCACGATCTTGCCGCGATCGGTGATGAAGCTCTTTAGAAGGCTCGGGTTCTTGTAGTCGATGGCCAAGGTGGTGTCGGCGCAAAAGCGGCAGACCTTGCGCCGCGAGACCCCGGAGCGGCTCCGCGCCTTGCCGAGCATCCGGATCACCGGCCGCTGGACATCGCCCTGCTTCGTCTGGTTTTCGTTCGTTTCCTCGGTGGCCATGGCCGCTTACTCCTTGTCCTCGTCGGGGGTGTCGGCGCCGTCGCCGTCGTCCGTGGGGGTGGCTTCCTTATCGCCCCCTGCGCCGGCCTCGGCTCCACCGGCCTCGGCTCCGCCGGCCTCGGTCCCGCCGGCCTCGGCCCCTTCGGCCTCGGTCCCTTCGGCCTCCCCGGCGTCGCCTTCGTCACCGGCCGCGGCGAGCTCCTCGTCGGCGCTGGCGGTGGTGGCGGCGCGCTCGTAGCTCTCTTCGTCTACGCCCGAGGTGCGCGCTTGCGGATCGATGCTCTCTTCGAGCTTGACGGTCATGTAGCGGATGACCGAGTCGAACATCCGCATGTTGCGCTCGAACTCGGCGACCGCGGTGGGGGAGCCCAGGTACTGCCAGAACAAGTAGATGCCCCGGGTGTGGCTGGCGATGTCGTAAGCGAGGCGGCGCCGGCCCCAGTTGTCCACCTCGAGCACTTTGCCGCCCATCTTCTCGATGATGCCGCGCACGCGCTCGTTGATGTCCGCCACGCGATCGTTCGGCGTGTCCGGACGCAGGATGTAGATCGTTTCGTACTCGCGCAAGGTGTCTGGCGAGTCGGCCAGGCTCTGCAAATCGGCCATGCTGTCTCCTCTCGGCTGATAAAGCCCAGCGCGCGGCTGAGCAAGGAGGCCTCGGCGCGGCGCGATCACGAGGGGGCGATCACGTCGCGGCCGTTATAGGCATTCATCGCCGCCGCGGGGCCGTCCCGGAGGATCAGCTCCACGGCGTCGGCCGCCGCATTTACCACATCCCGCAGGTCGGTTTCCAGGTGTTTCGGAAAATCCGACAGCACATGGTTGGACACCCGGCGGTCGCCGTAGTCTGACCCTCCTGGAGGTTTGCCCACGCCCACCCGCACCCGGTGAAACTCGCGGCTGCCCAGTTGGCTGACGATCGATCGCAGGCCGTTGTGCCCGCCGTGTCCGCCGCCCGACTTGATCTTGAGGCGGCCGAACTCGAGGTCGATTTCGTCGTGCACCACGACGATGTGCTCGGCGGCCACGTCCCGGTACTGGGCGTGGCGGGACAGTGCGTAGCCGCTCCGGTTCATGAACTCGGTCGGCTTGACGAGGAGCACGCTGTGGCCCGCGAGCACGCACGAGGCGACGTCGGCGCCGAGCTTGTTTTTGAAACCGCCCGCGCCGCGCCGCTCGCCGAGCTCGTCGACCACGTGGAAGCCGACGTTGTGCCGATTCTTGGCGTATTTCGCCCCGGGGTTGCCGAGACCTGCGACCAGCCACACCATCGGGTCATCCCCCTTTGGCCCCAAGGGGCGTGTCGCGCTCGCACCCGCCGGCGGAGGCGACGGGTTAGGCTCCTTCGCCCTCGCTCTCCGCCGCTTCCGTGGCCTCGCCGCCGGCGACGAGGACCTCGGACTCGGGCGCCGTGCAGGTCACGATGCTGAGCTCTTCGGAGGCGTTCGAGGCGACGTTCTCGGGAAGGCTGATGTCGCTTACGTGGAGGGAGTCGCCGACGTTCATGCCCGAGACGTCAACCTGAATGCGGCCGGGAACGAAGCGCGGCTTGGCTCGAATGGGGAGCTGGTGCAGCGAGATGTTGAGCTGGCCGCCGTAGACCGCGCCGGCGGGCTTGCCGACGAGCTCCAGGGGGACTTCGACGTCGATCTCTTGTTCCGGATCGATCGTGATGATGTCCACGTGGGTGACTTCCCGGCGGCGCGGGTGGATCTGGTAGTCCCAGAGCATCGCGAGCAGTTGCCGCTTGTCCGCGCCGTCGTCCTCGATGTCCAGGGTGAGCACGGTGTTCTGCCGCTTGATCGGGTCGAGCGACTCCTGGAGCACCTTCGGGTCGACGGTGATCGAAATCGCCTCGTCGAGACCGGCGCCGTAGCAGGTCCCGGGAACGAGGTTCTGAGCGCGGAGCCTGCGGCTGATGCCCTTTCCGGTCTCGCGCCGGCGGTGGACGGTGAGTTTTCCGATTTCCATGGAGGTCATGATCCTGTTCGAGCGTGACAGCGGGCGAGGAGTGTGCCGCCCGGCGCGGCGGGCCCTTGGCGGTGGGCGCGCCGGCCGCGGCGTCAGATGAAAAGCGAGCTTATCGAGTCCCCGTGGTGGATGCGCTTACAAGCCTCACCGAGGAGCCTGCCGACGGACTTGACGCGGATCTTTTCGGACTGCTCCGCGTCGGGGCGAAGCGGGATCGAGTTCGATACGATCACCTCGTGAAGGGGGGACGCCTCGATCCGCTCGACCGCGTTACCCGAGAACACGGCGTGGCTACCGCAGGCGCTCACGGCGGTGGCGCCCGCGTCGATCACGGCGTGGGCGGCGTTGGCGAGCGTGCCGGCGCTATCGATGATGTCGTCGACGATGACGGCCGACTTGCCTTTCACGTCGCCGATGATGTTCATCACCTCGGAGACGTTCGGGGCGGACCGGCGCTTGTCGATGATGGCCAGGCCGGCGCCGAGGCGCTTGGAGAAGGCGCGCGCCCGCTCCACACCGCCGGCGTCGGGAGAGACCACCACGGACTGGCTGCCGCTGTAGCCCCGCCTTTTGAGCTCCTCGAGGAACACGGGCATGGCGTACAGGTGGTCGAAGGGAATATTGAAAAAGCCCTGGATCTGGCCCGCGTGGAGATCCATCGACACCACGCGATCGGCGCCGGCCGCCGAGATGAGGTCGGCCACGAGCTTGGAGGTGATGGGTGTCCTCGGCTTGACCTTCCGATCCTGGCGGGCGTACCCGAAGTAGGGGATGACGGCGACGATGCTCCCCGCCGAGGCGCGGCGCAGGGCGTCGATCATGATGAGGAGCTCCATGACCGCTTCGTTGACCGGCGAGCAGGTCGGCTGCACCACGAAGCAATTGACGCCCCGGACATTTTCCTGGACTTCGACGTAGACCTCTCCGTCGGAAAAGTGGGTGACCTGGGCGGTGCCGAGCGGGATCTCGACGTAGCGACAAATCTCTTCCGCGAGCGTCGGGTTGGCGTTGCCCGTGAATATCGAGAGCGCTTTGAGCACGGAGAACCTCGCTCGGAGTCCGGACCGGAAAGAAGGCAGGCATGTACACGCTCCCGCCATCTGTCGTCAAGGGTGACGCGCGCGCGGGGCGGCCTCGGCGCCTCGCCTGCCGTTCCCTGTGCGCCGCGTCAGGAGCTTGAAATTCCTTCGTTGTCGACAGGGCGGCGCGGGTGCGGGCGGCTCCGAGGGCTCAGCCGCGGGCGATGGTTTGGGAGCAAGGTGTGAGGCCTGCTCACCCGCTGTCTTCGTCGGGGGAGGTCCCCCCGCCGGCGCCTAGGCGCGAGTCGTAGCCGTGGGGGGTGAGCTCGAAGCCTTGGGGCTTGCCGAGGCGCCCGCCGGGGCCGAAGCCGTCGATGACGCTGGCGAGCGCCGCCGCCTCGGTGGGGCCGCTGTGCGTCGGCTTGTCTTGGCCGGGATTCACGAGGTTGTCCACGTGCAGGGTGCGGGTCGGCATCGCAAACCGGACGCCGAGCTGCTCGGCCGCCCTCATGATCTCGAGGTTGAGGCGCGAGCGCGTGCGCATCTCGGTGTTCCAGCTGTCAGTGTCGATGAAGGTATAGACCATGACCTGAAGGGCGCTGTCGGCGAAGTCGGTGAACTCCACGAGGTAGAAGTCTTTGCGCATCTCGGGGATGCTCCGAACGATCGCGCGCACCGCCTCGCAAAACGCCTGCACCTTGGCCGGCGGCGTCCCGTAGTGGAGCGAGAGCGTCGTGAAGTAGCGCCGGTAGCTCCGCATGCCGTAGTTGTCGACGGCCGTATCGACCACGCTGGCGTTCGGGACCGTGACGAGCGAGTCGTAAAAGGTACGGACCTTGGTCGTTCGAAACCCGACCTCCTCCACCACGCCCTCGACCTCGCCGACGACCACCCAGTCACCGAGCTGAAACGGCTTGTCGACGAAGATCATGACCGAGCCGAAGAAGTTGGCGATGGTGTCGCGCGCGGCCAGCGCGAACGCCAAGCCCCCGATGCCGAGGCCGGCCAGCAGCGAGGAGACATCGACGTCGAGGTTCTGCAGGACGAACAGGCCCCCGACGAGCGCCAGGATGACCTTGAGCGTCTTGCGCAAAAGCGGCACGAGCTGCTCATCGAGCTTGCTCTCCGTGGTGGCCGCCTTGGCGGCCATCGTCTCGCCGATGACGTCGATGATCCGGAAGCCGAGCCACACCATGGAAAAGGCGGCGAGCGCCTGCGTGGCCACGATGGCGATCTGGCTGATCTGGAGCGGGAACAGGAGCTGAGGGAACCCGACGTAGAAGGTGGCCGCCATGGCGAGGCCGCCCACCGGGCGCTCCGCGCGGCGCACCGCCCGGTCCAAACCGGGCTTGTCGGCGAGCAGGCGCCGCAGGTACGCGTTTATGACGAAGGCGATAACCTTCTGGATCCCCAGCGCGATGAGGATGAGGGCGATGACGCCGAGGTACTTCCACGCCTCGACCCCGAGGAGGTCGACGCGGAGCCACCCGGGCGCCGAGTTCAAGATGTGGCGGGTGATGCCCGGGTAGAGCTCGGGGACGAGATCGACGGTGTCCGAAGAAAACAGCCAGTAGTCGCCGTGCCGGACCACGTAGATGCCGCGCCCCTCGACGGCGGGATCCTCGTAGACGGCGGCCCCTCGCTCGGGATCGACGTAGTCCGGATCGGTCGGCAGCTGGGAGGCGCTGATGCGCCAGCCGTTGGCGTCGAGGATCTGTTTGAGCTCGACCGCGCGCGCGGCGGCCTCGTCGGCGCTGATGTGCTCAGCGTCGAAGCAAGTGCTCGCCTTGTTGGGATCCCAATGCTCGTTGCCGAGCCAAAATAGCAGCTGGAGCCACGCCTGGCGGGGCGTCTCGCACGTGCCCTGGGCCTCCTCGACCGGCGCGGGCAGCTCGCGCTTTGGCACCTCGTCCTGCGCGCCGCCGGCGTCCTCGACAGAGCCCTGTTCGGGCACCCCGAGTTGGCCGGCCGCGGGCCGGGGCAGCGCGACCAAGAGCGCGATCAGTACGCACGCAGCGCCCAACTGGACGCGATACCGGCGGTAGAGGTGGCGACGTGCCATGAAGCGAGTCCTTCGCGGTGTGCCGGAGGGCCGATGCCTTGGTGTCGTGGATCCCGGGCGGCGCCGAGCTTGGTAGGGCTGGCGGACGGACGGACCGCCCCTTGGCCGTGGGCCTACGGTCACGAGCCGCCGAGCGGCACACTAAGCGAGCGTGCCGGCGCTTGCAAGCGTCCACAGATGCCTTGACAGCGCTCGAGGCATGGGATTCCCTTGCGCTTATGGCGCCGAGTCGCGAGCTTTTAGAGATCCTCGTCTGTCCGGAATCCAAGGCGCCACTCGTCTACTTTCCGGACGGGGATCCCGAGCACGGCGGCGAGCCGTTCTTGTTTTGCCCGACGTCTCGACTCGCTTATCGAATCGACGACGATATCCCGGTGATGCTCGTCGAGGAGGCGTCGCGGCTCGGCCACGAGGAGGCGGATCGCCTGTCGCAACTGGCCGAGGGGCGCGCGCACCACGCGACCAGCGAGAGCGAGTAGCGCAACGCTCTAGCTTCGCCAGCCGGTGCAACTCTAGAGTTCGCGGGCGATGCGGGCCGCGAGCTCCGCGGCTTCTTCGTTGTCCAGGCTCTGCGGCTTCCAGCCGATGCCGAGGCCGGTGCCGTCTCCTTCTTTTGGGATGATGTGAAAGTGGACGTGCATGACGGCCTGGTGTGCCCGGCTGCCGTTGTTCTGGAGCACGTTGTACTCGGTGGCCCCGGTGGCCTTCATCACGCCGCGGGCGATGCGGGGCAGGACGCGGCCGATCGCTTCTGCCGACTCGTCCGACAGCTGGTCGAGCGTCTCGGCGGGCTCTTTGGGGATGACGAGGGTGTGCCCTTTACTAAGCGGCCCGATGTCCAAAAACGCCAGGACCTGATCGTCTTCGTACACCTTATGCGACGGGATTTCCCCCGCGATGATCTTGCTGAAGATCGTCTCTGCCATGGGAGGCAGCGTAGTACGGCGCGCTCGTGAGGGCCAAGCGCCGGTGACTGCGCCGCGCTCCCGCGTGTCCGATCGGATGAGCACGGGCCGCGCAGCCAAGTGATCCGGTGGCGGGCTTTAGCCTCGCGACTTGTCTTCGAAGTAGCCAGGATCGACGGTGACGCGATCGGGGACCCGATCGCGGCGCGCGCGGATTTCCTCGCGCGATACGCTGTAGCGGTGCGGAAACCGCGCGGGGATGTCGAGGTTTTCCGGGAGATAGAGCGTGGCGCACGCCGGTCCCCCGCCGGCCTTGCCGAATAGCTCGTAGAGGCGAAGGCGGTGGCAGATAAGCCCCAGGCCCTCCATCGCGGCTTCGAACTCGGCGCTCGCGTGCTCGGGGATGAGCACGCCGCCGCGCACCTGGCGAGAGTTCGTCGCGTAGTTGTCGGCGGCGTCTATGCGCCCGGTGGGCACGATCCGATCGGCGCCGAGGTCTTCTCGGATGCGGCTCGCGCCGTCGCCCCAAAGTCCGCCGGGATACTGGACGAGCGCCGGCTCGCCGCGGGCGGGGCGCGCGCCGAAGTGGACGGTGTCGCCGTGAAAGTGCGGGTAGACGAGCTCGGCGTAAATCCTGGCCTCCTCGGGGACGCCGGCCACGTCGGCGGCGAAGGCGACACCCTCGCGCGATGAGCGCCTGGATTTCGGTGACAGCCCCTCGTCGTAGTGGCCGGGGACCGCGTAGGTGAGGACGACGCGCTCGCCCACGGCGGCCACGTCTGCCATGCCTTCCCAGCGGTGCGGATTTTCCAAAAGCTCGAGCTCGAGCCCGCACGCGTCGGCGACGCGCGCGAGCAGATCGCGATAGTAGGGCGCCTCGGCCTGCCGGTGCGGAAGCATGTGAGGCATCGCGGCGCAAAGCTTTCGGTCGCGGGCCACGACCCAGGGGCCGTTTGCCGTAAACACCCTTCCGGTGAGGATGTCCTCCAGATTGCCCAAAACCTCGCGTGAGCCCTCGGGCCGCACATCGCCCGCCGGATCGACCTCGAGGCCGGGAGCGTCCAAAAACGCCTCGTCCGCGTCCTCGAACTGAACGAGCGCGTCGCCTCCGCAGGCGACGATGGCGTCGCAGATGGCGAGCCACTCGTCGTAGGCGCTGCGCGGCGAATAGGACGTGTGGGTGACCTCGCTCTTGTAGTTGGCGCCGGCCTTGTTCACGGTGACCGGTACCGGGGGCCTCACGACGAGCGTGTCGCCGTAGATGTGATCGAGCGCGCGGGTCATGCGGTGCTCCTATGCGAGGGATCGTCTCCGGCTTGATCGCCGGCCGGCAGCGCGCGGCGCGCCATGTCCGCGACTGCGTCGGCCCAAGGAGGCGTGCTGTTCAGCGAAGGCACGAGGGCGAGGTCGTCTCCGCCGCTTTCGCGAAACAGCTCCACGGCGCGGATTCCGATCTCCTCGAGGGTCTCGAGGCAGTCGGCGACGAACGCCGGCGAAAACACGACGACGCGCCGATTGCCGCGCTTTGCGAGCTCGGGGATCACTTCGTCTGTGAACGGGCGGATCCACGGCGTGCGTCCCAAGCGGGACTGAAAGCTCACGCTCCACTTATCGTTTGGAAGCGAGAGCTCCTGGGCGAGAAGGCGCGCCGTCGCGAAGCACTGCGCGCGGTAGCACCAGGCGTTTTCGTCCGTGATGCTCTCGCAGCAGTCGTGGCGGAGCAAGCAGCGGGTCTTGGCCGCGTCGCTCTTTTTGAGGTGGCGCTCCGGGAGGCCGTGGAACGAAAACAGCACGTGATCGGGCTCGCGCTCGTCGATGACGGGGCGTCCCCGTTCGGAAAACGCCCGGATGTAGCCGGGGTGGTCGTAAAACGGTGGAACGGAGGTGAGGCTCGGCACGTTCCAGTAGCTCGCGGCGGCGCTGTAGGCGACCTCGAGCGCGGTTCCCGTGGACGACGAAGCGTACTGGGGATAAAGCGGAAACACGACGACGCGCTCGCAGCCCGCGCGCGACAGCGTGTCCAGGGCGCTCGCGATCGAGGGGCTCCCGTAGCGCATGCCGATCGCCACGCGCCACGTGGACCCGAGGCGGGCGCGCACGGCCTCCGCCAGATCTTCGCTGTGAAACAGGAGGGGGGAGCCTCGCTCGGTCCAGATGCTCCGGTACGCGGCGGCGCTTTGCGCCGGGCGGCGGGGGAGGATGACGAGGTTCAAAAGCGCCGCGCGGGCCGCGGCGGGGATATCGATGACGCGCGGATCGGAGAGGAATTGGCGCAGGTACCTCCGCACCGCGGGGCTTGTGGGCTCGTCGGGGGTGCCGAGGTTGATGAGGAGCAGCCCGTGCATGGGCGTGGTTATAACAGAGAGCGGCGGCTTTGCCCGCGCGGGCTCCTCGGCTAAGGTGCCGCCGGCCTTTGCGAATCCTTCACATCACTGACCGGGTGAGCGCTCGAGGCGGCGCGGACTGGCACCTTCTCGGCGTGCTCTCGGACCTCGCTCACAGGGGGCACGAGCTCCTCGTCGTCGCCGGGCGCGACGACGGCACGGCCAAGGCGCCCGTGCCCGTGTCGATCGCGCGCCCGCTCGCCGAGACGAGGCGCGCCCGCCGCGCGTCCGAGGCGCTCGAGGCCGAGGTGCGCGCATTTCGGCCCGACGTGATCCACCTGCACAACGCGATCGGCCCGGAGGTGCTCGGCTGGGGCGCCGCGCGGGGCGCCGTGGCGACCGTTCAGGACCACCGCGTGTTTTGTCCGGGCCGCGGCAAGCTCACCGAGGCCGGCGAGACGTGTGACGTCCCGATGTCGACGGAGGCGTGCGCGGGGTGCTTTCGCGAGGGCGACTACTTCCGCCGTATCTACGAGGTGACCGCGGCACGGCGCGACGCGCTGCGCGGCATGGCGGGAATCACGGTGTTGTCGAGCTACATGAAGCGCGAGCTGTCGGCGGCTGGGATTTCGGCCGAGAGGATCCAAGTGATTCCGCCGTTCGTGCACGGCATCGAGGGGTGGGACATGCCTGCCGGCGACGCCGCCGCCGACACTGACGCCGGCGGCGCGCCCTGCGTCGCCTTCATCGGCCGGCTCGCGCGCGCCAAGGGCGTCTACGACGCGATCGAGGCGTGGCGGCGCGCCGAGGCCCACGTGCCCCTCGTGTTCGCGGGAACGGGGCCCGAGCGCGAGCGCCTCGAGGAGCTTGGCTTCGAGGTCACCGGCTGGCTCGGGCGGCGAGAGCTGTCCGCTCTTTACCGGCGCGCGCTGGCCGTCGTCATGCCGTCGCGCTGGCAAGAGCCGTTCGGTATCGTGGGGCTCGAAGCGCTCGCCGCGGGGGTGCCCGTGGCGGCGTGGGACAGCGGCGGCATCGCAGAATGGCACCCCGGCCCGCTGCCGGCGTGGGGCGATGTGGCCGGGCTCGCCCGCGAGCTCCGAAGCGCCCTGGCCGGGGAGCGCCGAGCCGAGCCTCCGCGGCTTTCGCCCCGCGCCGAGCTCACGGCGCGACTCGAGACCGTGTACGCGCGCGCCACCGATTCGAGCTAACCACGCGCGAGTTACGGCCGGTGCAGTCCGTAAAGGTAGCCGTTTCGTACGACGGCGATGTAGGCGTCGAGGAAACTCTCAACCTAGACGACGCCCAGCTCCAGGACGGGCGCCATATCTACAGGTAGGCGACGATCTCCGGAGGCTCCAATCGATCGTGGCGGTTGTCGATGTAGTTGATGGGCACCGATGCGAACTCCGCCGGGCTCATATCGTCGAGAATGTTGACCGGCACTGCATGAAAGACGCCCCCGAGCGCCTCCATTTCGCCGCGTCCGAAGACGCGGATGCCGCAGGTGGCGCAGAACGCGTAGGTCAGGAAGGGGCCAGGCCTGCCGGGCGGCGTCCACCGGTACTCGGTGAGCGCTTGCGCCCCTTCGAGGAGGCGAAAGCTGTCCGCGCCCTTGGCGAACGCGAACCAGGCGCGTGCCTTGGTGCAGTACGAGCAGTTGCAGCGATTTGTCCCAGCGGCGAGGTCGAGATCAGCCTCGAACCGAACCGCCTTGCAGTGGCAGGAGCCGGTGTGGGTCTGGAGGGCCATGAATGCTTCCCTTCTGATTGCGTTTTGCAACTGGTGCATGAGTCCGAGAGGATGTTGGTGGAGATCCGCTCATCGGACTGCGGTAACTCGCGAAAGTGACGCTTCCCACCAAACATCAGGTCGCGAAGGATGAGAAGCACCACCGGTCTCCGAAGACCTCCAGCGAAAGGTTGATGGGGCAGTAGGAGCGCATTCGCGGCGATGATGATGGCCGGCCTCGACGGCGCCGGATCCGGACCCGCTTTGCGCTACACGTCGTAGTAGAGCACGAACTCGGTGGGCGTGGGCCGCACCCTCAATGACGCCGAGGAGGAGGGAGCTGAGATTTCCCACGCTAGCGACGAGGACCTGGTGATCCGTACCAGCATCGTCGAGGGGCGCGGGCGCGCGCCGGATCCCCGCGCGCGGCCCGGCCGCCTGCTGGTCCCCCGGACCGGCGGGCCGCGATCTTGTCGCCCCGGCGGCAAGAGGGGCTCGAGCCAGCGATGTACCCATATGACATCCGCGTCATATGGGTACATGGCCCGAAACAAGCCCCGTAAGACGGGCCCCGCGGGCACGGAAGGTGCCGCACCCACGATAGGGCATCGGCCGGATTGTCTCGGGATCTCCATCACCCAGGCAGAGCGGCGGCCCATCCGGCGGCGGTACCATCTGTCGGAGGTCGTGCGGCGCGCCCGGGCCGCCTGCGGCCCCGGGTTCACCATCGAGTGAAGCTGAATGTGTCGGACTTCGCGCGAGGTGGCTTTTCGCCGGCGGAGTCGCTCGCCGTGGCGCGGATGCTCGACCGAGCGGGCATCGACCTCCTCGAGGAGCCCGTGGTGGATCGCCACCGTCGCCCTCGGGCCTCCTCCGGGTGGTAGCCACCGCTGCGCGAAAAGCTCTACTCCACCTGCGCCCTCGAACGACGCTTCCTGTCAGGGGATTTCTGAGGGCGCATGCGCTGACCGTGCGCCATCGCCCATCGGTTCGATATCCCGCGCTTGCGGCGCCGTCACAACCCTAGCCTGTCCCCCGGCCCCGGGGCCTGTTCTCCCGAAGGTGGGGCTGCGCCGAGCTGCTGCAGGAGGTCGAGAGAATCGATGACCTCGAACTCCTCGGCGAGTTTCCCGTCCCGAAAACGGCTCATTATGACGGCTGGAATCGCCGCGCGCTGCCCGGTCGGCGGCAGGTCCATGAGGTTACCCTCGTGGGTTCCGCGAATGGTGTAGTGGCTCGCCACGAGGTCTCCTTCGGCCACCATGCTCTCGAGCGTCACGTGCATGTCCGGAAACGCGGTCGTGTAGATGGACAGGAGCTCGCGGAACCCCTCTCGTCCGCGGAACTC
>SLNH01000079.1 GCA_007133195.1 Nannocystineae bacterium | reverse complement strand
TATGCCTCCCGTTTTCCGCCGAGCACTTCTTCCGTGCGCTGCCCCCGTCGACCCGCGCGATCGCCGTCTTGGATCGCTGCAAGTCACCCGGCGCCCCCGGTGAGCCCCTCTACCGCGACGTGGTCACGACACTCGCCGAAGCCGAGGGGGAGGGCGCGCCGCGCCCGCGGGTCGTCGGCGGGCGCTACGGCTTGTCGTCGAAGGAGTTCACCCCGGCGATGGCGGCGGGAATCTTCGAAGCTCTCGTGGCCGAGCGGCCCCGGAAGCACTTCACGATCGGGATCCATGACGATATCGGCGAAACCAGCCTCTCCTACGACCCCAGCTTTGAGCTAGAGCCCGAAGGGGTCGTGCGCGCCATGTTTTTCGGGCTCGGGGCCGACGGCACGGTGAGCGCGAACAAGGCCAGCATCAAGATCATCGCCGAAGCCGCCGGGCACTACGCTCAGGGCTACTTCGTCTACGACTCGAAGAAGGCCGGCGCGCGCACGGTTTCCCACCTTCGGTTCGGGCCCAGCCCGATCCGCGCTCCCTATCTCCTTCAATCGACGACGTTCGTCGCTTGCCACAACTTCGCCTTTGTCTACGACATCGATCTCCTCGAGCGCGCCTGCCGGGGCGCTGCGCTGCTTTTGAACAGCCCCTACGGCCGCAACGAGGTCTGGGAAACCCTCCCCCGGCGGCTGCAGGAGGCGATCCTCGAAAAGGAAATCTCGCTCCACGTGATCGACGCCTCGCGGGTGGCCCGGGACAGCGGGCTGGGGACGCGGATCAACACGATCATGCAAACCGCATTTTTCGCACTCGCCGGCGTTTTGCCGGCGGAGGACGCGATCGCCCACATCAAGGCGTCAATCCGCGATACCTACGGTCGAAAGAGCGAGCGCCTGGTCCGGCGCAACTTCGCCGCCGTCGACGGCACACTCGCCGCGCTCGCCGAGGTGACGCCCCCACCGCGAGCGGAGGGCGCGATCCCCATGCGCGAGCCCGTCCCGCCCCACGCCTCCGCGTTCGAGCGCGAGGTCACCGCGTCGATCATGGCGGGCAAGGGCGATGCCTTGCCCGTGTCCGCGCTGCCGGCGGACGGCACCTATCCGCTCGGCACGGCCAAGTGGGAAAAGCGCAACATCGCCGATCTCGTCCCGGTGTGGGAGCCCGACATCTGCATCCAGTGCGGCAATTGCAGCTTCGTTTGCCCGCACAGCGTGATCCGCGCCAAGTTCTATCCAGCCTCCCAGCTCGAGGGAGCGCCCGAGGGCTTTCAGGCGGCGCCGCTAAACGCCCGCGGCTACCCTGACACCCGCTACACCTTGCAGATCTACAGCGAGGACTGCACGGGCTGCGGTCTCTGCGTCGAGGCCTGTCCGGTCAAAAGCCCGACCGAGAGCGGCGTTCGCGCGATCAACATGCGCGAGGTGCCGCTGCCTTCGCGCGAACGCGAGCGCCCGCGCATCGCGTTTTTCGAAAAAATCCCGCAAAACGATCGGAGGCGCGTGGATTTTTCTTCCGTGCGCGGCACGCAGTTTTTGGAGCCCCTCTTCGAGTTTTCCGGCGCCTGCGCCGGCTGCGGGGAGACGCCCTACATTCGCCTCCTGTCGCAGCTTTTCGGCGATCGCCTCCTCGTCGCCAACGCCACCGGCTGCTCGTCCATCTACGGCGGCAACCTCCCCACGACCCCGTGGACCCAAAACGCGGAGGGGCGCGGCCCCGCGTGGTCGAACTCCCTGTTCGAGGATAACGCCGAGTTTGGGCTGGGATTTCGTCTCTCGGTCGATAAGCACGCCGCCGAGGCGCGCGCCTTGTCCGAGGTGCTCAAGGCGGAGCTGGGGCCGGAGCTCGTGGACGAAATTCTGTGCGCGCCGCAACAGAGCGAATCCGAGATCCGCGCCCAGAGGGAGCGCGTGGCGAGGCTCAAGACGGCCCTTGTGCACCTGGACGGCGACAAGGCGCGCGACCTTGTCTCGGTCGCAGACCAGCTCGTGCGCCGCAGCGTGTGGCTGGTGGGGGGCGACGGCTGGGCCTACGATATCGGCTCCGCCGGTCTCGACCACGTGCTCGCCAGCGGGCGCGACGTCAATGTGCTCGTGCTCGACACGGAGGTTTACTCGAACACCGGCGGCCAGGCGTCCAAGGCCACCCCGCTCGGGGCGGTGGCCAAATTCGCCGCCGCGGGCAAGCCGCTCGCGAAGAAGGACGTGGCTCTGCAGGCCATCGCTTACGGCAACGTCTACGTCGCCCGCGTGGCCATGGGCGCCAACCCGCAACAGACCCTCTTGGCGATGCGCGAGGCCGAGGCCTACCCGGGACCCTCGATCATCTTGGCCTACAGCCAATGCATCGCCCACGGCATCGATATGTCGCGCGGCATGGACCAGCAGGACCTCGCCGTGGCGAGCGGCTATTGGCCGCTATTGCGCTACAATCCCGCACTGCGGCAAGCGAAAAATAATCCCATGGTGCTCGACTCGCCACGGCCGCGCATCCGACTCAAAGACTACACGAAAAACGAGCTCCGCTTTTCCATGCTGGAGCGGCTCGACCCTGGAAGGAGCGAGCGCCTAAGCGAGATGGCGCAGCAGGTCGTGGATCAGACGTGGGCAACCTACGAGGAGATGGCGCGCCGCGAGGGCACCGAGTTCCCGCCAGACGCCGCCATGGAAAGCGCGGCGTCGCCGCGATCTGGGCGGGATAACTAACGCAATGGACCTCACCACGGACTACATGGGGCTTTCGCTAAAGCACCCGGTCGTCGCCTCGGCCTCGCCGCTCTCGGAGACCGTCAAGGGCATCCGAGAGCTCGAAGCGGGCGGCGCGGCGGCCGTGGTGCTCTTTTCCCTCTTCGAGGAGCAAATCCGGCGAGAGGACGAGGCGGCCGCGGAGCGAATGGAGGCGGGGGCCGAGCGCTTTTCGGAGTCGCTCTCTTATTTCCCGGATGTGGACATCCGGCGTCCCGGCCCCGAGGAATACCTCGATCTCTTGCGCCGCGCCGCCGAGACCGTGGACATCCCGCTCATCGCGAGCCTAAACGGCGCAACCCGCGAGGGATGGGTCGAATACGCACGCCAGATGCAAGACGCCGGCGCCTCGGCCCTCGAGCTCAATATCTACGCGGTGGAAACGGATCTCGAGCGCTCCGGGGCCGAGGTCGAAGACCGCCACCTCGAGATCCTCCAGGCCGTGAAGGCGAGCGTGAGCATCCCGGTATCGCTCAAGCTCAGCCCGTTTTTCAGCGCTATCGGCGGGATGGCCGCGCGCCTCAGCCGGGCCGGCGCCGACGGGCTCGTGCTCTTCAATCGCTTCTACCAGCCCGACATCGATATCGTGCACCTCGAGGTGGCGCCGACGCTGTCGCTGAGCTCGGCCGCCGAGATCCGGCTCCCGCTGCTTTGGACCGCGCTTTTGCACGGCCGGATCGAGGCTTCGCTCGCGGCGAGCCGCGGCGTCGAGGGCCCCGACGAGGTGATCAAATATCTCCTCGCGGGCGCGGATGTGGTCATGACGACCTCGGCGCTCCTCCGCCACGGCCCCGCCTACGCCCGCGCCCTCACCGAGGGGCTCAAGCGGTGGATGGAACCGCGCGGGTTTTCGTCGGTCGACGAGGTAAAAGGCGTGATGTCGCACGCGCGCGTCGCCGATCCCGGCGCCTTCGAACGCGCGAATTATCTGCAAATCCTCGAGAGCTACGGCGAACGCGGGCCCGGGCGCGGCTGAGCGTCCGAGGCCTTCGTGAGCGCGCGCTGGGGCCCGAATTCGGGGACGGTGCGCCCAAGATTCGGCAGGACTGGCGCAGGATCGGGCGACGGGTGAATAATTTTCGCAAGGGGATGCGCAGGGCTTCTCGAACGGGTTCACGCGCACGAGATCGGCGAGACGGTGCGCGCGGTCCTGGGTGCCGACGGCAGCGAACCGACGATGCCCGAAAACGATCCCGGCGCTTTGAGCGAGGAGGAGCTCGAGCTCGTCGTGGCATGGTCCGAGGCGTTCGACCGCGCGCACGAAGCCGGCGTGGGTCACCACGAAGGACTCGCGGGGCACGATCACGACCACGATCACGACCACGACCACGACCACGACCACGACCACGACCACGACCACGACCACGACCACGACCACGACCACGACCACGACCACGACCACGACCACGACCACGACCACGACCACG
>SLNH01000183.1 GCA_007133195.1 Nannocystineae bacterium | reverse complement strand
TCACCAATGGCAGATCGTCACCGCGTTCGCTGCCGCATTGCGAGGCATTGCCGGCGGCGCCTTTCGCCCCGCCCGAGTCCGGACCTATCGATCCCGTCGATCCCGCCGCGGCGGAGCGCTCTGCCCCCGGGGCGTCGGGCTCCGCCCGCATAGCCTCGGCCACTTCGGCGGGCCCCACCTGGCGGGTCGGTTCCTCGCCGAACACATCGCCCCGCGGCGCCTTTCCTGCCGAGGGCGCGGGGGCGATCGGTCTGGAAATCGCCGCCGGCGGATCCGGAGGCTGCCCAGCCTGCGCCCGCTCGAGCAGCACCTTCGCCTCTCGATCCTCGGGGTCGAGCTGGTAGGCGTGCTGCAAAACGGGGAGCGCGCGCTGGTAGTCGTCCCGGCGCATGAGCACTTCGCCGAGGAGCCGCGCCGCCCGCTGGCGGCGCCGATCGACCTTGACGACCTTTAACAGCTCGTCCTTCGCGCGATCCCATTCGTGGAGCACCGCGAACGCCTCGCCGACCAGCGCGCGGGCGCCGATGTTGTCTGGACGCTCACGGAGCGCTTTGGCTCCCACATCCAGCGCATCGCGCGGGCGCCCCAGAGCGAGGTAAGCGCGCGCGAGGCCGGAGGCGGCCTCACCGCCCGGTTCGCGGTCGAACGCCGCGGTGAGTTCTTCGAGTTCCTCGGATGTCGGCCTGCGAGTCGATGGCGGCATGAAAGCGACCGTTCTTGCTTTCCGTGTGCCTGAAACCTTCGTTTCCAGCACACTAGCCCGAAATCACATCGCCGACAACGCAGCGGATTCACCGAAACCGCCCGCGACTCCCGCGGGCGGCGCCAAAGACCTGCGCCGCGAGCGCCGAGGAACGCGCGCCGGGCGCGGGATCAGCTCTCTTCGCCCCCCTGACCTTGATAGGCCTCCACCACCTGCTGCTGCACCGCCGCGGGGGCCTCCTCGTAGCGCTCGAACCGCATGGTGAACGATCCTCGGCCCGAAGTGAGCGACTTCAGCACGTTCGTGTATTTGAGGATCTCGTTCATGGGCACCGAGGCGGTGATGCGGCCGCGACTGCCCTCCGTGGTCATGTCGCTCACCCGGGCGCGCCGCGAGTTGAGGTCGCCCATCACATCGCCCACGTCGTCTGCCGGGCAGGCGATCTCCACGTGCATGTAGGGCTCGAGGAGCACGGGCTTGGCCTTCGGGTTTGCGAACACCTCCTTGATCGCCTTGCGGCCCGCGGCCTGAAACGCCATGTCGTTCGAATCCACGCTGTGGTACTTGCCGTCGTACAGCGTCACCTTGATGTCGACCACCTCGTTCCCCGACAGCGGGCCCTGTCCGAGGGTGTCGAGGATTCCTTTTTCGACCGAGGGGATGTACTGGCGCGGGATCGCGCCGCCGACGATCTGGTTTTCGAACTCGAAGCCCGAGCCCCGTGGGAGCGGCTCGACATTGATCAAGCAGACGCCGAACTGCCCGCTGCCACCGCTCTGTTTTTTGTGCTTGCCCTCGATCCCCTTGACCGGCGCGCGGATGGTCTCCCGGTAGGGAACTTTGGGCTCGCGGAGTTCCACGTTGATGCCCGCGCGCCCCAGCCGACCGACCACGTAATCGATGTGGGCCTGGCCCAGCCCGGCCAGCCGCATCTCCTTGGACTCGGAGTCCCGCTCGAAGCGAAGCGAAGGATCCTCCTGGGCGATGCGCGCCATCGCCCCCGAGATCTTGTCCTCGTCTTTCTTTTCCGCGCCTCTTATCCCGAACGCCAAGAGCGCCTCGGGCTCGCTGAACGGGGGCAGGTAGGTCGGGTCGTCCTTGCTGGTGAGGGTGTCTCCGGTGCTCGTGTGTTTGAGCTTCGTGATCACCACGATGTCGCCGGCGCCCGCCTCCTTGACCTCGACGCCGCCCTTGGTGCTGCCCATGGGGTAGTACAGGTGGGACGGACGATCCGCCGCGTCGCGCCGCGAGTTGTAAACGTCCTCGTTCGCGCGAACCGTTCCGGAAAACACGCGCGCGAACGACAGCGAGCCGGCGAAGGGATCGTGAAACGTTCGGAACACCTGGGCGACGAGCGGACCGGCGGGATCGGGCTTTATCTCCCGCGGCTGTTCCATGGTCGTGTCGCGGTAGCCCTTGATCGCCGGCCGCTCCAGTGGAGACGGGAACACGTTCACCAGGGCGTGGAGGATCGCGTCGGTGCCGATGTTTTGCGTGGGCGCCGCGGCAAACACGGGCGTGAGCGCCGCGTGCGCGAACGCGGCGCGGAGCCCGCTCGCCACCTCGTCGTCGGACAGCTCCCCCTCCTCGAGGTACTTCTCGGCGAGGTCGTCGTCGTACGCGGCCACGGCGTCGAACAAGAGCTCGCGCGCGGTCGCGACCTCATCGGCCATGTCTGCCGGAACGTCGGTCTCCACGACGCGCTCGCCTTCCACCGCGTACGCCCGGCGCGTCACCAGGCTGACCACACCCGCGAGGGCGCCGCCTCTTTGCATCGGCAAGGACAGCGCGACGGCCTCCTTGGATAGCTCGGTCTTCACCTCGTCCACCACGCTTAGGAAGCTCGTGTTGTCCTTGTCGAGCTTGGTGACGATGACCGCCTGCGGGACGCCGAGCTCGCCGAGCTCCTGGGCCGTGCGAAGCGCCATCGGCTCGATGCCGTCGGCCGCGCTCACCACGACGAGGCCCGCGTCCACGACGCCCAGAGCCCGATTTGTCGCCCCCCAGAAGTTGCTGTCGCCCGGCGTGTCCAAAAGCGAAACTCGGCAACCTCCGTGCTCGAAGAAGCCGGCGCAAATCTGGACCGTCATCTGCCGCTCGAGGGCCTCCTGGTCGAGCTCGAGAGTTAGATTTCCAGACTCTACCTGCCCGAGCCGGCTCGTCGCGCCGGCGCCGTACAGGAGGGCCTCGGCCGCGCTCGTCTTGCCGGCGGCTCGGTGGCCGAAGAGCCCGACAACGCGAAGGTCAGACGGATTGTACGATTTCATGCCCCCTCACCTTTTTGAGCCCTGGCGACGCCTGGCCGGCGACGCGCACGCGACACGAGATCCCACTGGGACCGTAGTCACAGGCGCGCGCCGGCGCAAGGCCGATACCTGTGGGCAGATGCTCGGCGAAAGGCGTTGCCACCCGAATCACGGGCGGTGAGCCCAAGCATCCGTCGCGTGCTAGACTGCGCGCATGGGTTCGAGCTTCGGGAGGCTCTTCCGCATCAGCACTTGGGGAGAATCCCATGGCCCCGGCATCGGGGTCGTGATCGACGGCTGTCCGCCGCAGGTCGAGATCGCCGAGGAGCGCATCCAAGAGGAGCTCGACAAGCGCCGCCCCGGGCAAAGCCGGCTCACGACGCAGCGCAAGGAGTCCGACCGGGTCGAGATCCTCTCCGGAGTCGAGGAGGGCAAAAGCCTCGGCACCCCCATCGCGCTGGCCGTCAAGAACGCCGACGCGCGCAGCCGCGATTACCGCGAAATGCGCGACCTTTACCGGCCGTCGCACGCCGACTACACCTACGACGCCAAGTACGGCATCCGCGCCGAGAGCGGCGGCGGCCGCGCGAGCGCGCGGGAGACCGTGGGCCGCGTCGCGGCGGGTGCGGTCGCCGGCGCCGTGCTGGCTCCGCTAGGGGTGGACGTATGCGGATGGGTCGCGCGGGTCGGCGACATCGAGCCGCGCGTCGATCCCGATCAGGTGACCCGCGCGTCGGCGTACGCAAATGCCGTGCGGTGTCCGGACCCGGCCGCGGCGGAGTCGATGACCGCGCTCATCGAGTCGGCGCGCAAGCAGGGCGATTCGCTGGGCGGAACGGTGGAGGCGGTGGCGCGGGGGGTCCCGCCTGGGCTCGGCGATCCGGTGTTCGATAAGCTCGAGGCCGATCTGGCCAAGGCCATGCTGAGCATCCCTGCCGCCAAGGGCTTCGAAATCGGCTCGGGGTTCTCGGGGACGTACTTACGGGGCTCGGAGCACAACGACCTGTTCACCACCGACGATCAGGGACGCATCCGCACCGAGAGCAACCGGTCGGGCGGCGTGCAGGGCGGCATCTCCAACGGCGAGACCATCCACCTGCGCGTGGCCTTCAAGCCGACCGCCACCGTCATGCGCGAGCAGCCCACGGTCGACCGCGGCGGCGCCCCGGCTACGCTCAAGCCGCGGGGCCGGCACGACCCGTGCGTGCTGCCGCGGGCGGTGCCCATCGTGGAGGCGATGATGCGCCTCGTGATCGTGGATCACCTGCTCCGCCAGCGCGGCCAGTGCGGCCCCGCGCCCGGGTTCCCGGATCCGTAGAGCGGCGACCGGTTTGAAGACCGCGATCCGATTCGGCGCTCTAGGCTCGGTTTTGCAAAAGCAGCTCGCCCGGGCTGGGGAACAAATACACCTGGGACAGGGCGTAGCCGATGTCGTGCTTGTCGGCGTGGTGGCGAAGGAGGGTGAGCGGCACGACGAGCGGCGCCTCCCCCACTCGGTAGCGCTCGATGGCGGCGGCGATCTCGCGGCGGTCCCAGTCGCCGACCACCTCGCGCAGGTGACCGGCGATGTGCTGGAGGACGTTCGTATGCCGCTCCGGCGTGGGCCTTGCGGTGAGGGCGTCGAAAAATCGGCCCCGGTACTCGACGAACAGCTCGTCCGTATCGCGCTCGCTCGCGCCCGCCACGAGCCGGCCGAGCGCCCGCATCGCGGTTTCGTCCCGGGATAAAAGCAGCAGCTTGTGGCGGGTGTGAAAGTCCACGAGGGCGCCGCGCGAGCGCGGCCGCCTGGCAGCGAGCCGAAACCGGCGGTGCGAAAACACCCGCACGACGAAGTTCTCGCGAAGCGCCGCGTCGTGAAGGCGCCCCTCCTCTTCGGCGGGAACATCCGGCATCGCCTCGAGTAGGGCGCTCGCGAACAGCCCGCGGCCAGGCCGCGGCGCCGCGCCGACCCCGCGATGTACGGGCACGCGCTCGAGCCCGCAGCTCGGCGACTTGCTCTTGAGTACGAACCCGTCGAGCTCGAGGCGGGCCAGCTCCTCGGCTTTGGCGCTGGCCCACGAGCGCATCGTCTTGGTGAGGTCGCGTCGAGTCTTGGTCGTGATCAGCATCGGGGTCGTCCGATCCCCCTCGAGGTGCATCGCCTCTCGGGGTACGCCGAGCCCCGCCTCCACCTCGGGGCACACCGCCACGAGCTCCACGTGGCGGGCCAGCGCGCCGGTCACGTACCGGTCGCGCTTGTGCCCGGCGTCGTAGCGAACCGAGTCCCCGAGCAGACATCGGCTCACGCCGACGCGGGGCACAGCTTCGCCGTGCCCGGCCCCATCGCTCGCACTTCGGGTCATCCGCAACCGTCCCTTTCCGCGAAACCGTCGAGGGCGCCTGCCCTCGCCCGAACTCCTCGTGATCATAGCACTGTTTTGCGTCCTCGCCCCTGCGCATGCGGCGCGGCGGCGCGGGCCGGGAAAGCGCGCGCGAACGGACGGTCACCTGCGAGGGCGGCCGCCGTCGGCGAACGGGTGACAGCCGGTGCAGACGCGCGCTTCGGGCTCGTGATCGTCCAGGTCGTCGTGACAGCTCGCGCAGTCTCGCCGCGTATTGGGCGGCTCGAGTTCATGCGGCGCGTGGCAGTCGGCACAGCGCTCGTGGCCCGCGTGCGTGTGAAGCCCGGGCAGGTTCGCGGGCGCGTGGCAGTCGGCGCACCCCGGGGGGGCCGCCGGGCCGTCCGGACCGTGGGGCCGGTGGCAGTCGTGACACGTGGCGGGGTCGCCGTGGGCGCCGCGCGTTTTTTGCTCGTGACAGCTCGCGCACGTGGCGTGGCCCAAAATTCCGCCGTCGTGGGGATCGTGGCACGCCTCGCAGTCTCGGTGGCCACCGGGCGCGGTGCGGGCCTGAACGGCGTGGCACTCGGCGCACGCGACCGGCGGCGCGCTCGGCTCGTGCGCCGCGCCCTCATGGCACTGAGCGCACTGATCGTGGCCGGCGGCGGCATCCACGGCGCGGGCCTCGGCGGCGTGGCAGTCCGCGCACAGCGCCTCGCTCTCTACCATCACGTCGTGGCCGCCGTGGCAGTCGGCGCAGGCGGCGGCGCCGGCGTGAAACGCGCGCGGCGAGCTCTCCCCGTGGCATTCGAAGCACGTGCGGGCGGCCCCCGCGAGCGCGCTCGGCTCCTCGGGGTGCGCGGGGTGGCAGGTGGCGCACGCGCCCTCGGCCGTGCGGGGATGATCCGTTTTCACCTCGTGACAGCCGGCGCAGGCGGCGGCCACCTCCTGCACGGCGTGCGCGGAGTGGCACGAGTCGCAGCGGGCGTGCTCGCCCGCCGTGTCTTCTGCGAGCGTGAAGGTGTCCGCGTGGCAACTTTCGCACGAGCGAGCCTCGCCCGCGCCGAAGGCGTGCGGCTCGTGGCAGCCCTCACAGCTCGCGTGGCCGGCGAAGGTGGCCCTTGGATCGACGCGCTGCGCTCCCTCGCCGTGGCAGCTTTCGCACGCAGCGGGCTTTTCGGTGTCGTGAAAGTCGTGACAGTCGAGGCAGGTGTCGGGATCGGGTCTCGGGCCGTGGCTGGCGCTCACCTCGTCGTGACAATCCCGGCACGCCGCGGGCTCGAAACTCGGCTCTCGGTGCGGGGCGTGACAGTCTTGGCACCGGGTGTCGCCGTGCGCGCCTATCGCCATCGCCTCGCCCTGGGCCTCGTCGTGGCACCGGTCGCACGCGTTTGGCGCGACGTCCCGCTCGGCTCCGAACGGGTGGCAGCTCTCGCAGCCCACATCGCCCGCGTCCCCGTGAATTCGGCGCTCGGTGTCCTCGTGGCAGTCGAGACAGCCCGCCTCCGGAATGAACGAAAAGTCCCCGCGCTCGAAATCGTGGCAGTCGGCGCAGGCGAGGCCCTCGGCCAGATGACTCTCGTGACCGAGGCTCGCGCGCACATCCTGCCAAGCCTCCGGCACCTCGGCCGGCTCCTGGGGCTCACCCGTCCGCAGCCCCGTGATCAAAACGGCGGCGCCGGCCAGGGCCGCGCCCAGGCACGCGAGCGTAAACACCGCGATGAACACCCGCTGGCCCGTCATAGCTCGCCGGTGTGGCACAGCCGGCACGGCAGCTCGTGGAGCTCGCGGCTGGACGAGTATCCCGGCGGGTGGGGGTTTCCGCCGATTCCGCCGACCTGATGGCACTCCACGCAAAGCGCCTCCCCGGCGCCGCCGTGGCACGAGGCACAAGACGCCGGGTCGAGGCGCGCCGCGCGCCCGTGCTGGTTTTGCGAGCCCGCCGGCCCCACCCAGTCGGGCGGGTGGGGACTCACCGCCGAGCCCGGCCCCCCGGCGACGCCGCTATCGACGTGGCAATCCAGGCAAAAGCTCTCCGGGCTGGTGTGACAGCTCGAGCACAGGCCCGGATCGCCCCTCGCCTCTTCGGCGTGCCGGGCCATGAAGCCCGCCCTGTGAAGATTCATCCCGGTGGGCCGATCGAAGGCCAGCGTCGCCGGCAGCGCCGGGACGGCGCCATCGGCGCCGTGGCACTCGGCGCAAAACGTCTCGGTGTGGCACGTGGCGCACACCTGCTCGGAGCTCGCGGCCTGAGTCCCGTGATCGCGGACGAAGTCGTCACCGTGGACGAGGTGGGACTGGGGCCGCGTACCCTCGGTTTCGAGCTCCTGGTGGCAGGCGTCGCAGTCGCGATCGCGAAACTCGCGATCGTGGTCGTGACAGCGGAGGCATGCCGACATGGGCGCTCTCAGCTCGTCGTCAGAAGCGCCGACGCCGACGTGACAGCGCACGCAGTTGCCCTGCACGACGGACAGGTGGTCGCGATGCGAAAACCGCAAGTTTTCGCGATCGGCGGCCGCCGTGGCGACCTTGCCCGGATCGCCGTGACAGTTTCCGCACGCGCGCGGATCGTGCGGATCCTCATGGCAGCTTACGCAGTCCTCCGTGGTCGGCAGATTCAGCGGCCCCTCGTCGGTCGTGTCCTGAATGCCGTCGTGACAGGTTACGCAGCTAACGCCCTCGAGGACGTGGGCGCGGTGCGGGAACGGGCGCTCGGGTTTATCGTCGAAGCCGAGGATGCGGGCGCACGCGGCGGCGACGACCACGACCACGAGCGCGGCGATGATGGCTCTTTTCACGGCTCCTCCCACGCGCGGCTCACCCGCAAGAGCGCGTCGGCGCGCGCCCGGTGTTGTGGCGATGCGCTCGACTCCACGGCGATGGCCGCCTGCCACGGGCTGTCTGGATCCCACCGGAGCGCCACGAGCCCCCACGGCCACACCCGGCCGCGCCCGCGCGACTCGTCGGGCACGGCGACCTCGAGCTCGGAGGTTAGCCAGAATTTCGGATGGACGGGAAACCGGCCTGTCGCCCGGAGGCCCGTATAGTCGGCGATCCGCGCGTTCTGGCGCCGCAGGCCCAGGCTGACCGCGCCGCGCCCGCGCGGATCGAGGCGGAGCGTCCCGCGAAGCTCGAGATCGGCGCCGAGCTCGCGCGCCACGTAACTCCCCGCGGCCACGCCCACGACGTCGAGCCTCGGGGCGGCGCGCCAGCTCACCTCGCCCCCCACTCGCTGCGACGGCGCGTCGCCGAGCACCGAGAACAGCGAGGTCGCCGGCAGAAGCCGCGACGGCGATCGGTGGATCGCGAACCCGGACACGCGATAGTCGCCGCGGCGCCACGCCGCGAGTCCCCGCGCCTCGCTGATCCCCGGCGTCGAAAGATCGTAGGCGCCGCGCACCGCGAGATCGAGATCGCTCGTCGCCGCGCCGCCCGCGTCTAAGGCGAGCTCCTCATCGTAAAGGCGCCCGCGCTCGCGCCGCTGCATATAGCCGACCCCCGCCGAGCCCCAGCGGCCGAGCGAACGCGACACCCGGCCGCCGGCGATCCAGCTATACGCACGGCCGCCGGCGCCCGACAAGACCGGCACGCCGCCGAACGCCTCGGCGTGGACGTCGCCCCACGGCAGCGCCGCCCGCCCCGACGCGCCGTCGATGTGCGTGGGCCGCACCGCGCCGGGCGAGGCGACGAACCGGCCGACGCGCGCCTGTGCGCGTCGATCCGGATCGCGGGCCACGAGCGCGACGACGAGCGCGTTTCCGTCCAGGTCCGGCTCGGCGCCCATCCACACGAGCGCCTCGGCCGCGAGCCACGGCCTCCCCTGCCCCGAGGCCTCGAGGGTCATGAGCCCCGCCGGTGACTCGGCGGTGGCCAGGGCGTTGGCCCGCAGGCGAAGCGGCTCCGCGCCCGCCACAGGCGCGACGACGAGCGCAACCACGACGAGTGCGAACAGCGCCGCAGTGAACGCGCGCGCCCGCGTCATGGCGCGTCGCCTCGGCCGGCGCCTTCCGGATCGCCTCCGCGCTCGGCGGAGGCGCGCTCGCGGTCGTCCGCCCCGACGCCGTCATCGCCGCTGTCCTTCGGGCTTAGCACGCCCGCGCGCCGCAGCTCGAGCGCGATGACCACGAGGTACGCCACGAACGAGAGCGTGCCCAGGCCCTGGCCGAGACTCATGAACAGGATCAGCGGCACGGGGCCGGGGAGCAAGAACGCCGCCACCATGAGCGCGAGCGCAAGCAGCGCCCCGGCGGCCGCGAGGCGGAGCAAGTTGTAAGGCTTGCCGAGCGCCCGCAGAAACCGCCTCAATTCGAGCCTCCCCCCAAGGCGCCGCCCTCCTTGCTGAACGGGTGCGCCGGCCCGTGACAGCCGGAGCCCACGCAGCTCACCTCGCCCGTGCGCACCTCGTCGAGGAGGCCGGCGTGATCGCCCACTTTTTCGAAGCTCGGAAGCCGCGTGGAGTGGCAGTAGATGCAGTTTTCGTTCGGAAACGGCTCGTAGATGTATAGCTCGGGCACCGCCTCCTCGAGGGGCATGCGCCAGTACTTCGAGTAGTAGGCGCGCATGTGATCGAAGCCGCCGATCTTCGTGGTCACCGCGCCGAACATGCCGTAGTCCTTGTGGCACGCGTAGCAGTTGTTTTCGCCGATCGCGGCGTTTTGGCCGTGGATGGCGGCGAGGCCGCCGGTCTCGAGATCGCGCGAGCTGTCCGCGTAGGGCTCCATCACGTGGCAGGAGCCGCAAAACTCGGTGGTGGTCGTGTGCTCGAATCCCGCCACGTTGCCCGACATGGCCGCCCCGATGGGCAAAATGCCGAGTCCGAGCAAGAGCAAGAACTTCGTGGGCACATTGAGCGGCGGCCTGGCGATCAAAAACCAGATGAGGACGAGCGCGGCGAGCACGGCGAGCGCGATCGCGGCGCCGGCAAACAGCGGGTGGTGGCCGAGGATCGTCTGGTCCAAGCTAGTCTCCTGAATCAGGAACCCGTCTCTTTCGTGTCCGTATCTGCTCTCCACCGGACTTCTGAGAAGAATTGCAGATACGGGACACTAGTCGGCATCGAGCTCTCCATCGATGTGGGCGCTCTCGCGGGCGCCGGGCGGGCCGGTGACGATGATGTTCCCGAACTGATCGACGGTGTCGCCGTGACAGGTGTGGCAGTCGGTTAGCCCGAAATCCGGCTCGTGATCGTCGTCTACCGGCGGCACGCCGTGGCAGCCGCCGCACGCGGCCTCGCCCTCCCCCACCGCCGTCCACCTGGGCTCCCGGTTTACGCCTGGCGCGCCGTCCCCGCCGAGATCGCCCCCGCCGTGGCAGTAGACGTCGGAACAGGTGGCCGTGTCCCGATCCCAGGACGGCTCGGCGCCGCCCGCATGGGCCAGCGACTCGTGCCCCGGCGGGAACACCTCCGCCGGCGGCGGCGTGTCGATGTGCCCGGGGCTGTGCAGCTCGTCCGGGACCACGTGGCACGCCTCGCAGCGAAGCGGCGCGCTTATCCCCGTCTGCAGGTGCGCGCGGTGCGCGCCCACCGTCACGAAATCGGTGCTCGTGCGGCCCGCGAGATCGGGCGGCGGGGCGCCGAACTCGCCGGTGCCGTGACAGTCCGCGCAGTCGCCGTCTCCGTGAATCGCCACCTCGCCCGTTACATGAAGGTTTACATCGAGCACCCGGGTGCCGTCGCGCGGCATCGTCGGATGGCAGTGACCGCACGCCTCCGAGGCGTGATCGGCGGGCGGATCGCCGTGGCAGGTGCCGCAGGCGGCCTGGTCCGGCGCATCCGTCCAGGTGGGGGCGGTCTGCGACGCCGCGGGATCATCGAAGGCGCCCCCGTGGCAGTACACGTTCGTGCACGTTTGCGTGTCCCGGTCGTAGCGAGGAGGGCCATCCCGGTCGTACCCGGGTGGCGTATGGCGGGCGAGCGCGCCGAACTCGATGGCCGCGGGCTCGTCCAACACCTCCCCGTCCTCGCCGAAAATATGGCCAGGATCCCGGTAGTCGTCAGGCGTCGGGTGGCACGCCTGGCAGTCTAAGGGGCGAGCGATCGCGCCGCCGCCCAGGTGCGCGGCGTGCGGCGCGCTGTCCTCGAGATCGCCGTGGCAGGTCTCGCAGTCGGTCGGCCCCTCCGCGTGGCAGCTCGTGCACGAGGCCTCCGACACGCCCCCCTCGAAGTCGGCGCCGTGGCACGCGGCGCACTCGCCGAAATCCCAGCCGAGGTCGCGAAGGAGCGCGCCGTGAAAGTCGTCGTCTCGGGGGTTCATGATCCCCGGCTCGTGGATCCGCGAGTCCACGTAGGACAGCTCGCAGCGCATCACCCACGCCTCGAGCTCGGAAAACAGCCCCGGATCCGCCACGTCGTCATGCGGGGGCTCGGCGCGCTCGGGATCGGCGGCGCGGAGGATCGGTGAGGTCTCATCGCCCACAGCGGCCCGGGGTCGCCCGCGCGCGTCCGGCGCGATCGCCCCCTCGTAAGACGATAGGTCATAGCCCGCCGCCGGCTCCTCGGCTCCATGGCACGAGGCGCACGCCGCATCGATCGCCGGCGCGAGATCGTCCTGCCACGTGGGGCACGGGTCGGCGGAAGGTGGCCGCTCGCGCTCGCCCGTGCACCCCACCGCAAGGACGAGGAGGCACACGGGCGCGATCCCGACAGCGCTGCGCTTCACCGCGAGCTGCGCCGGCACGACATCGCCCTGCCTCGCCCCATGCCCCTTCGCGATCGCCGCGGCTTGATCACGGCAGATGCGCCTCCGTAGCATCGTAGGCGGCGCCGGGACCGTGGCACGTGGCGCAGCTTTCGTCGCCGGCGCCGGTCGTGTTGATCACGGCGTGCGCAGCCGTGGCGGGGCTGTCGTGGCACGAGGTGCACGCGGCGGTCTCGGCCGGCGTCTCGAACGTCTCCACGACGTTTAGCTCCTCGCAGTAGTTGTCGTCGCCGGGCACGGCGCAGTCGCGCACGAGCGTGACCGTATCGACGAAGTCGGGGCCGAGGGGAAGGTCGTAGGTCCCGGCCTCGTGGCACTGCGAGCAGTCCTCGAGCGGCGCGGGGTAGCGCAAATCGTTGAACACGTGTTGGGTACCCTCGGGATTGTCGGGGCTCGGGAATTGAAACCCGCCGAGGGCGTAGGACTGGGTGAGCATCTGGCCCGCGTGGATCTTGTGGATCATCACGCGAAAGTCCGTGGACTCCACGAACACCTCGCGATCGGCGGGGCGCGGAGCGCCGGATTCGTTGGCCAGCGTGGGATTGTGACAGGTGATGCAGTACTGCGCGTTCATCCGCTGTCCGCCGTGGGCGGCGAGCGTGTCGTGGCACTGCTCGCACTTTTCCGTGGAAACGACCTTGCGCCGAGCGAGCGCGTCGTCGTCGGTCACGGCGAACGGCTGCGTGGGGCTGTACGCCGGGATCCGCGCCCCCTGGAACCGAAGGTGCCCCTCCATGCCGATCGTGTAGCTCCCCTCGGCATCCGTGGGAATCGCGTCGGCCGCGTCGAAGCTGTAGACGAACTCCCCGGGTGATCCCGCTGGGCCCAGCGTGCCAACGGCGTTATTCCCCTGGATCACGGTTTCGTCGTGGTAGGCGAAGTCCACGTTCGGGCCGGCGATGGTGGCACGAAGGCCGTCCAAGGGCTCGGCGATGATATCCCGCGGCTCGCCGCTTTCCTCCACGCGGAACGTAAGCTCGGGCGACTCGCCCTGTCCGGTGTTCGAAACCTCGAGGATGTCGAGCGTGAGCACGGGCCTGTCCGGGTGCGTGAGCGGCGTGTAGTGAACGTCGCGAACGCCGGACAGCCCTCCTTCGGCCGCATGGCACACCGTGCAATTCGCGTCGTCGGGCTGCGGCCCACCCGCGTGGAGCTCCATGCCGTCGGGCGGCGGATCCTCGAACGAGGTGGTGTCGTGGCAAGACGAGCAATTGTCGGTCGTGGCCATCAGGTGGGTGTCGTTATCGGGACCGTCGTGACAGCTCTCGCAGTTTTGGATCGGCTGGGGGTAAACGACGTCCGAGTAGTCGTGCACGCGCTGCCCAAACCCGATGAGCTTGTAGGGCTCGCCCGCCTGCACGCTCGGAAGCTCCGCCCCCGCGTGGATCTTGTGAATCATGACCGCCATATCCACCGTGTTACCGGTGTCGGGATCCCAGGTTTGCGGGGAGTGGCAGGTGATGCACAGCTCGAAGTCCCGGCGGGCGCCGCCGTGGGCCTCGAGCTCCCCCTCGCCGTGACAAGCCTCGCACGCCTCCTGCGTCACGAGCTCGCGCGTTTTCGCCTCGCCGCCCGCGGGCACGAAGTCGTAGGTGGCGTTCGCCACGTAGCGCTCGCCCTCGACTTGGCGCGTCGCATACGTCGCGACCGTATGGGTCGCGTCTTGGTCCTCGACGTCGATCTCGGTTCCGAACGTGTAAAGATATGTTCCGCGCTCCTCGAGCGGCTCGAACGTGCCGCCCTGGTCCGCAGACGCCTGCACGGCGGTGTCGCCGGTGATCTCGCTCGTCACCTCGCGGGTCGTGTAGGCCGTGTACTGGCCCACCCGCTCGTCGTCGCCCTCGCCCAGCCACGCGAGCACGAACGACGCGCTCACCGGGCCCTGCGTTATTAACCCGTCTTTGTCGAGGCCGAGTCCGTCTTCGTCGGTGATCCGGAACGTGGCCGTGGCCACCCCGTCGTCGCCGATGTCGGCACCGGTGATTTCGAGCTCGAGGCCGGGGCCAGCGAACACGGCGTCGTCGCCCGGATCGCCGTCCGGCCCCGTAGGTCCATCAGAGCCAGACGGTCCCTCTGGCCCCTCGGGGCCGACGTCTCCTGGGGGACCTTCAGGGCCCTCGCAAGCCAAGGGTGTAAGTGCGAGCGCCGCGAGCAGGCTGGCCCTCGGAAAGGTTCGTACGGTCATGCGGTAACTCCAACGAGGCGAGCGGAGCCAAAAAAGCCAATTTCCTAGGCTCGTTCAAGCGAAAAATTTTCGCAAGTTCTCGGTCATGTCGTTTGAGCCGGATTCTCAGCCACTCGATCGAGCCGCCGCAGACGGGAATTGGAGCAAGGGGTCGGCGATGTCAGACCGGTTTCGTAACGTGATGACCGTGGCCGAGCCGAGCATCTACGCCGTCGCTTGCGATCTCCTCGGTGAAGATCCGAATGCCCCGGAGGCTCCGCGGCGTCCTCCCGTCGCGCAGGCGCTCGCGCGCTGCCCGCGCGGGTCGGTCGCCGCTGCGCGCGGAGCGGGCGGCGAAGACGTCGCGGTCGTCGTCGTCGAGGACGGGACCGCCTACGTGGTGCCGGATGCGTGCCCGCACGACGGCGGGCCGCTGTCCGACGGCTTCGTCGATGCGGGGCGGCTCGTGTGCGCGCGGCACGGCCTGGAGTTCGAGCCGGACACGGGGCGGTGCGTTTCGCGATCGCGGCTTTGCCTGAGGGCCGCGCCGAGGAGAATTGTTGATCGCGACCCGTGAATCCCGTTAGCATCGGCCTTCGTGGCCGGTGTCATCGTGTACAGGGCGGGAAGGCCGATCCCCGCGCCCGTGGGATGAGCGCCATGCTGCGCCCGCAGCCCGCCACCGGGATCCGCATCGCGCTCGCGATCGACGATCCGGCGACGGCGGACGCCGCGGCCGGCGCGCTCGAGGTGCGGGGCATCACCGCCGTGCGGGCGCCAGTCGATCAGGCGGCCATGGGCGACGCGGGAGCGATCGGGCTGGCGCCGTGTGAGCCGCTGGCCACTGCCGAGGCGGCGAAGCTCGCGCCGGCCTGCGTGCGGGCCGCGGAGTCCGGCCGCCCCATCGCCGTGCTGGACGCGTTCGCCGAGGAGCGGGGCGAGCGGCGCGCAGGCCACGCCGCCAGCGCCGCCTACCTGCGCGCCCACGGCGCCTTGGTGGTCGACGACCCCGACGCGTGGCTCGAGGCGCTCGTCATGGTGGCCTGCTTCGGGGTCCCGGCGGGGCCGCGGGCCG